>CACZPK010000106.1 GCA_902783035.1 Oscillospiraceae bacterium
CGGCGTGCTGGAGGGCACGGTGCAGGTCGGCGTCTTTGCCACGTCGGCCACGGAGAACACGGTGCTCAGCGCGACGGAGCAGAACCTTTCCGGCTGGCAGGCCATCCTTGCGATGGCGACGCGTATCTTTGCGGACGTTGCGGACGGCAAGAAACCGCTTGCGATCTTCCCGGTCAGCGCGGGCGAACGGCTCACGCAGGAGGACGCGGAACGGGCGGCGTCGGACGTTTCCGAGGGCCGCGAGACGGTGCAGAGCGCCGCGCCCGCGCAGCCGTTCACACCGGATCAGGTGTCCGCGTCGACGACCGAGGAGCTTGCGAAGAACGAGGAGCTGCGCGAGGCGGTCACGCAGGCGCTCACGCAGGCGGCGGCCCAAAACGGCACGAGCCCGATCGACGTCGGCGAGCTGGTGGAGAGCCTGGGCGAGAAACAGGCGGCGGAGCAGGCGCAGACGGCGCAGGCGCAGGCACAGACGGAGCAGGCGCAGGCGCAGCAGGCGGCGCAGATCGAGGCGGACGCCGCCGCGGACAAGGCGGCGGGTATAACGAACGAGGTGACGTTCGACGCCTCGGCCAACGAGGGCACACCGACCACACCGACCACGCCAAGCGACGGTAACAGCGGCAGCGGCGGCGCCACGGGCGGCTCGTACAGCAGCGACGACGATGACGACGACGATGACGACAGCAGCGGCGGCGGCAGCGCCCCCGTTACGCTCTATTACAGCGTTAACTTTATGGACGGCGATACGCTGACGAAGTCGACGCAGGTGGCGGGCGGCACGCCGCTGACCGCGGCGTTCTTCCCCACGGTCGCCAGGGAGGGGTACACCCTCGCCGGGTGGTGTACCGACGCGGCGCTGACGAACACGTTTGCCGCGGGCACCGCCGTTATGGGCAACCTGACGCTTTACGCGAAGTGGGTAAAGGCATCTTCGGGCGGATCGGGCGATTTAGACGGCGGTATCGGCTACTATAACGCCAGGCTTACCGGCAACAGCGCTCTGCCCGATTATGAGGGCAACGCAAAGGTGTATCCCTGGGCGCATAATGATGTGAATAGCGCCGTGATGGGCGGAGTTTCCGTCGATCTCTATTTTAATGACCAATTCACCGTGGGCACGCTGGCCGCCAATGCCGCCAGCTATCCGACGCTGCAATTCTCCTTTACGCCGGTGGGCGTGAGCGGCACGCCGACCATCACTGCGGCGAGCAACACAGGTACGCTCACGCTTTCCACGCCGCAGTTTACGAACGGAGCATGGACTGTCACCTGTGACAATCCGCTTTATCAGGCGGCGGGGACGGCTGTAAACCAGACCGGTCTGTCCTTTATCGTGACGATGGGCAGCAGGACGCAGACCGCCAATGTTTGGATGACCGCGAACACCGGCAGCGGTGGCGGCGGCAGCGGCGGGACAACCGAGTGCGCAACCTGGAGCGAGCTGCAAACGGCGCTGGCGGCGGGTACGGAGGGCGGAGCGATCGTCTTTACCGGCACGGCCCCCCTGCCCGGGAATATGAGTTTCAGCCGGCAGGGAAGAGGGGTTTCCTTCCGGAACACCTTGACCATTCCCGCGGGCTGTACGCTGACGCTGGACGGCGGGAGCCACCTTGATTTGGAAAACGGCATGACGGTCAACGGCACGCTTGCCACGGCAACGGAAATGCGGGGCGATGTTTTCCTCAAGAACGGAAATATCACCGTTGGCAGCGGCGGCAAAGTTGTCGTGCCGGAGAACAGTATGTTGATTTTTACCAATGAGAGTGATGCGGACGCCGTCCTGATCAACGGCGGTTCGATCGAGCTTGGCAAAGGCAGCAGCCTCAGGTGTTTTGGTATTTCCCTGCAAAATAACAGCTCCGTTGCGGGAGATGGCACAATCATCCTGCGGAGCGTGGGGGGAACCTCCTATACATATCTTGACATCAGCAACTTTGACGACGGTACGGAAAAGATCAGTCAGAGCGGCGCGACGGCTGCGCCGAACGACTACGAACACTGGCGGATGACGCACCTGCCCTCCGGAACCGTGACAAACAAGACGGAGGAGGATCCCCTGCGAAAAGCGGAGCTGACGGGCACGGGCACGTTTGGTGCGAACCTGTGGATGTACGACAGTAATGGCGCCGAGACCCTGGGCAGGGGCAAATATGGAAACCTGAGCTGGACATACGCCGGCAGCAGCGCAACGTTGACAATCACCGGTACGGGCGCGATGCCCGACACGAGCGATACCACTCATGCGCCATGGTGTGGTGCGGTCGGAAATACTTTGACCACACTGTCTGTTGGCAGCGGCGTGACGAGCATCGGCAATGGTGCGTTCAGCGGTTGCGGTGCGCTCGCGAGCGTGTCCCTTCCCACAGGCGTGACGAGCATCGGCGAAGACGCGTTTGGCGGCTGCGTGGCGCTCAAAACGGTCAATTATGGCGGCACAAAGGCGCAGTGGGAGGGCATTGAGATTGGCGCGGGCAATCAGGAACTGGCAAAAGCGACCATAAAATGCACCAACGGTACGCTTGTCGCAAAGACCGTCAGATTTCCGCATGAGTACGTCAATCAAAACACCGACCCTGCTGACAGCCGGAACTTTATGATCGGGGATATCCGGATCAATGGGGAGACAGGTCAGGGCGAATGGGACGACAGTGGCAGCGAGACCTATCAGGTGTTTACCGTCAAGGCGAATGACGAATTTACCTTCGACCTGTATTTGGACAGCAACGACTATGCATTCGGCAGCGAGGACCTGCAAATCAGCCTGCCCAACAGCAGCGGTGTGAAGTCCATCGCGTATGAGCACGATGCAACCGCGAGTGACTATCACGAAAGACAGACCGTTACGGTGACGGTCGAGGGCAGCGTTGACTTGACAGGCATGACGATCACGTCCAAAGTTTACACGATACTCGACCCGTCCAGCCTCCCGACGACTATGCCGGAGTATGCTGCGGTGAACCGGGATACGTCGCCTGCCAAAGGCACAGTCTTTAAGAACCTGCTGATACTCTCAGGCGGCACGCTGTCCATCGCCAAAGAGGAGAGCGCTGGAGAAGACACGGTGGTGAAGATCAACACCCTCTGCGTCAACGAAGGTACGATCAGCATCGGTGAGGGATGCAGACTGGTCAACGGCGGTACGCTCAACAACCGCGGCGAGGTCACGGGTGATGGCACGCTGGTGAATTACGTTGAGGACGAGAGCGAAGGCACGATCCTGCCCGAATACAGCGATGAGCTGGAGCCCCGCTTCGGGCTTTTCGCGATTGGCATCAAGACGCCAACCGTACTGAATGACGACAGCGTGGAGGAACCGATCGTTCCCGAGGATATTGGCGATTACTGTGCTGTGACCTTTGATCTGACCGGCAGTGGATTTACATTCGAGGGCGAGAAAGAGGTTGCTACCGCCTATGTCAAGAAGGGCACCGCTGTTGCTGACGATGACGCCGTTACGATGATGCTTGGCGATGCTTACGGATGTAGTTGGCAGACAGATGACGGCGAACCGTGGGATCTTGACGAAGACAAGGTGACGGACGATACGATGACACTCCACGCCATACCGGACTAAGCTGCAAGGCTGCAGAGACCCTGTTCCCGCGCATCGCTTTGATTTGCGGCGCGGCATACCATACATGAGAAAGGAAGCCAAAGTCATGAAGAAAAAAATCACCGCATTTGTCCTGCTGCTGGCCCTGCTCCTGACGCTGCCTGCCTTTGCCGCGGGTACGGAGAGCGTGGCACGCAAGCAAATCTCCGGCGTCATCGAGCTGTCTGACGGCACGCTGCTCGTCACCGACGTCTTCAACAAGGTCATCTGGCAGCTGGATGGCGAGCGGTTCACCCGCTTCGCCGGCACCATCGGCGTCGCGGGCGTCTCCGGCGAACCGGTGGGCGTTTACCACGACGGCGCGGCGGACAGGGCGTTTTTCAAGGAGCCTTGGGACATTGCGCCCTTCCTGGACGGCTATGCCGTTTCCGACGCGGATGCGAACGTGATCCGCTATGTGGCGGGCGGCCGCGTGCAGACCCTTGCGGGAAATGAGAAGGCGGGCAGCGCCGACGGCGAGGCCAAGGATGCGACGTTCAACCGTCCCACCGGCCTTGCCGTGGACAGCACCGGCACGCTCTACGTCTCCGATACCGGCAACGGTACGATCCGCAGCATCACGAGGAGCGGCAAGGTTGCCACCGTGGCCAGCGGCCTCGTTGAGCCGACCGGCCTTTGCTGGAACGATGGCGTGCTCTATGTCGCCGAGACCGGACGCTGCCGCATCTGCCGCATCGCAGACGGCAAGGTCGAGGCGGTCGCCGGCGTGTCCGAAGCCGCAGGCAACGATGGATATGACGGCGGCTATGTGGACGGCTCGGTTGCCAACGCCCGCTTTGACCATCCGCAGGACGTGGCCGTCGGCGCGGACGGTACGATCTATGTCGCGGATACCAACAATGCCGCGGTGCGCGCCATCGCGAACGACACGGTCTACACGGTTGTGCGCGGCAGCGCGCAGACGTCCATGCCGACCAATCCGCGCGGCATGTCCCTGCAGGGCGACACGCTCCGCGTGGCGGATTGGTTCGCCGGCAACGTGCTGACGGTTTCCGTTGCGCCCCGCTCTTATCGTGACGTGCCTGCCAACGCGTGGTTTGCCGACGCCGTCGCCGCCGCGATGCGCTACGGCATTGCCTCCGGCGTGTCCGACACGGAGTTTGCGCCCAACGGTACGATGAACCGCGGCATGTTCGTTACCATGCTCTCCCGCTTGCACCTCGTCACCGACGGAAACGTCATCATCAACGGCGACGCGAGCTTTTCCGACGTCGAGACGGACACCTGGTACAGTGAGAGCGTCCGTTGGGCGGCGGACAACGATATCGTGCGCGGTGAGGACGGTGCGTTTGCGCCGCTGCGCAGCATCAGCCGTCAGGAGCTGGCGACGATGCTCTATCGCTACGGCACGAAGATGGGTATGCAGACAACGTCCTCCGCGGATGCGCTGTCCGCTTTTTCCGACGCGAGCAACACAGCCTCCTGGGCGCTGGATGCGATGCGCTGGGCGTGCAGCAACGGCATTCTCCGCGGCGACGGCGAGGGAAATCTGAACCCCGCCGCACCCGCCACCCGTGCGCAGGCGCTGACCATGCTGCTGAACTTCATGAACGCGTATTCGCTGTAACAAACGCAAAAAACAGTCCCCCGGAACGACCCGGGGGACTGTTGCCGTCCTATGGGCAAAATGTGAACAGTTTGTAAATATGCGTGATGTTTCCGTGTGCGACGGGCGTAAAGAACTTGACAGGAGGCGCGCAGGAAAGTAAACTGAATAAGCATCAGCAAATAAAGGAGGCCGCGCCATGGCAAAGCCTGTAGTCGTCACCACGGACAGCACCTGCGATCTGACGCCGGAATTGTTTGAGCGTTTTTCGATCCGGAGCATTCCGCTGACCGTTACGCTGGGTGATGACAGTTTCCCGGACGACGGAGGGTTCACCTCTGTCGATCTTTATCGACGCTATCACGAGGACGGCACGCTGCCGTCCACCGCAGCCCCCAGCCTGCAAAGTTACATAGATTTCTTCTCGGCGATTCTGGCGGAGGGATATGAGATCGTCCATCTGCCCATCAGCGCGGAGCTTTCCGCCTCATACCACACCTCCGTCCTCGCGGCGCAGGAGCTGGAGGGCGTCTATCCGGTGGACAGCCGGATGCTCTCGGCCGGCATTGCGCTGCTCGCCATAGAGGGTGCAGAGCGCGCGCAAGAGGGCATGGCGGCGGCAGAAATTGCCGCGCGCCTGTCGGCGCTGACCGAAAAGGTGGATACCAGCTTTGTGCTTGACACGCTGGAATTCATGCGCAAGGGCGGCCGCTGCTCCGGTGTTGCGGCGCTGGGGGCGAATCTGCTCCACATCAAGCCCGCACTGGTGATGAAGGAGGGCAAGATCTCCGTCTACAAAAAATACCGCGGCAATATGGAGCATGTCTACCGTCAGTATCTGGAGGAACGGCTGGAGGGCAGGCGTGTGCGCCCCGGGCATGTGTTTCTGGCCGAATCCGGCAACGTTGCCCCCGCGGAGTTGGATGAGCTGGAGGCGCTGCTGCGCGAGCGGACCGGCGCGCGGGAGATCCACCGCATTACCGCCGGCTGCACCATTTCCGCTCACTGTGGCCCCGGTACGCTGGGCGTGATGTTCCTGGACGAATGAATCCGCACATAAAAACAACCCCCGATGCCATGCATCGGGGGTTGTTGTCGGTTCAGGAGTGTTTGTGCTGCGCTTTCATGCGCTGCTCATGGTTGAGAATGGTCTTGCGGATGCGCAGCGAATGCGGCGTGACTTCCAGCAGCTCGTCGTCGGCGAGGAATTCCAGGCACTGCTCCAGACTCATCTGCTTGGGCGGGACGAGACGCAGCGCATCGTCGCTGCCGCTGGCGCGCATGTTGGTCAGCTGCTTCTTCTTGCAGACGTTGACGCTGATGTCCTCCTGCTTCGGGCTGACGCCAACGACCATGCCCTCATACACGGGCACGCCCGCGCCGATGAACAGCGCGCCGCGCTCCTGCGCATTGAACAGACCGTAGGTCACGCTCTCGCCGGTCTCAAACGCTACCAGCGAACCGGTGTTGCGGCGGCTCAGGTCACCCTTGTAGGGGGCGTAACTGTCGAACACGGAGGCCATGATGCCCTCGCCCTTGGTGTCTGTGAGGAATTCGTTGCGATAGCCGAACAGACCGCGCGCAGGAACGAGAAATTCGATCTTCATGCGGTTGCCCACAGGGGTCATCTCCACCATATCGCCCTTGCGGGAGCCGATCTTCTCGATGACCGAACCGACGGAATCGGCGGGCACATCCACGACGAGACGCTCGATCGGCTCGCAGCGCTTGCCGTCGATTTCCTGATACAGGACGCGCGGGGGGCTGACCTGGAACTCATAGCCTTCGCGGCGCATGGTCTCAATGAGAATGGAGAGGGACATTTCACCACGTCCGGCGACGTTGAACGCGTCGGCCGCACCGTCGATCTCCGTCACGCGCAGGGACACGTCCTTGAGCGTTTCGCGGAACAGACGGTCACGCAGCTGGCGGGAGGTGACGAACTTGCCGTCGCGTCCGGCGTAGGGCGAGTCGTTGATGGAGAAGGTCATTTCCATCGTCGGCGCGCTGATCTTTACAAACGGCAGCGGCTCCACGGCGTCGGGAGAGCAGATGGTGTCGCCGATGGTGATGTCGCCGATGCCGGAGAGGCAAATGATGTTGCCCGCGGTGGACTCGGTGACGGGCTTCTTGGCAAGACCCTCAAATTCGTAGAGGGAAACCGCCTTCGCCTTCTTGGGCGCGGCATCGGGATCGTGGTAGTTGCACACCGCGATCTCCTGATTCTGCTTGAGCGCGCCGCGCTCGATGCGGCCGATCGCCATGCGGCCGACAAATTCGTTGTAGTCGATGGCGGAGACGAGCATCTGGAACGGC
>CACZPK010000107.1 GCA_902783035.1 Oscillospiraceae bacterium
CTTGCCGGTCTTGGGATCGTGGCCTGCCGTGTAGCGCCCTTCCCAGCGTCCGTCGCTGCGCTTGCGGATATTGCCCTCGCCCTTTGCCCTGCGTTTTGCCATGTGGTATCACATCCTTTCGTGGCACAAACATTACTCCGAAAGAACCCGGAAGTCGAGCGGAAAGACATTGACCAAACGGAGAATAATCTTCCCGTGGGATTTCCGGCTCTCTTTGTTTCCAGTTGGGTAATTTTTTCCACGCCAGAACGCTTCGCCAACGTCGCGCCAAAAACGCTTTGGCGTGTCCGTATCCGCCGCGAGGCAACCGAGTCCAAAAAACGGCACGGGCGGCGCGACAGGGGGAGGTGACGTACCTCTTGCTACTTGCCCTGCGTTTCACAGTATGGTATCATTTGCTGTAGCAAACGATACCGTATGAATCGTTGTCGGCGACTGGAGGGATACCGTGAATATTGAAGCCTACAGCTTGGATACCCTGCGAAAGCTGGTTCGCGACTTGCAAGCGGAGAATAAAAGCCTAAAAGAGCTGTTGGCTGAGAATCATATCTCTTTTGAGCCAGACAATGTGTTTGATACATCCAATCGCGCGCCGAACGAATTCGACCCGGATCAGGCATCCCTGATTGAACCGATTTCTGTAACCGCTGATGTTGCCCGCGCCTTTTTCCGTATGTTCTGGGGCCGCAATGATGTTTTTGCCAAGCGCGGCAAAAAGGGCGGCTATTTTCCGCAATGCAGGAATCGGTGGAATGATATGCTTTGCCCAAAGCAGCAAGGAAAGTACTGCGAGTGCGGCGAATGTGCAAACAAGGCTTTCAAGGAATTGAAGCTCGGACATATTATGGGACATCTCCAAGGCTTACAGGAAGACTGCACCGATGTTATCGGTCTATATCCCTTGTTCCCGGACGGCACCTGCCGCTTTCTGGTATTCGACTTTGACAACCACGAAAAGGGCGCGGATCAGCTTGATAACGCCAATACGGATGACGCTTGGCGCGACGAGGTCGACGCGTTGCGCCATATCTGCGAGCTCTGCGGTATCGACGCGCTGACGGAGCGATCCCGCTCGGGGCGCGGCGCACATGTTTGGATCTTTTTCAAGCAGCCTGTTCCAGCATCGCTTGCTCGTCGCTTCGGCTTTGCGCTGCTCGACAAGGGCTGCGAATCCATCAACCTGACCTCGTTTCGCTTTTATGACCGTATGTACCCGTCACAGGAAAGCACGCAGTCACTGGGCAACCTGGTTGCCCTGCCACTGCAGGGACGTGCGCTGAAAAACGGTAACAGCGCATTTGTGGATAAAGCATGGAACGCCTACCCGGATCAGTTGGAGGCGCTAGACCACATAAAACGACTTGGCTTGGCAGATATTGAGGGATTGCTTACGAAATGGGAAACGGAACGCATGGGATGTCCCGTGGTCTCCGCTTATCTGCATGGTCAGGAGCGCCTAAAGCCGTGGAAGCGAAACGACGCTTTCCATGCGGAGGATGTTGCCGGAACGCTCCACATTGTGCTCGCGGACGGCGTTTATGTCGACGCGCTGAATCTGTCGCCGAGACTCCAAAATCAGATCCGCTGCCTTGCGACGATCGACAACCCGGAGTTCTACCGACGGAAGAACTCCGGCAACTCCACATACTACTATCTGAGTACGATCTACCTCGGCAAAGATATCGAGGGGTATATTCAGGTGCCGCGCGGCCTGTTTGAGACACTGGCGGAGAAATGCAGCGAGGTCGGTATCGCTTACGAGGTCGAGGATCACCGAACGGTCGGCAGGCCAATCCGCGTCAGCTTCCGCGGCGAATTGCGGACGCAGCAGGATCTTGCCGCTGAAAAACTGCTGCGGTTCGACAACGGCATTTTGAGCGCCGCGACCGCCTTCGGAAAAACGGTTGTCTGCGCGTATCTAATCGCGCAGCGGAAGGTTCCGGCGCTCGTTCTGCTGGAAAGCGCGGATCTGGTCGACCAGTGGATCGACGAGCTGAACCGTTTTCTGGATATTGACGAGGAACCGCCGACCTACCACACCAAGACCAGCAGAGCGAAAAAGCGCAAGGATGTGATCGGCACTTACCGCGCAGGAACCGACAAGACGACCGGCATCGTGGACGTCGCCATGGTTGGCTCCGTCTACCGAAAAGGCGAGATATTCTCGGAGATCGACCGATACGGGCTTGTCATCATGGACGAGTGCCATCACGCGGCCTCGGCGCAGGCACAGCAGGTGCTGCGGCGGGTCAAGGCGAAGTACGTCTACGGCGTATCCGCAACGCCGGTTCGCAGCGACAAGCTGGAAAAGATCAACTACATGATGCTGGGGCCGATCCGCCACCAGTACACACCGAAGGAACACGCTCTGACGCAGGGCATTGACCTTCTGGTGCGGCCTCGCTTTACGCGCGTGGTGGATTTTTCGGAGGAGAAGCCGGAAATCCACCGTGCCTATGAGCTGATCAGCGAGAGCGAGGATCGGAACCATCAGATCATTGAGGATGTCCGAGAGTGCATCCGGGAGGGCAGAACGCCGGTCGTCCTGACCCGGCTCAAAAAACACGCGAAGCTATTGTACGACAGCCTTTCTGACGCGGCGCAGCATGTATTTCTGCTCTACGGCGACAACACGCAGATCCGAAATCAGGAAATCCGGCGCGAAATGCTGGAGGTTCCAAAGGACGAAAGCATGCTGCTGATTGCCACGGGACAGAAGATCGGCGAGGGCTTCGACTGTCCGAAGTTGGATACGCTGATGCTGGCGTCGCCCGTGAAATTCGATGGACGGCTGATCCAATACGTCGGACGTCTGAACCGAAGCTATGAGGGAAAGCGTGACGTGGTGGTCTACGACTACGTCGACGCGCACATCGGGATATTCGACAATCAGTATCGCAACCGTCTCGCGGCGTACAAAAAAATCGGCTACCGCATCCAGTCGGATACAACAGCCGGTCATCAAAGTGTCAATGCGATTTACGACCGCGGCAACTATACCGAGGTGTTTGAGCGCGACCTGATCGAGGCGGAGCGGGAGATCGTGATCGCAAGCCCCGGCCTGCGCCGACAGAAGGTCGAGCGGACGATCTCGCTGTTGAAACCTCGGCAGGAGGCAGGAATCAAGGTTACTGTGATTACCCTGCACCCGGATTGCGCGCGTTTTGGCGACCCGGTCGACGTGCAGATGATGATCGACGGATTGCGCAAGGCCGGCATATCAGTTTCGCTGACAGACTCTGAGAGCGAGCACTTTGCGGTAATCGATAAAAGCCTGGTCTGGCACGGCGGCATGAACCTTTTGGGCAAGGAGGACGCGTGGGACAACCTGATCCGCGTCGAGAGCGTCAAGGCCGCGGCGGAGCTGCTGGAAATGGCGAAAAAGCAGACCGAGCAGGACGGCCTGCCCGGTTGATACGCGGATTATCTTCGGAACCGATAGATGTCTTTCAGACGTTCAAGCATTTCATAAACAACGGGGCAGTGCTCCGCGAACTCCAGAATGGAATAAAGACTTGACCAACGATCCGGACGGTCGGTATAGGGGAATCCGCGGCATTCCTCGGGCTTGCACTCCTGGATCGCGCATTTCCCGTCGTCGCCAAGAAACGCGCACGGCGCTTTGAGTTCAAGCCCTTCCGCGCAATCTGTCAGATAGGCGTCGGCAAAGGATTCCTCCGACATATTCATGTGTGTGGCGATCATTTTTATTTCGTCATGTTCAAGGATCGTGCTGTATGCTCGGCAGCAATTTCCGCATTGGCAACAGTCATAATCCGCGAAGAGTTCCTTGTGCAAGGCGTGGAACTTCCGGTCGAGGTCATCGGGGTTCACACGGTTCTTCAGGAAGGTGCGGAACCGCAGGTTTTCTTTTTCCTTACGTTTTGCGGCAACTCTTACTTCTTCTGGAGAAAGCATATTCAATATCCTCCCGCTTTTTTCGGCGTATCGCCTACATACTCTGCGTGAAGAAAGGCCCCTCCGCTTCGGACTGCTCCTCAACCGGGGCATCGCTCATTGTCATCCGCATTTCGAACTCCGGCAGCGCCTTCAAATATTGCTCGGCATTGCGATACTCTACGCCGTTGCCCATTTCCTGGGGTTCCCCGAGGTACAGGACGGCCCGTTCCGTTATTTCTCCAAAGCGGTGTTCCAGCAGGGACAGCTTCGCCTCGTCCGTCAGATGACGCGCCTGCTCTGGAACCGCTTCCTTGCTGTGCTTGATCTCGTATGCCGCGCAGCAGTCTTTTTCGCGGTCATAGATGACCATATCGTATTCGCCTCGCTGAAAGCGGAGCTTGAACACACGATAGCGGTTCTTGTCCAATGCCTTGCTGGTTTCAAGCAGGACGATATCCTCCAGCATCCGCCCGCGCACTTCTTCCAGCAGCCGGTCTGCCACATATTCTCTTTCATGTTCGCTGAGTACAGAGAACAGGTCGTCTTTCCGGATCGAATGCACCAGCGCCTCTGCCTGACAATAACGCATTCCCGGTTGTGTGAACAGGATGTGTTCCTCCGGCTCGATCCCAGGCTCCGCGTATTCGATCGGACAGTCGAGAATCAGGTCGAGCGCCTTGAGATTCTCCTTGATCTCGTTAATATGCGTTTCCGTAAGGTTGACCGTCCGTCTGTCCTGATTCCGGATATCCAGTATCTTCATGAGCCGTTCGGTAACAGCCGCCGTATCGATATGATCAAGGATCGTCGTTCGCTTTTCCGGATCGCGCTCTTTTCGCAGATTGTTTCGTGTGATGCCAAGATCGGCGGACTCGAAGTCCTTTTCCAGCACCTTCAGCACAAAACAGTGGTTCATGTCCTCTATGATCCGGTTGATCGCACCGGTCAACTCACCGGCTTCATACAGCGCGTAGAGATGCCGGAAGTGGCTGCCTTGCTCGTAGCATTCCAGAGAGTGCTGGATGTTTTTGCAGATCGCGGTATCAATATATCGCCGTGTGCTCTCGTCATCTCGGAAGGATGCGTCCTCTGTGTTCAGCTCCTTGTCATCAAAGTCGATCTCTCCCGCGCGCAGCGTCCCGCCATATCGGATATACTGGTCTATGCTGTCAATCCCGAGCAACCGGCTGTATTCACGGTACGGGATAAAGGTCGTGTGGATCATCCGCGCCCTATCGTACAATTCCTCGTCCTGCGCCAGCCAAAAGCTCAGGGAGTCCGTGCCGGACAGTACGACCTTCATCCCCATCGGGGCGAAGACGTCTGAAAACAGCGCGGCCGAATCCACGAAATCCTTGATCAGCATCACTTCATCGATAAAGGCGTATCGGTAGCCCTCATCATAAAGCTTGCTGAGATCGCGGTTGACCGCCGCCATCGTATCGGTGCGCCGCGCCTTGAGATAGAACGCTTTCGATGCCTGCTCCTCGGTCATATCCGCGACCGCCTGCAGGAGCATGGTGGTTTTCCCTGTCCGGCGCAGCCCGTAGACCACGCACACACGGTTCCAGTCCGAGCCGGACACATAATCCTTGAGCTGTCCGTACATATCGCGCTTTTCAAACCCGCGCACTTTATTCGCATATTGCATGAGCCGCTCGCCTGTCATCACACTTGTTTCATAGGATGCGGCGGCTCCGTTCTTCGGAAGCATATTCATCAACTCCTTCCGCTTCGCCTGCAGCCGTTTTCGCCGTTCAATCTGTGTTTCCAGCTCTGGCAGACCGCTTTCACGGACATATTTGCTTTTCAGCTTGCCGTTTTCTTTCCATTGCAGATAGTATTGCACTTTTCCTCTGATATTCTTCTTCGAAACGTATCCGGCAGGCAGTTGAGCGATCTCTTCGTCTAATCGCTCGACCAGCGCATAGAGATCATTCATTTTCCGCACCTCCCGTTGCTATTCAGGCAACAATATACCCTACAGCAACCTACTTGTCAATAGGTTGCTGCAAACTTCAGTTGCGCTCACTGCGGGTTTTCCGGCTCTCATTGTTTACAGATGGGCTATTTTTCCTCGCCTGAACGCTTCGCCAACGTTGCGCCCAAACCGTTTTGCCGTGTCCACACTCGCCGCAATGCAACCGAGTCCAAAAATCGTCAACAACGGCGCGACAGGGCTGAAACGGAGCGGGGCGGCATCGCCGCCCTCACTCGTTCTGTTCCTGCTCTCGTCGGAATATCTCCTGCGCCCGTGCCTCGTCCTCCGCTTCGTAGGAGTATGGTTCGCCCAGCTCCCTGCGAATGCCGTCCGCCAGCTTGAACCCGGAGCAGAAGGCGTCGATCTTTTCCTCGTCGCGGAAGTGCTCCTCGGCGTCGAGGAATCGGAGCAGGAGTTTTTGCTGTTCCCGGCTGAGCGAGTCGTGGAGCGTATCATATGCCGCC
>CACZPK010000108.1 GCA_902783035.1 Oscillospiraceae bacterium
CCCCGTCCGCTCCTCAATAGAAGCGGACGGGGTTTTCATCAACACTCCGCGTAGTACAAGGGTCTACCGATAGCGGTAAAGCCGCTGGCGTCCGTAATGACGACGCAGTTGCAGCTGCTGGCACAATGGACGATCAAGAGGTTTCCGGCTTCGTCCCAGCCTCCGACGATTCCGACGTGGCTATCCTCCGGGTAAAATACAAGGTCGCCGGGGATGGCGTCCGCCCATGAGATCGGCGTACAGCAGCTGTGCTGCATGGTCGCGCCTCCGCCGTGTCCGAGGACGTATGCGCCGCCGCTGGCGTTGTAGAATACCCAGTCCACAAAGCCGCTGCAATCCAGTCCGTAGGGGCGATAGGTGCCGGTGGTGCTGTTGCCCTCCGCCCATACCTTTTGCAGCGTTCCCCAGCGGCTGTCCCAGCCGAGAACGAGTGATTTTCCTCCCCAAAAATACGATATTTTACCGACGAGCTTGCAGGCGTTTTCCACGACGGCGCGGCGCTCCGGGGCAAGGTTGTCGGGCAGGTTTTTTACAAGCTCCCGCACTTTCTCTGTCTGCGCCGCGAGGTCAGTCAAAAGGAGCTCCATCGTCGAAAGCTCAGAGAGCAGGTCGTCGAGGGCGCTGTTTTGCTTTGCGGTCATCGCGTAGGCCGTCCGCATATCGTCGGCGCTCTTGGGCGTGATCGTGATGTGCAGAATACGCTCCGTCCAACCCGTGCCGCCGTCCGTGCCGTGGTGGTTGATGGTTTCCACCGTCGATGTGATGACGCACATATCCCAAAAGACGGCCCTGAGCCGATCCACGCGGTCGGGCGTCAGCGCGGCAACGTCCACGCCGTCGCTTGCTCCCGCCGTCTTGACGGCGAACACGGCGACGACCTCGCGCCAGTCGGGGCCGCTGCCTTGCAGGTCGATGCTGTCATAGTCGCCGGTCTGCAAGCTCTCCAGCGTGTCCGCAAGCTCCATGTTGAGCCGTCCCACGGCGACGTTGAGCGGCATCGCGTTCGGCGTCGGCTCATTGGAAAATAGGATGCCGAACGGCGAGCCGAGGATCGCCGCCACAAGCGCGATGACAAGAATGACGGGCAGCAGCGCCGCGCCGCCCGCAAGTCCGGCGATCATGCCGAAAGCGTAGGATACGGCTTTGACGAGAACGGCAGCGGCCTTTTGGGACAGCTCCGCCGTTTTCCTTGCCGCAAGCTGAGATTGCCGGAACAGCTTGCGCTGTGCGTTCCTTTGGACGCGCTGCTTTGCCTGTGCGATGGTCTGTTGCGCCGTCACCTTGCCGATTGCCGGGGCCTTTCGCGTGATAGACGCGGCTGGGGCCGCGCTCCCACGCGCTTTTGGAACGGACGTGCCGCCTGCCGGTTTACCTTTCGGCTTGTTGGCGCGTCGCGGGCGCTCCTTGATCGGATTGATAGGATTGATAGATTGATTTTCCAGAGAAACGCTCTTTTACTCGATGATTGGAGCCGATGGCGGTGCCGCGTGAGTCGTGGGTGGCCGGTACTCTTTCAGCGTAGCCCGTCGCGTATTGATAACCTCGCGGCGTAACTGCTCCCACGGTGTCGGTGGCGTTTGTGTTGCCTCCGGCGTATGGTCGCGGTAACTGACCGGCGCGGGGGCTGGGTGCTGCTTTGGCGTGGCCTGCCGTTCCTTGATAGCCTCGCGGCGCATTTGTTCTCGTGGTGTGGGTGGGGTCGGCGCTGGCTCCGACGAATGGTCGGGGTAACTGACAGAGGCGAGGGTCGGATGTTCTTTCGGTGCTGTGATTCGCTCTTTGATGGACTCCTGCCGCCCTTTGACTGCCATGTGACGCATACGCTCTTGCAGAGATGGCAGCTTGCGTTCTGTTGCCGTGTGGGTCTGCCTGACCTCCCGCGTTTTCGGTTCCGGGCGCTCCGTGCGCGAGGCGCTATGCTCTGAGCGTTCGCGGATCGTGGGCTGCGCGGCGTCATCCGCTGCCGCTGTGGGCTGGCCTGTGGATTCTCCGATATGTCGCCGGGGCTGCTTTTCGTGAAAATGTTGTTTGCCGTGTGTGACGGCGCTTGAAATGCCATCTTCCACGCGCTCCCTGACGCCTCCGGCAAGGTTGACGGCGCTTTCCTCAACCTGATCCACCGCTTGCGTTTCGGGCGGGGATTCGGTGACGCTGCCGTTATCGCGGCTGCGCGTCCGCTCCGCAAGCTCCTTTTGGAGCTTGACGGTCATGGAGCGCCGTATATCCTTGTTAATCTGTCCGCTGCCGTTGCGCTTGCCTTTGATTCTGCTGTCACCTTTGCGTTCTCTTATATCGCGCGTATTGTTCGCCTCCTTAGATATGAAAAATGCGTCTCACGGTGAGACGCATTTTCTGCTTTTTCAATTTATTTCAAATCAGTTACTCAAAGTCTACTGTAAAATTAGTAAACCCTGTTTGAGTTAAGGTCAGTTTTACTGTCCAATTTTCCCGAAGCATAGCACCAAAGGAGTTCTCCGCATCTACATAGCCCGTAACTACCCAATCATTTCCACCGACATTTTTTGCGGTCATTTCTGAATAACTGCAAAACTTAGCTGTTGCTGGAGACTTGAGCGCATCTCTGACTGCTTTTTCTGCACAAATCTTCGCCGTTGTGGCTTCTTTTGAGTCATCTATATCCGATCTCTCGCTAACAGCAAACTCTTTTGTAAGGTACTGATAGTATTCTATACCTTGCTTTTCCCAGCATTGATCACAATAATTAGCATCAATTTGTAGAGGGGCGAAAACCGTGCTTTGTATTCTATGTGTAGCTTCGCCGCAATTTGTGTACATCAGTGAATTAGAGCAGGTTCCAAAATGGCCAACACGAAGTATAAAGCCGTTACCATAGTCTATAGGTCTAATTGCAAGAAAGATGTATGATATTACAACTGCCACAATAGAAAGCGTTACAACAACGATTCGTAATTTTACTTTATTCAATATACTCCCCCCTATTATTCTTGTATTATAATACCTTGATGTGCGTTTTGCAAGAACAGCGGGAAATGCGTCTCACGCTGAGACGCATTTCCCATAAGTTCAGTTTTCTCCCGGCGTCGTGGACATCAGTTTATACAGCTCCGTTTCGCGGGGAATGGTATTTGCGAAAGGCACGAGCGCGCCGCCGAAACGTAAAAGCCCGTGTCCGGGGTCTGCGTTGGTGACGTAGCCCATCTGCGTGTCGGAAATGTGCAGGAGCTTGGACAGCTCGGCCCGGTCGGTCGCGGACTGGTTGAACAACAGCAGAAATTCGCTGTTGGCCAGCATGAGCCGCGCCGTCTCGGACTTCAAACATTCCTCCACGTTCTGCGTCGCCGCCGTCATAATGCCCGCGTACTTGCGAAAGCGTTTCCATGCACGATAGAGAAATTCGCCGGAGTAGTGGTACTTGAAGTACAGATAGCACTCGTCAATGAATACCCATGTGTATTTGCCGCGCTTGCGGTTTTCCATGACGCGGTTCTGAATCGCCTCCAGCGTCACGACAAGCGCCGTGGGTCGGAGCTGCTCTCCCATTTCGTAAAGGTCAAGCACGACGATCCGGTTATCCATGTTTACATTGGTCGGGTGGGCGAACACGTTTAAGCTGCCCTCAGTGATAAGCTCCGCCGCCAGCGCGATCTCCCGCGCCTCCGGGTCAACCTGTTTCAGCACTTCCTCGCGCCAGTCGGTGAGCAGCGGCATAGGCACCTTGCCCTTGCCGTGAAAGTAGGCTTGATAGATATTCGCCGTGCAGCGGTCAATGATGGATTTATGGCTTGCCGTCAAGCGCCCGACGCCCATCTGCTGTTCCAAAATCGACGTGATGATCTCGGACTTCATGGCGACAGGGTTCTCGTCGTCGCCGTAGTCGCTGGCGAGGTCAAGCGGGGAAATGTGCCGCTGGCTGTTGGGCGATATTTCGATGATCTCGCCGCCCAGCGCCTTTGCGACGGGGCCGTACTCGCGTTCGGCGTCAATGATAATTACATCGTCCTCCGTGCCGAGTACCACTTCCACGATAGCGTCTTTCATGCCCATTGATTTGCCGGAGCCGGAAACGCCGAGGTAAAACCCGTGCGGGGAAATAAGACGCTTGCGGTCACAAATCAACAGGTTTTTGGAGATCGCATTGACACCGTAGGACAGGCCGCCGGGGTCTTGTATCTCCTGCACCCGGAACGGCATGAGGACGGCGACGCTCTCGGTGGTCAGCGTCCGCAGCGCCTTGACGCGCCGGAGGCCATAGGGCAGCACCGTGTTCAGCCCGTCCTCCTGCTGGTAGTAGAGCGTGGAGAATTGGCAGAGGTGTTCGCGCCCGATGGCAAGCAGCGTTTCCGTGTCGGCGTCAAGCTGCTCCAGCGTGTCCGCGATGTGTACGAGGGTCACAACGGCGAAGATCATGCGCTGGTCGAGCCCGGTGAGGTCGGTCAAAAATTCCTTTGTCTCGCCGCGCAACTGCTCCAGCTCGTAGGGGATGGCCGCGGTAAAGTTGTTGCGGTCGTTCTGGCGCTGCTGCCAGCGGGCGATGTCGCTCTCCACGCCGAGTATCTGACTTTGTATCTCCTTTACCGCCTCGTCGGTGGGGACGGGCAGAATGTCGATAGACAGCATAAGGCTGCGGTCAAAGTCGGAGAGGTCGGAGATCAAGTCGTCCTCAATGTAGCTGGCGTAAGAGCGCAGAAACAGGACGCGCCCAAACTTGCCGCCCATCTCAAAGTGTCCGGCCTTGAAAGAGATACCGTCCGGGCAAATGAGGTCTTTGAAGTCGATGCCCTGCCGGATCGCCGCCGCCTGCTCAAACGTGAAAAACTGTTCCTCGCCGGGTCGGAAAAAGTCGTGCAGGATGCGGAGACGGTCGTGGGTGCTGACCTCCCGCGCGCTGCTGTCCAGCCTGCCGAGGCTTTTTGCGAGGTTGGTATCGACGCGCCGGAAATAGGAGCGCGTCTCGTCGATCTTTTTCTGCGGGATCGACAATGTGATGTATTTCTCTTGCACAAGGTTGTTGCTCTCGGCGGCGCGGCGCTTGAGGATGTCGTTCGCTTCCTCGCGGTAGTTGTCGAGGCCGTCCCAGCGTTCCTCCATCAAAATGCTGCGCTCAAAGTCCACGGGATTCAAGCGCCGGTTGATGATCGTGATCTTGGTCGCGGCGTCGGTGGGCAG
>CACZPK010000109.1 GCA_902783035.1 Oscillospiraceae bacterium
GGCGGTCAACCTCATTTCCGACGCGACGCAGCAGCAGACCCACGACGTGGCGCAGGTCAGCGTCGGCATCGACCAGATCTCCAGCGTTGTGCAGACGAACTCTGCGACGGCGGAGGAGTCCGCGGCGGCGTCCGAGGAGCTGTCCGGTCAGGCGAACCTGCTCAAGGAGCTGGTCGGCCGCTTCACGCTCAGCGATGCGCCGGTGAACAAGCGTTCCGGCGGCTCGCCCAGACCGTCTGCGATCTCCGCGGCGTCTGAACCTGCCGGCGCGCCTGGCGCTGAGCGTTACAGCGCACCGTCTTCAGGCAGCGGTTACGTCGGCAGCGACAAGTATTGAGCGAGATTCCTTACAGCGGGGAAGACCCCAAGATAACGGATCAAAATCGGAGGCCCGGCACTAAATGTGCCGGGCTTTTTCTTTTTTGCGGAGCGATCCCACGGAAAAAGTAACGAAAGGCGGCCAAAATATCAATTTTGCGTCAATGTTGCCGGAAATGAGTTCGGTAATTTCTGGAAAAATTGAGAATTCCCGTTTTTCTGTCGAAATTTTCATTGATTATTTTCCCAGTATGTGTTATAAATATAAAGAATACTAGGATTATGAGATATAAGGGCGCATTGCACCCGAGGAAAGGACGTGAAGCGATGGATCGACTGACTGACCGGTTGACCGGAATCGGCACGACGACCATGGGCGGCATCACCAGCAACAGCATGCGGATGCTGGAGAAGTCCGTGGATTATCTGTGGGCGAAGCAGGCGGCGCATTTGGACAACATCGCCAACGCAGAGACCCCGGGCTACAAGGTCAAGACCGTTACGTTTGAGAAGCATTTTGACAGAAAGCTCCGTGAGGCGGAGCGGCAGGGGCACACCCGTGCCAAGACGCGTGAGGCGATCGAGACAAGCCGCTGGGACGTGGATGAGGACGATGAGGTCACGCGCATGGACGAAAACGGCGTCAACGTTCTCGAACAGAGCCTTGAGGCGGTGCGTACCGCCTACCAGATGCAGTACACGCTGCAAGCCATCAACAATGACTTTACGACGCTGGGCCATGCCATCAGCAACTGATGGCGCATCAGAAGGGTGAGGAGAGATACCTATGGCATTTTTCAGCAGCATGAACATCGTCGGCTCCGGCATGACCGCGCAGCAGGCGCGCCTGGACGTCATTTCGGAGAACATCACCAACATCAACACGACGCGCACCGAGGGCGGCGGCGCCTATCGCCGCAAGGTCACGGTCATGGAGTCGGAGACCGGAAAGAACGGGTTCCGCGAAGCCATGTCCCGCGCGGCGCGCCGGGGACACGCGGTGTCGAATCGCGGCTTTGAGCAGGCGGGCGGCGTCAAGATCGTCGAAATCGCCGAAGACCCCAGCGAGCTGCCGATCGTGTATGACCCCACCCATCCCGACGCCAACGAAGAGGGCTATGTCGAGATGCCGAATGTCACCCTCGTCGCCGAGGTGACGGACGCCATGGCTGCCAGTCAGGCGTTCAGCGCCAACGTGACCGCCTTCAACGCACTCAAGCAGGTCGTCCAGCGCGGGCTGGACATCGGCGTGTAAACGCTGTGTAAGACCAGACAAACGGGAGGTTTGCCATGAACGCCATTCAACCGCTGTGGGATCAGATGCCCCTGACGAAGCCTGCCGCCAAGGCGGAAGAAAACGCAACTCAGGCCGAGGGCAGCCCGTTTACGGACATTTTCCGCTCCGCGATCGACGCCGTCAAGGGCACCGACGCCGAGAAAACGCAGATGGAATACCTGATGGCAACGGGACAGCTGGACAATCCGGCGCTTCTGACCATCGCATCGACCAAGGCGCAGCTTTCCGTCGATCTGCTGGTGCAGCTGCGCACCAAGTCGATGGAGGCTTACAACGAATTGATGCGCATTAACCTGTAAGGAACGCGCAAACAGATGGGAAGGGGGTGAGCGCACTTGCCTGAGAAAGCACGGCAGGCTCTTGGCAAAGTCGGGGATTTCTTCAAAAACATGAAGAGGTGGATGAAGATTGCCTGCGCCGTGGGAGCCGTTGCCATCATTGCATTGATCGTGGTGCTGGTCGTGCGCCACTCCAATCGCCCTTATGCGGTGCTTTACAGCGGGCTTAATCAGGAAGACCTGCAAGCAGTGGTCAATTATCTCAACAATGCGGGCATTACCGACGTCAAGATACGCAACAACGACACCGTGGAGGTTTACGAGGAGGACGCCGACCGCCTGCGCGCGCTGATCGCGCAGCAGGGGTACCCTTCCTCCGGTTACGGTTACGGAACATATTTGGACAACATCAATGCGCTTTCCTCACAGGCCGACCGGCAGCAGCTGGCACTGTTTGAGCTGCAGGAGCGCCTCGCCTCCACGATCAAGTGGTTTGACGGCGTGACGAATGCGCGTGTGAATATCACCCCCGGCGAGGATCACCGGTACATATTGGATGACACCGTGCTGGAGGCGAAGGCGTCGATTTTCGTTCAGATGAAGAACGGCAAGACGCTCACAAAGGACCAGGTCGCCGCGATCCAGCGTCTGGTCGCCAATGCACAGCAAGGGCTTACCATTGAAAACGTCGTCGTCGAGGACGGCGCGGGCAACCGCTACAACAGCGAAAACAGCCTCTCAGAGGTGCTGGACGAGACCGCCAAATTCAAGCTCAGCCTGGAAGAACAGGTGAACGAGCAGGTGCGCAACAGCATCATGAACGTGCTGGTCCCCATCGTGGGACTGGAAAACGTCGAGGTCAGTGTCCGCAGCAAGGTGGATGTGACCCGCACCTATCAGGAGTCCCTCGTTTATCATGAACCTGAGTGGGCGGCGGACGGCTCCTCCGGCGGCAAGGGCATCATCGGCACCCAGATCTGGAACAACAGTCTGGTTCGCGCAGACGACGAAACGGCGGGCGGTGTGGTCGGCACGCCGAATAACACCGAGATCAACGAGTACGTGACCCGCGAAACGCAGGTGCGCGGCGACGAACGCGAGATCGTCAACTCCGGCGAGATCGAGTATTACGTTTCCAAGGACAACATCCAGACCGAGCAGCCCCCCGGCACCATCACCGATGTGAGCGTTGCCATCGCGATCAACAGTGCGAAGATCAACGTGCAGGACCCTGCGCGGTTTGTCCACCTCGCCGCCACGGCGGCAAATATCCCCGCGGAGGTTGAAGCGGAAAAGGTCGCCATCGTGTCCTATCCGTTCTACCAGTCCGGCGGCGGTGCCGGCGAAACCGGTATCGGCAGCGTTGCGACGCTCTTCGGGCTCCCGGCCTGGGCGGTGTACGCGGCGATCGCGGGCATGGCGCTGTTTATGGCGCTGCTGCTCGTCATGCTGCTGCTGCGCAGCAAGAAGAAGAAAGAACTCGCGATGCTTCTGGCGAAGGAAGAGGCCGAGGCGGCTGCGGCCGCAGCCAAGGCCGAAGCCGAAGCAGCCGAGGCGGCTGCGGCAGCCGCCGCAGCGGCAGCTGCGGGTCAGGGCGCGGACATTATGGAGGTCCACACCGAAGAAATCATGCAGGTGCGCAAGGATGTGCGCAAATTCGTCGAGGAGAATCCCTCGATCGCGGCGCAGATGCTCAAGAACTGGCTGCGCGGCGAAGAAACGTAACGGCACTATGGTTCGATGCCGCGCAACATGCGGCGTCGCGTGAGGATGGGGAGGTGAGTGGCGCGTGGCCAGAAAGGAAAAACCCCTGAGAGGCAAAAAGGCCCGTGCGGCTGCGGAAGCGGCAGCCGCCGCGGCTGCCGCGGAGGAAGCGGCGGCCGCAGAGGCGGAGGTGGCCAAGCCAAATGAGCCGCCCATGGAAAAACGCGAGCTGGACAGCGCGCAGAAGGCGGCCGCGGTTATCGTGGCGCTGGGCACCGAAAAGGCGTCGCTCATCTATCAGCACATGGATCCCGATGAGATCGAACAGCTGACCATCGAGGTCGCGAAGCTCGGCTTTGTGGACGCGGAGACCACGCAGGACATCCTCAACGAGTATTACCAGATGTGCATGATGAACAAGGCCGTTACGGAAGGCGGTTTGGAATACGCGCGTTCGGTGCTGGAGAAGGCGTTCGGCGGCGCGACCGCCAACGAGCTGCTCGCGAGGGTCACGAAATCCCTCAAGACCCGCGAGTTCGCCTTCCTCAACAAGGCAAGAGAGAAGGACCTCTACACGGCGCTCCAATACGAGCGGCCGCAGACCATTGCCCTCGTGCTTTCCTACGTCGCGCCGGATAAGGCGGCGGCGGTCATCGAACAGCTGGAAGGGCGCAGACAGATCAAGGTCGTGGAAAACATGGCGCAAATGGACAGCGCTTCCCCGACCGCAATCAAGATCATCGAAGCCGAAATGCAGAAACGATTCGACAACATCTTCGTCAGCAACAGCAACGTCAAGGTCGGCGGCATCGACTTCGTCGCCAGCGTGATGAACAACATCGACCGTTCGAGCGAGAAGTCGATCTTCGACGGCCTGAGTTCCCGCAACGAAGAGCTGGCTGAAGAGATCCGCAAGCGCATGTTCGTGTTTGAGGACATTGTTACGATGGACGACCGCAGCGTACAGCGCTTTGTGCGTGACTGCGACCCGAAGGATCTGGTGCTTGCCCTCAAGGCGGCCAACCAGGAGGTCGCCAACAAGCTGTTCGGCAACATGTCCAGCCGTATGGCGGAGAGTATCCGCGACGACCTGGAGATTACCAGCAACGTGCGTATGAAGGACGTCGAAGAGGCGCAGAGCCGCATCGTGTCCATCATCCGCGGGCTTGAGGAACAGGGCGAGATCGTCATCATGAAGGGCGGAAAGGACGATATCATTGCCTAACGTATTCAAAGGCTTCCTGCGCGGCATGGAAGCAAGCGATTATGTGTTCAAGCCCGCCAGCGAATTGAAGGTGGGCGATACGCCCGAACCCGAGCCGGACTTTACGCCGGCCGCTCCCACCGCCCGCCGGAGTGCGCCGCGTTCCGCGCCGCCCGCGCAGGAGACGGGCGAGGCGGGCACCGCGCGGCAAGATGCCGCCGTCACACCGAAGGATGCGCCCGTCGAAAAGGCGGAGGAACCGGAAGAGAAAAAGCCCGATCCGGCGGAGGAGCTGCTGGCCTACGCGAAGGTACAGGCGGAGGCGATCCTCGCCGATGCGCGCGGAGAAGCGGAGCACTACAAGGAGACGGCGCGCGCCGAGTTTGAAGCGGAGCTGGAGGAGGCCAAGAAGGCCGCCCGGGACGAGGGCTACAGCCGCGGTTACGCCGAGGGCATGGCGCAGGCCATGCAGGAAGGCAAGGAGGAATGCGAGCGCATGGCGCTCGAACAGATCAAAGGCATCGAAACCTTTCTGGAGCAGGCGGCGCGCGCACGGGACGATATGCTTGACCACGCGCGCGAGGAGCTTAAGGATCTGGCGGTGGCGGTGGCGGAAAAGGTCATCCACGTCAGCTTGAAAAATTCCAGCGACATTATTCTGCGCATGGTCGACGCGGCGACGGATACCCACAAGCGCTGCGAATGGGCACACATCTACGTATCGGACCGCGACATCGGCGGCAAGGCCTATACCGTCCCGGAACTGACCGCGGCGCTGAGCCACATTGCCGACCGCGTGCGCGTGATTCCGATGCCGGAAGAGGAAAGCGGCACCTGCATTGTCGAACTGCCGGACGTGATCTACGACGCCAGCGTTTCGACGCAGTTGGAAAATATCCGCGAGGTTCTTGACGGCGTGGTTTTGGAGAACGACTGACTATGTTCCGAAACGCAATCAAGCAGGTTCAACAGGCAGAGACGATCAGCCACACGGGCAAGATCGAAAACATCGTGGGCATGTCCATTGAGGCCAGCGGCGCAAAGGCCGCCGTCGGTGATATCTGCCGCATCTACAGCGACGAGAGCGGCCGGCAGGTCACGGCTGAGGTCGTCGGTTTCAAAAACGATCACATCTTATTGATGCCATATGCCGATATGAACGGCATTTCCGCGGGCAATTTCGTCCGCAATACGGGCAAGCAGCTTGAGCTGAAGGTGGGGATGCACCTCAAGGGGCGCATCATTAACGCACTCGGCCAGCCGATCGACGACAAAGGGCCTTTGGAAGAGGGTGAAACCTATTGCGTCGGCGGCGGATACATCAATCCCTTGACGCGTCCGCCGATTCGTGAGAAAATGGAATTCGGCATAAAGGCCATCGACGGACTGCTGACCATCGGAAAGGGTCAGCGTATGGGCATTTTCGCGGGCTCCGGCGTCGGCAAGAGCACCTTGCTGGGCATGATCGCCCGTGAGGTCAAGGCCGACATCAACGTCATCGCCCTGGTAGGCGAGCGTGGCCGAGAGGTTTTGGAGTTTGTGCAGAAAGACCTCGGGCCGGAGGGAATGGCGCGCTCCATCCTTGTGGTGGCAACGTCCGACCAACCCGCGATGCTGCGCATGAAGTGCCCCAGCGTTGCAACGGGCATCGCGGAATACTTCCGCGATCAGGGCTGCGACGTGCTGCTGATGATGGACTCGCTCACGCGTTTTTCCATGGCGCAGCGCGAGATCGGGCTTGCCATCGGCGAGCCGCCGGTCGCCCGCGGCTATACGCCGTCCATCTATGCGGAGCTGCCAAAGCTGCTGGAGCGCAGCGGCAACTTCCAGCATGGCTCCATCACCGCGATCTACACGGTGCTGGTCGAGGGCGACGATATGAACGACCCCATCGCCGATACCGTGCGCGGTATTCTGGACGGACATATCGTGCTGTCCCGATCGCTCGCCGCGGCGAACCACTATCCCGCCATCGATGTCGGCGCGAGCATCTCGCGTCTGATGGTGGAGTTGGTGAGCAGGGAGCATCAGCAGCTGGCAAGCCGCCTGCGCGATATCCTGAGCGTCTACCAGCGCAACGCCGATCTGGTGAATATCGGCGCGTACAAACCGGGCAGCAACCCGCGCCTTGACTACGCGCTGCAAAAAATCGACGATATCAACGGCTTTTTGAAGCAGGATATCCATTCTGCGTACAGTTATGACGAGTGTATCGCCGAAATGAAGAAGATCCTGCAATGATGATAAAAGGAGCATCGCCTGACCGTGAAACGATTTCAATTTCAACTCGAGCCGGTGCTCAACTATAAACAGCAGGCGCTGGATGTGCTGATGTCCGAGCTGTCGGAGGCACAGATGGTCGCCGCGGCGCAGGAAAAAGTGCGCGATGAGGCGTTTGAGCGGCTGGCGGCATACGATGCGGAGTTCGCAGAGAAACGGGCCGCGGGTTTTACGAACCTGGAGGCCATCGAATATGAGGCGGGACAGCAGGTCCTGGAGCAGCGTGCCCAACGCGAGCAGAAGCTGCTTGAACAGCGCCAGCGGGAGCTGGAGGAAAAGCGGCAAAAGGTCGTGGAGGCGCGGCAGGAGACCCACGCCATCGAAAAACTCAAGGAGATCCGCCGCGGCGAGTATGATGCGGCGCTGGCGAAGGCGGACGAAAAGGCGCTCGACGACCTGACCGCCGCGCGCAGGGCACAGGCGGCCGCAGGCTGACGACGATAATAGACGGCGTTGCCGTTTATTATAAAAACAAAGGCCGGAAGGAGGTGACAAGAGAATGGAAGTGAAGAACCCGATGATGGACCAGCTGTTGGTGAACACCGCGGCGCCGAGCCCCGCGAATCAGGGCGCGAAGGCACCGAAGGACGGGGAACGGCCCGATTTTGACAGCATGGTCAACCAGAAACGCGCAGGCGGTGAGAAAACGGACGAAAAGGTTGCAAAGCCGGCGAAGCAGGACGCGAAAGCGGCTCAGGACGACGGCAAGGCAGAGGCGGCGGAGCAGGTGCCCGTCAGCGATGAGCAGTATGCCATTGCGGCGGCGATGATGTTCCAGGCGCAGCCGGACATGCGTGTGACGCAGGTGCAGGGCGAGGCGGTGGAGATCGTGCCGGAGGCGGTCGCGGAGACGGCGGCGCCGGAACAGGCAACGGTGGATGCCGTGCAGGCGGAGACACCGGAGGTGCAGCAGACCGTGGTCGCGGAGCAGGCACCGCAATTGGAGACGGTTGCGGAAACGGCGGCGCCCGAGGAGCCGGTACCCGTTCAGACGGTGCAGGCGCACCAAACCGTGGAGCACACGGAGGACACGCCCGTTGAGGCAAAACCGGAGGCCCCCGTGGAAACGGCAAAGGAGCCGCATCCGGAGCACACCGAGCAGACGGCACAGCCGCAGGAGGCACGCACCGAAGAGGCCAAGACGCCTGAGACGCAGCGCGTTGTGCGCAACGAGCGCCCGGTGGAGACGGACGAAAAGGCCGACGATACACAGGCTGCTGCGCAGGAGCAGCAGGCTGCACCGGTGTTTGCGCAGGTCGACGCCCCGGTGGTCAAGGTCGCGGAGGCGCCGAGAGCGATTCCGCTGGCAGAGCCGGACGGCGCGGAGCAGCTCGGTAAGGAGATCGGCGATGTGCTGGTCAACAATGTGGAGGCAAACCGCGTTGAGATCACGCTGACGCCGGAAAACCTCGGCAAGCTGACGGTGGAGATCGCGCGCAATGCAAACGGTACGCTCAGCGTCGTGCTGCATCCCAGCACCGAGCGTGCGGCGAATCTGTTGGAGCGTCATACCGGCAGCCTTCAGAATGCTTTGGCAGGCAGCGCGCGCAGCGATGTTGAGGTGGAGGTCCGCCCCAGCGACGATTCGCGCCAGCAGTTCCTCGACCCGAACGGTCAGAACCGCCAGCAGCAGCAACAACAGCAACAGCAGCAGGACAAGCGCCGTGAGGAGCAGCACAGCGCGGAGAGTTTTCTCCAGCAGCTCCGGCTCGGACTGGTCGATCCCGAAAGCGACAACGGGTGAGCACCAATTAAGAAAGAAAGGAGGAACATGAGATGAGCGATTTCTCACTGGATCTGAACAGCGTATTCGGTACTCAGGAATCCGCCAAGATCGCGAACAACTCGACCAATAAAAAAGCGGGCAGCGACATGGTGATGGACGACTTCCTCAAGCTGATGGTCGCGCAGTTCCAGAACCAGACCGTCGACAACACCGCCGACACCACCGAGATGATGAACCAGATGGTGCAGATGTCCGTGATCCAGGCGATCACCAACCTCTCCACCCTCGTCAGCGATTCCACCAACCTCAGCTATGCGGCATCCCTCGTCGGCAAGGAGGTCACGATCGGCAAGCGCACCGGAAGCGAGATCAAGGAGCTTCTCGGCATCGTGACCGGAACGGGCACGCTGAACGGCAAACAGGTCGTTTTCCTCAACAACGAGGAGACCCCCTACAACCTCACGGACATCATGGCGGTCGGCAAGCTGCCTGAGATCCGCAGCAACAATGCCTCGAACAGCGGCAGTGCAACAAGCGGCGGCAGCAATGGCAACACCACTGCGTCTGCATCCGCAACGAGCGCTGCGCGTGACCCGCATACCCCGGACGCGGACGGAGCCCTTGGCTGATACGAAACACGGCACGCAGAGGAAAGGAGGCCGGAACGCGTGATCGACAAGGTACAGGGCCCCGGACAGATCGGCCAGAGCACCGGAGCGGCACAGCAGCATAAGACCTCCGGCGGATCGGGCGGCTTTGACGCAATGCTCCGCGACCGGATGGACGCAAAGACGCATGGCGCGCAGGCGGTCAATTTTTCCAAACATGCGCTGGCACGGGCGGAGGAACGCGGTATTGAGCTGACGCCGACGCTGATGGAGCGGCTTTCCAGTTCCGTGGAGAAGGCACAGGAAAAGGGAGCGACCAACATTCTCGCGTTCGACGATTCCCGGGCATTTATCATCAACATCCCCTACGGCAGGGTCATAACGACGATGTCGCAGGAAGAGATGCGGGAGAACATTTTCACCAATATTGACGGCGCCGTACTACTGTAAGACAGCAGGACCTTTTCAGGATGCTGTGGATACCGGCCCGACTGACCGGTATCCGGCGGCGCGCCACAAACTATGAAAAGGAGTAACGAACATGACAGGTTCCATGTACGCGGCAGTTTCGGGACTGAAATCCCACATGAACGCGCTCAACGTCATCGGCAACAACGTCTCTAACGTGAACACCACCGCCTACAAGGCGACGCGTTACACATTCAACGAGGCGCTTTACACCACGCAGCGCACCGGTTCGGACGGTACGCAGGTGTCCGGCGGCCGCAACCCCGCGCAGGTCGGCTTCGGTGCCTCCATCGGTACGATCGACCTCGACATGAGCACCAAGAACTATACGCCCACGGGCCAGCTGCTCGATACCATGATCGACGGCGACGGTTTCTTCTTCGTCGGCGATAAGGAGCTGGGCGACGGTGCGACGGCGCTTTCCACCACGGATGAAACGGCGCTCGCCGGCATGAAGCTCACCCGTCTCGGCAACTTCAACATCGACCCCAACGGCTATCTGGTTGACGGCAACGGCAGCGTGGTCTGGGGTTTTCTGGAGACGGATACGGAGCTCAGCTATACGGCGGACCAGGCCACCAAGAAGTATACGACGAACACGGCGAAGCTGGAGGATCGCAAGTATGATCTGACGACCGGCGAAGAGAAAGCGAGCACTACGGAAGAAAGCGCAACGGTCAAGTCGATCAAGAACATGACAAAGGATGAGATTGAAAAGCTGCAAAAGTTCGGCGTCAATCTCCACAACGTCCAGTTTGAGACGATCACGCAGACCCAGATAGATAATCTGCAAGCTACTGAAGACGGCAAGCTGACGGACTTTGAGAAGAATCTGAAAAACAGGACCAAGAGCGATGCTGCCGCCTCGATAAAACTGGTCGCCGGCGATCAGTATTTTGTGAGCGCGACCATCACGAATACCGCGGCGATGGGTGCGATCCGCCTGCCGATGAAGAACGAGGGCAACCAGATCGTCTGGTCGCGCTATTCGCCGAAACGCGATGCCACCTATTTGACCGACCAGCAGAGCGGAGCGCAGACGCTTGTGGAAACGGCGGAGCCGGCGAAGTTCCTGGATGATGAAAGCAAGGGCAGCGCGCGCCTGCAGGCAGACAGCGTCAGCATCGACGAAAAGTCGGGCGCGCTGCGCGTGATGACCAGCGACGGTACGCTGTATACCGTCGGCTACATTGCCCTCGGCAAGGTGACAAACCCCAACGGCGTGACGCACGTCGACGGACGCTACTATCAGGCGCAGGACGGCGCGGGCAAGATCCGTGTGACGACGGTCAAGGGCGCGCTGACCGGCCCCGAGAGCGCAGGCGATACCGCGCTGATCACGGGCGGTCTGGAGTCTTCGGGCACCGACCTTGCCACCGAGATCACGAACATGATTACGGTGCAGCGCGGTTATCAGGCGAACACGCGTATTGTTACTGTAACCGACTCCATGCTGGAAGAGCTGGTGAATATGAAACGCTGAGAGGCGTTAGCGGCCTGATCCGGCGGCTCGCAGGGGTCGCCGGGCGGATCGCCGCCTGAGGCTTTTCCCGGAAAGGATGGGCAGGGCTCCATGATAAAACTCACCAAGATCAAAAGCAAGGAACGCATCCTTGTCAACCACAATCAGATACAGCACATCGAGTTCATCCCGGAGACAAAGGTTGTCATGATGAACCGCGACTATTATCTCGTGGAAGAGACAGGGGAACAGATCATCCAGCTGATCGCGGAGTACACGGCGAAGATCGTGGACATCCACCGCGAGATCGCGCTTGTCGACAAGCGGTAATTTGTCGAAATACGTTCCAAGTTACAGGGTGGATAGTCAGATATGAATATTACATATATCATTGGCGTCCTTTTGTCGACGGTGTTCATCTTCCTCGGTATGTTGGGTTTCCCGGCGATCTCCATCGACAAGCTGATGAACTTCTGGGACGGCCCCAGCGTTATGATCGTCGTGGGATGTACCGTGGCCATTGTGGTCGCGAGTATCCCGGTCTCGACGCTCAAGGCGATGCCCAAGCACATGAAGATCGTGCTCAACACGAAGCTCTTCAATCCCATGGGCTACATCGACCAGCTTACGGAGCTTGCCAACAAGGCCAGAAAGGACGGCCTGCTGTCGCTGGAAGCCAGCGCGGCGGAGCAGACGGACCCGTTCATGAAGTCCGCCATCATGCTGCTGGTCGACGGCAGCGACGCCGATCGTGTGCGTACGGTGCTGGAGACGGACATTGAGAACATGACGGCCCGTCATGACGCCGGCGCGGCAATGTACGACAAGGCGTCCGCGGTCGCTCCGGCATTCGGTATGGTCGGTACGCTCTGCGGCCTCGTGAATATGTGTAAGGGTCTGAATATGTCGGACGGCAGCTCGAACCTCGGTAACGATATGGGTACGGCGCTGATCACGACGTTCTACGGCTGTATCCTTGCCCATATGATTTTTGGCCCGTTGGCGAGCCATCTGCGTGCGCAGGACGAAAAGGAGGTCATCTGCAAGCAGATCATCGTTGAGGGGATCTGCGGCATCCAGGCGGGCGAAAACCCGAAGTTCCTGCGCGAGCGCCTGCTGACGTTCGTCTCCCAGAAGGAGCGCGACGGCGGCGGAAAGAAGGGCAAGGGCGAGTAAGCCAGCCCTTTGAGAAAGGATTATCGCAATGGCGATCAAGAAAAAAGGCGGCGGCGGTGGCGGCGGCGCAAACTGGATGGACACCTATGGCGACATGGTGACGTTGCTGTTGTGTTTCTTCGTGTTACTGTATTCCATGTCCACCATCAGCGACGCAAAGTGGAAAGCCATCGTGCAGAGTTTTAACCCCAGCGCCGTACAGGAGGCGGCGGCGATCTCGGGCAGCGAAGGCCCGATCGACGGTGATGACAATCTGGGCACGGACAACATGATGCTCGGCCCGGAGCAGCTGGACCCCAAAGATGTGGAAGCTGCGCTCCAAGCCCTGTTTGAGGCGCTGGAGGAATATTCCGAACAGAACGATATGGAGGAGGTCATCGAGGTCACGAAGGGCGACGGCTATGTGTTCGTCTCCTTTGCCGACGCGGTGTTCTTCAACGGCGACAGCGCCGTGTTGCGGGACGACGGCAAAGCGATCCTCGATGTGGTGATCGACGCGCTCAACCCCGCGGCGCCTTATATCGATGAGTTGCGCGTCATGGGACACACGGCGCAGGCCGACCCGAACCGTCCCAACCGGACGGAGGGCGACCGGAGGCTGTCGTCCGAGCGCGCGACGAACGTGGTCATTTACATTCAGGATCGATGCCTGCTTGACCCCGCGCGCCTGCTCAGCGTCGGTTACGGCCAGTGGCGCCCGGTGGATCTGAATGATACCAGCGAGCACCGTGCGCACAACCGCCGCGTGGAGCTGCTCATTACGGGACAGGATATTGAGAACCAGTTGGGCGATTCGCTCGAACAGTATCAGAGCGTACGCACAGGCGACGCCTCGTTCACGTCGGGAGACGGCGAGAACGCGGATGCGGGCGCGAGCGCGGGCACGGAGGCCGGAACCGCTGCGGCGGAGCCGCCGATTGAAGGATAGTTTATTTTGAGTTCGCCGTTCCGCCGCCCCGAAAGGGACGGAGCGGAACAGGCTGTATGCGGAGAGGTTGACCGATGGCCGAGGTATTATCACAAAGTCAAATTGACGCGCTGTTGGCCGCAGCAATGAGCGGGACGCAGGACCTCTCGCAGCAAAAGGAAGAGAAAAAGTACCAGAAGTACGACTTCCGAAGTCCTCGAAAGTACACCAAGGAGCGTTTGAAAATGCTCAACGGCGTATTTGAGAACTATGCCAAGGTCCTCAACACCCGCATCAACGCGCTGGCACGTGCCACCTGCGAGGTGGAGGTGGATACCGTGGACGAGCAGCGCTACTACGAGTTTTCCAACGCGCTGATCGACGGCCAGGTCGTGACGCTCGCCTATTTGGACGTCAACGACTACCATGAGGACACACCGGTCATCATCGTGGCGACGCCGAGCATTATGGTCAGCCTGATCGACCGCCTGATGGGCGGCAACGGCGACGTGGAAGAGGACCTTCCGTCCGACTACACATACACGGATCTGGACCTGAGCCTTTACATCAACCTGATGACCGACTTTGTCGGCATCATGGGCGGCAGCTGGGAGAACTACATCAATCTGGAGTTCAATTTCGGCCGAATTGAGGCGAACCCCACGCTGGTGCAGCTGATCGGCTTTGAAGAAACGGTTATTCTGGTGAGTCTGGACATCAACTTTTCCAACAGCTCGGGACGATTGGACATCTGCCTTCCGGACGCAGTGCTCGGCAAGATTTTTTCGGAGATCAACAAGGGCAACGCCGTGCTCCGCAAGGAACGCGAAGACCATTCGGAAGAGATCTACTCGCACCTGCAAACCAGCGATCTGGAGATCACGGCGGAGTTGGGGCGCACGCGGCTTCAGCTCAGCGATATTTACAATCTCGCCGTAGGCGACGTGATCGACATGAACATAAAGAAAGATTCCACAGTGGGCCTGCGGATCGGCGGACGAGAGTGGTTCGCAGGCTATATGGGCACGCATGACAAGCACTTGGCCGTCAAGATCCGGGATGTTCAGGGCGAACTGAGAACAGAGTTTGCGACCGCGATCAAAGATGGGGTGCAGCCGGAGGGCCTGCCGGAAGAGATCCCCGCCGAAGAGATTCCCACAGGAGAAATCCCGGAGGAATTTCCGGCGGAAATGACGGCGGATACCTCCCAGGCGGAGCCGCCGATGCCGGAGGAAATCGCCTTTGAGCCGGAGCCCGTACCGCAGCCGGAACTTGATGAGGGAGGGAGTACGCAGGAAGATGGCCAATGAAATCTTTACCCCGATGGAGATCGACGCCATCGGCGAGATTATGAACATCAGTCTGGGCTCATCTGCCACGGCGGTGTCTAACCTGTTGGATCATCGTGTCGACATCACGACGCCGACTGTCAGGATCGTCAACGCGGAGGACTTTACGCTGGGCCAGCTGAACCCTGCGATCGGCGTGGAGATCCGGTATGTGGCAGGTCTGGACGGCAGCAATATCATGCTCCTGAAAATGAGCGACGTCAAACTGATCGTCGACTTGCTGATGGGCATGGAAACGCCGGACGAGGAGTTTGAGCTCAACGACCTGACCCTCAGCGCGGTTTGCGAGGTCATGAACCAGATGATGGGTTCGTCATCCACGGCACTGAGCGATTTCCTTGGGCGTGTCGTCAATATTTCGACGCCCGTGACGTTCAATTGCGACGATATGGACCAGATGCGTGCAGAGCACCTGCCCGTGCAGCAAGGCCCCATTGTGGTCGTTTCCTTTGCACTGAGCATCGAGGGTTCCATGAGCAGCGAGTTCATGAACGTGATGTCCGTGGAGCTCGCAAAGGAGATGGTTTCCGGCTTTGGCCTTGGCGAGGGCGAGGATTCGTCCGGCGTGCTTGAGGCTGAGATCGAGGATGACTCCGGCGGTCGCCCGATGTCCCAGGCGGAGATCGAGGCGATGATGGCCGCGGCGAACGGCGCACCTGCGCCGGCCCCCGAACCTGCGGGCGGCGGGGGCGTGATGAGCCAGGATCAGATTGAGGCGATGATGGCCGGCATGGCAGGCGGCGGAGCCGCACCTGCACCCGCCCCCGAACCCGCGAGCAGCGGGGGCGTGATGAGCCAGGATCA
>CACZPK010000110.1 GCA_902783035.1 Oscillospiraceae bacterium
GGACGGCGTCGAAACGCTCCACGAGCTGCGCGCCGAGGCGGACAATCCCAACCTGCAAACGCCGACGGTCTGCCTGACCGCGAACGCGATCTCGGGCGCGCGGGAGAAGTACTTGGCCGAGGGCTTCGACGATTACCTTACTAAGCCTATCGACTCTGCGAAGCTCGAAGAGATGCTGATGCGGTATCTGCCGCAGGAAAAGCTGCGCGAACCGGAAGGCGAAGAAAGCGGCGGCGAGACGTCAGCCCCCGGCATACCGGACTGGCTGCGCGGGATCGACGGTCTTGACGCCGGGCAGGGGCTTTCTCATTGCGGCTCGGAGGAAACCTATCTCGATACGCTGACCATTTACGGGAAAAACGCCCCCGCCTCGGCGGACGAGATCGAAAGTCTGTGGCGCGCGGGCGACCTCGCAAACACCACGGTCAAAGTCCACGCCATCAAGAGCCTGTCCCGTGCCATCGGCGCGGAGGGCATCGGCGCGCTCGCGGAAAAGCTGGAGCTTGCGGGTAAGGCGGGCGACGCCGACGCGGTCGGCGCGGAACTGGGCGATCTTCTTGCGCGCATCCGCGCGCTGTGCGTATCGCTCGCGCCGCTGTGCGGCGGCGACGAAGCGGCGGAGGACGAATCGCTGCCGCTCATTTCCGAAGACGAGCTGCAAGAGGCGTATGAGGAGCTGCGCGGGTTTGCCGCAGGCATGGACGCCCAAAGCGCGGCGTATGTCTTTGACTTCCTTGCGGGTTACCGTCTCCCGCAGGGCGAGCGGGAGCGCGTAAAAAAGGTGAAGCGCGCCATCGACGCCTTTGAATGGGAGCAGGCCGGCGAGCTGCTGAAAAATGGAGGCTGAGAGAAATGTTTGACTTTTTAAGAGCATATCAACTGGATTTTATGCTCTCGCTGAGCAGCATCTGCGGCGTCATTACCTTTTTTGTCTGTATCAGCGGCTCGCTGCCCAAGAAGCGCAAGACCGCGCTGACGATCACCGAGGCCGGCGCCATGCTGCTGCTGATCTTCGACCGGCATGCCTATCAATATCGCGGCGATACGAGCGAGCTTGGCTGGTGGATGGTTCGGATCTGCAACTTTTCTGTGTTCGCATTGACGCTTGCCATTGTTTGGGGGTTCAATCTGTATCTGTCGGATCTGTTCACCCGCGAGGGAGGGCTTCCGTCCGCTCCAAGACGGCTCAAGACCGTCAACTACATGTTGGCTGTCGGCGAGCTGCTGGTTGTGGCAAATCTGTTTGCGGGCTTTTACTATACGTTTGACGCAACCAATCACTATCAGCGCGCCGCGCTCTTTCCCGTCTGTTACGCCATCCCGCTTCTGTCGCTTATGCTCCAACTCTCTGCCATCATACAATTCGGTCGGCCCATCGGCTGGATGATGCGCCTGCCGCTGCTGCTGTTCACGATCGTACCGTTTTTTGTGTCCATCCTGCAATTCTTCGCATACGGCCTGTCCCTCACCAACATGTCGATCGTCGGCATGGTCATCCTGCTGTATGTTTTCGTGCTTTTGGATATGAACGCGGCAAAGGAGGCCAAGGAAGAGGCGGAGTACGAGAATCAGGCAAAGTCCCATTTCCTCGCCAATATGTCGCACGAGATCCGGACGCCGATCAACGCGGTGCTCGGCATGAACGAAATGGTGCTGCGCGAAAGCGACGATCCGAATATCCTCATGTACTCCGAGAACATCAAAACAGCGGGCAACACGCTGCTGGGACTCATCAACGATATCCTCGACTTTTCCAAGATCGAAGCGGGCAAAATGGAGATCATTCCCGTGGATTACGACCTCTCCGTCGTGCTCAACGATCTGGTCAACATGATCCAGACCCGCGCGGAAAACAAGGGCTTGCAGCTCAAACTTGATTTCGACGAGACCACGCCAAAGTATCTGAACGGCGACGAGGTGCGCATCAAGCAGGTCATTACCAATATCCTGACCAACGCCGTCAAGTACACGGAAAAAGGCAGCGTTACATTCCGCCTCGGCTGCGAGCGTATCCCCGACGAGTCCGAGAGTGTCTATCTGAACGTCTCGATCCGGGATACCGGCATCGGCATCAAGCCGGAGGACATAGAAAAGCTGTTTTCCAAATTTGTGCGCATCGAGGAAAAGCGCAACCGCAGCATCGAGGGCACCGGCCTCGGCATGAACATCACCAAGGGCCTGCTGGAGATGATGGACAGCCGCTTGGAGGTGGAGAGCGTCTACGGCGAGGGCTCGACGTTCTCGTTCCGGCTCAGGCAGAAGGTCGTCAAGTGGGACGCGCTCGGCAACTACGAAACGTCCTACCGCGCTTCGATCGCAGGCCGCAAGAAGTATAAAGAAAAATTCACCGCGCCGGACGCTGCGGTACTGGTGGTCGACGACACGGCGATGAACCTCACGGTGTTCAAGAGCCTTCTCAAGCGCACCGGAATACGGATCGACACGGCAGCGAGCGGCGACGACGGTCTTGCCCTTGCGCGCGGCAAGAAATATGACATCATCTTTCTTGACCACATGATGCCGGAAAAGGACGGCGTTGAGACGCTGCAAGAGCTGCGCGCCGAAGCGGACAACCCCAATCTGCAAACGCCGACGATCTGCCTGACGGCGAACGCGATCTCCGGCGCGCGGGAGCAATACCTCGCCGCGGGCTTTGACGATTATCTGACGAAGCCCATCGACTCCGGCAAGCTGGAGGAGATGCTGGTACGGTATCTGCCGCAGGGAAAGCTGAAGGCTCCGGCGGAGAAAACGGCTTCCGCCCCCTTGCAGCTGTCCGAAACGCCGACGATCCTCATCGCGGATGACGACAAGGCGATCTGTGCGCTCGCCGCAAACATACTCGGCAAGAGCTTTCGCGTCGAATCCTGCAACAGCGGCGCGGAAACACCGGGCAGGGCGGCGGCGCTGCAGCCCGATCTTATATTGTTGGACATCAACCTTGGGGACATGAGCGGCTTTGACGTTTTGCGCACGCTGCGCCAAACGAGCGCGACCAGCGAGATCCCCGTCGTGTTCCTCACCGGCGCGAGCGACGAGGAATCGGAGATCAAGGGTTTCCGCGGCGGCGCGGCGGACTTTGTGCGCAAGCCTTTTGTGCCGGAGGTGCTGCTGCGGCGCACCGCGCGTATCATTACGCTCGACCACCTGCAGCGCGACCTTCGCAGCGAGGTCAAGCACCAGACGCTGCGCGCCGAGCATCTGACGCATCAGATGATGCTCGCGCTTTCCAAGGCGGTCGACGCCAAGGACCACTACACCAGCGGCCACTCTGAGCGCGTCGCCACCTATTCCGCTGAGATCGCGCGGCGCATGGGCAAGAGCCAGACCGAGCAGGAACACATCTACGAGATGGGCCTGCTGCACGACATCGGCAAGATCGGCGTGCCCGAAGAGATCATCAACAAAACCTCACGCCTGACGGACCCGGAATTTGAACGGATCACGCGCCACACGGTGGTCGGGAGCGAGATCCTGCGCCTCATCACGGAGATGCCGGAGCTTTCCGCAGGCGCGCGTTCCCACCACGAGCGCTACGACGGCAAGGGCTATCCCGACGGTCTCAAGGGGACGGACATCCCCGAAGCGGCGCGCATCATCTGCGTTGCGGATTGCTACGACGCCATGACCTCGACACGCACCTATTCCACACCGAAGCCGCAGGAAACGGTGCGCGCGGAGTTCGAGCGCTGCGCCGGGACGCAGTTCGACCCCAAGATTGCAAAGGTGATGCTCGCCATGATCGACGAGGATACGGACTATCTGATGAATGAGCGCACGGCGGACATCCACATCTGGAAGGGCAGAGACCGCCTGTGGACGCTCACGGAGACGCAGGCGGACGCGATCCAGACTCCTGCCCCGGAGGAAGAGGACGAGCCGGAAGTCGAGCTGCCGGATTGGCTGCGGGAGATCGACGAGATCAGCGTTGACGTCGGTATGCGCTATTGCGGCTCGGAGGAAACCTACCTTGATACGCTGGCCATTTACGGAAAGAACGCTCCCGCCTCGGCGGACGAGATCGAAAGTCTGTGGCGCGCGGGCGACCTTGCCAATACCACGGTCAAGGTACACGCGATCAAGAGCCTGTCGCGCTCCATCGGCGCGGAAGGTATCGGCGCGCTCGCGGAAAAGCTGGAGTTTGCGGGTAAGGCGGGCGACACCGACGCGGTCGGCGCGGAACTTCCCGATCTGCTCGCGCGCATCCGTGCGACGTGCGCTGCGCTCGCGCCGCTGTGCGGAAGCGACGACGCGGCGGAGGACGAATCGCTGCCGCTCATTTCCGACGACGAGCTGCAAGAGGCGTATGAGGAGCTGCGCGGCTTTGCCGCAGGCATGGACGCCCAAAGTGCGGCGTATGTCTTTGATTTTCTCATGGGATACCGCCTCCCGCAAGGCGAGCGGGAGCGCGTAAACAAAATAAAGCACGCCATCGACGCCTTTGAATGGGAACAAGTAACCGAATTACTGAAATAGGAGGACAGAAAAAATGGCTGGAAAGGTACTGCTGGTCAACCACGGCAACGCCCTGATGGCAAACACGCTGAAGAATCTCCTCAAGGAAATGGAAATCGAGACCGTCCACGTTGAGCCAGACATGAACAAAGCAGCGCAGGAAATCGACAGCGCTGACGCGGTCATGCTCTTTGCCGGCGATTTTGTCTACGATTCCCCGGAGCTGCTGGTCTATCTCAAGGATACCTGCTTTGGCGAGAACAGGCCGCTGTGCGTCATGGGCAGCGAAAAGGAGATCGACGAAATCGAAGGCACCATCCCCAAGAGTATGATTGCCCACGAGTTCCAGCGCCCCGTCGACGTAAAAAGCATCTCCGCCGCGCTCCGCCTGCTTGTCCGCACCGGAGAATCGCGCAAGCAGGAGAAGCACATCATGCTGGTGGACGATGATACGCTGTTCTTGCAGGCGATGCAGAACTGGCTCGGCGTCCGCTACAAAGTCACCGCCACAAAGTCGGGGATGCAGGCGATTACCTACATTGCCAACAACAGGCCAGACCTCATCCTTCTGGACTAC
>CACZPK010000111.1 GCA_902783035.1 Oscillospiraceae bacterium
CTGCTTGGCCCGATCGCCGTCGCCGCGTATTCCTACATGGCGCTGGTGCCGGTCATTCAGCCCCCGATCATGAAGGCGCTGACCACCAAGGAAGAGCGCGTCATCAAGATGCGCCCGCTGCGCGCTGTCAGCCAGAAAGAGAAGATCATCTTCCCGATCATGATTACGGTGTTCGTAGCGCTGCTGGTGCCGTCTGCGGCACCGCTGATCGCCTGCCTGATGCTCGGCAACCTTGCGAAGGAGTCCGGCGTGGTCGACCGTATCACCAAGACCATGGGCAATGAGCTGATGAACATCGTCACGATCTTCCTCGGCTTCACCGTCGGTGCGACGGCGACCGCCACGACCTTCCTGACGCTCCAGACCATTGAGATTATGGCGATGGGCGTCGTGGCCTTCGGCTTCGGTACCGCGGGCGGCGTGGTTCTGGCAAAGCTCATGAACCTGTTCCTCAAGGAGAAGATCAACCCGCTGATCGGCTCCGCGGGCGTTTCCGCCGTCCCGATGGCGGCGCGCGTTTCGCAGGTCGTCGGTCAGAAGGAGAATCCCTCCAACTTCCTGCTGATGCACGCCATGGGCCCGAACGTGGCCGGCGTTATCGGCTCCGCGATCGCCGCCGGCGTCCTGATGGCACTGTTTGGCTAAAAACGCAAAAAAGAAAGGCTCGCAAGAGCCTTTCTTTTTTGCTTGCGCTTGTATTCGTGCAAACGGCATAGTATAATGAAAACACCAAAACAAAACAGGAGGCTGCGCGATGAATTACAATGATTTGACCCCGGCACAGGCGAAGGAAGAATATGCCAAGACCCTTGCCGAGTATGAAACGCTCAAGGCCAAGGGGCTCAAGCTCAACATGGCGCGCGGAAAGCCGTCCAAGCAGCAGCTCGACCTCGTCAGCGATATCCTTACCGTACTCAGCGATCCCAACGATTGTATGGACGAGGGGATCGACGCGCGCAACTATGGTGAACTCGCGGGCCTGCCCTGTGCGCGCAAATACTTTGCCGACGTGCTGGGCTGCAAGCCGGAGCAGGTTTTTGCCGGCGGCAGTGCGAGCCTGACGCTTATGTACGATCTCGTTTCCAAGGGCATGACGCACGGCCTTAAGAACAGCGCAAAGCCCTGGTCGCAGGAGACGGGCCTCAAGTGGCTCTGCCCCGCCCCCGGCTATGACCGCCACTTCAAGATCACCCAGAGCTTCGGTTTTGAGCTGATCACGATCCCGATGACGGAGACCGGCCCCGATATGGACCGGGTCGAAGAATACATCAAGGACCCCAAGGTCAAGGGTATCTGGACGGTGCCGAAGTACTCCAATCCGGACGGCGTCATCTACTCGGATGAGACGATCCGCCGCCTCGCGTCGATGAAACCCGCCGCGCCCGATTTCGCGCTGGTATGGGACAATGCCTACGGTGTGCACGAGTTCTCCGGCGACTATGTTCCGTTTCCCGATATCATCAGCATTTGCGAGCAGTATGGCAACGCCGACATGGTGTATGAGTTCGCCTCCACTTCGAAGATCACGCTGCCCGGCGCGGGTATCTCCTGCATGGCGTGCAGTGAGGCAAATCTTAAGTACCTGCTGGGTCTGATGGGCATTCAGCTCATTTCCTACGACAAGGTCAACCAGCTCCGTCACGTCCGCTATCTGAAGGACAAGGCGCATACGCTGGAGCTGATGAAGAAGCATGCGGCGGTCATGGGCCCGAAGTTCCGTCTGGTGGTCGATATCCTCGATCGCGAGATCGCGCCGCGCGGCCTTGCAACCTGGCATGATCCCAAGGGCGGCTATTTCGTGTCCGTGAACGTTCGCCCCGGCTGCGCCAAGCGTACCTGGGAACTGTGCAAGGAAGCGGGCGTTGTGATGACCGACGCGGGTGCAACCTTCCCTTATGGCAAGGACCCGCAGGACAGCAACATCCGCGTTGCGCCGAGTCTGCCGCCGCTGAGCGAGCTGGAGCAGGCAATGGAGGTCTTTTGCGTCTGCCTGCGCCTTGCCGCGCTGGAGCAGATCACAAAATAAGCAGAGACACATCAAAAATGACCGCCCAACGGGCGGTCATTTTTACTGCCGGCAAAGCCGTCAATGTGTTTCGTTGTATTTCTGAATTCCCAGCGCCAACAGATCCATCGCGCGCTCCAGCTTTTGCTGTTCCAGCACATAAGCGATACGGATCTCGTTCTTGCCCTTGCCGGGGGTTGCGTAGAACGGCTCGCCGGGGGCAAACATCACGGTGTCACCATGGTCGTCAAACGACTCGAGCAGCCACTGTTGGAACGCGTCCGCGTCGTCCACGGGCAGTGCCGCCATCAGGTAGAACGCGCCGCCGGGGCACTCACACTGCACGCCGGGGATCTGCTTGAGCTTGCGTACTACCGTATCACGGCGCCGCTTGTACTCTTCGCGTACGGCGGCAAAGTACTCCGGCCCCACGGTATAGAGATTTGCGGCTGCAACCTGGTCAAGCGTTGCGACGCTCAGACGAGACTGGCAATATTTCATCGCGTGGCCGAGGAATTCCGCATTGCGGGAGATAACACAGCCCACGCGCGCGCCACAGGCGGAAAAACGCTTGGAGACCGTGTCGATGACGACGAGGTTGTCGTCGATATCGGTAAATGCGGCAAACGAGAGGAGGTTCTCTCCGCCGTAGACAAATTCCCGATACGCCTCGTCCGCGATGAGGAACAGGTTGCGCTCACGCGCGAGATCGGCGATCATGCGCATTTCATCATGCGTCAGCACTGTGCCGGTCGGGTTGCCGGGGTTTGTGATGAGCAGAGCGCGGGTACGGGGCGTAATCTCCCGCTCGATCTGTTCACGCACGGCGTAATGATAGCCCTTCTCCGGCGCGGTCGGAACGGGGTGAATACTGGCACCACAGGTGCAGACCATCGTGTTGTAATTGGGATAAAACGGTTCGGGGATCAGCACCTCGTCCCCATCGTCAAGGATGCACTGCAGCGTGATGGCAAGTGCCTCGCTGCCGCCCGCGGTGATGAGGATGTGATCGTCGTCAAACGCAATGCCGAGCTTGGCGTAGTAGTCGCGGATCGCGCCAATAAGGGCAGGAATGCCGGGAGAGGGGGCGTATTCCAGCACGCTCTGATGAAAACTGCGGATCGCATCAAAAAACGCAGGCGGCGTTTCCACGTCGGGCTGGCCGATGTTCAGGTGGTAGATGGTCTTGCCGCGCTCGCACGCCGCGACGGCGTAAGGGTGGAATTTGCGCATGGGGGACAGGCCACAGCGCTCGACCTTACGGGAAAATTTCATGCTTGGGCCTCCTTTTGTATGGGCAGCCGCTCACCGTTGAGCTGCGCATAAACCAGCGCGTCGCCCTCGTATTGCAGCTTGAGCGAGAAAAACGGCGCATCTTCCGCCAGCAGGCGCAGAAAAATCTTGTCTCCTTCCCAAAGCGGGAGGGAGAGAAGCGCTTCTTTCCTGATCCACGCCAGTTCTCCTTCGTCGCACTCCTTCGGCTCACCCGTCCAGGCGTCGGCGGTAAAGAGGTGCATATACTCCGTCTCCCAGGTGTCGGAGACAAACGTAACCAGACCGCGGTAGCGCCAGCGCGTAAGCGTCAGGCCGGTTTCTTCCCGCGTCTCGCGGAGCATGCAGTCCTCGGGAGACTCGTCGCGCTCAAACTTGCCGCCCACGCCGATCCACTTGTCGTGATTCAGATCATTTTCCTTCTTCGTGCGGTGCAGCATCAGATATTCGTCGCCGCGCTCAATGTAGATGAGCGTGGAGTTGATGGCGCGGAAGATATGGTCGCTCATACCCGTTTCCTCATTTTTGTTGATAGGGGGTATTATACAATAGAAACACAGGGTTCGACAAGCGTGTTTTTGCACAAAAAGAAGGGGAAAGCCGGAAGGCTTTCCCCTCTTTTGTGGACTTTACGTTTAGTTCCAGAAATCGGTCGGAACCTGGACGCCGGCGTCCTTGGCCTTGAAGGTCGGGTTCTTGCCCGCCTTCTTCTGAGCCACATAGTCGTCGAGCGCCTTGTACGCAACGCCGCCGAGCACAATACAAACCGGAATGTTCAGACCCGCGAGGACACACTGGCACACGTCCGCGAGATCCCAGACGTCGCCGAACTTACGTACCGCGCCCCAGAAGATCAGGGCAGCGCCGAGGATGCGGGCAATCAGGGTGAAGGTCTTGCTCGGAGTCTTGCGCATGATGTAGGCAAAGCCGTTTTCAACATAGTAGAAGTTGCCCAGCAGAGTGGTGAACGCAAAGAGCACCATTGCGATCGCAATGAAGATTGGGCCGGCCGCGCCGAAAGTCTTGGAGAGCGCCTGCTGCACGAAGCCCGCGCCGGCGATGTCGGCGTTCGGCTCCACACCGGAGCAGAGGGTCATGAACGCGGTGGCGGTGCACAGGAGCAGCGTGTCAATGAACACGGAGAGCATCTGCACCAGACCCTGCTTGGCGGGGTGGGAGACGTCGGCGGCGGCTGCGGCGTTCGGCGCGGAGCCGATACCGGCCTCATTGGAATACAGGCCGCGCTTGAAGCCCATCATGAGGCAGGAGCCCATGAAGCCGCCGAAGATGGCGTTGAAGTTGAACGCGTCGGAGAAGATCATGCCGAACATCGCGGGGATGTTCTTGATGTTGAGCGCCAGCGCGATGAGCGCCATCAGGACGTACAGCACGCCCATGATGGGGACCAGCGTACCGGTGACCTTGACGAGACGCTTGCCGCCGCCGAGCATGGTGTAGAGGAACATCAGCGCGATGACGGCGCCGATAATGGCGGCGGCCATCTCCGGGTTCGCCTGATAGAAGGAGAAGCCGGAGAACGCGCTCTGGAGATTGTAAGCGGCGAGCATGTTATAGCCGACGGCGTAGGTAATGATCAGCGCCACGACGAAGATAATCGCCAGCGGGCGGTTGTGAAGCGCCGCCTCGATGTAGTACGCGGGGCCGCCGTAGGAGCCGCCCTCGGGATCTTTCTTCTTATAGACCTGAGCGAGCGTGGATTCGACGAATGCGCTTGCGCCGCCGAGGATCGCCGTGACCCACATCCAGAACACAGCACCGGGGCCGCCGACGCAGATAGCGGTCGACACGCCGATGATGTTGCCCGTACCGACGCGGGAGGCCGTCGAAATCATCAAAGCGCCGAAAGAGGAGATAGCGCCTTCGGTGGCAGGCTTTTCGGACACGACGCGGATGGATTCCTTAAAGAGCTTGAACTGGGGGAACTTAGTGCGCACGGTGAAATACAGACCGCCGCAGAACAGCAGCAGCGCTAAGGGCCAGCCGGTGAGATAGAGCAGGAAATTCCAAATAGCCATAAACACACACTTCTTTCTTTTAATTTGGTGGAGTGGACACCTAAGGAATTATACAAATTCTGAATACGTTTTTCTACACATTTGCGCTGATTCTCAATTTCACACAATGATATGCAAATGCTGTTGTGCAATATAACCAGATCAAGCGCGCTCAGAATCGAAAATATGCAGGTGCATTTCGCGCGAGAGGTATTCCAGCGCGTAACCGCCGCCGATGCTGTTGCCCTTGTCGTCCAGAGACGGGCCGTAAGTGCCGATGCCCATGCGGTTCTCGACCGCACACATGATGCCGCCGCCGACGCCGCTCTTGCACGGAAGGCCGATGCGTACGGCAAATTCGCCGGAGCGATCATACATGCCGCAGGTGAACATCAGCGTCTTGACCGTGCGCACGGTTTGGGCGCTGAGCAGGCGGATGCCCGTGCGCGGATCAACACCGCCGTTTGCGAGGATCAGACCGAGGCCGGCGAGCGAGCGGGCGTTGACACTCATGGAACAGAGCTTGAAATACATGTCCACGGTTTTGAGCACGTCGCCGTGGAGCACGTCCTTGCTCTTGAGCAGATATCCGATGGCACGGTTGCGGTCGCCGGTTTCCGACTCGGAGTGGTACACCGCCTCGTCGAGTGTGATCTCCTCGTCCATACAGATCGCGCGGGTGAAATCCAGCAGCTCTTCGAAGGTGAACGTCGGCGCCAACAGGTTCACGACCTCAATCGCGCCAGCGTTGATCATCGGGTTGAAAGGACGGTTGCTGGCGGTATCCAGCTTGAGAATGGAGTTGAACGCATCGCCGGACGGCTCCATCATCACGTGGGAGAAGACGGTGTCATATCCCTCGTGCTGGAGCGCGGTTGCCAGACACACGACCTTGCAGATACTCTGTATCGTGAAGCGCTGCTCCACATCGCCAAATTCGATGTCCTGCCCGTCCGGGGTCTTGATGCACAAACCGAAGTACACGGGATTCGCTTTGCCAAGCTCGGGAATATAATCGGCGACCTTGCCCTGCATCAGGTATTTGCGCCCGTGTTCCCAAGCGGCCTTTGCGGTTTCTTGCAACATATTCTCACCTCACTTCATTTTGTTTCACCGCGCTCACAAGTATAGCAGGCTTGCACAAAAAAGTCCAGAGTTGTTTTTGCAAATAGGGTAGAGACGCACAAATATGGACGCCCGAACAGCGGCGTTTATCTTCCGGCTGCGTCTTTTCTGCCTGCTTGTTACGATCGGAACTTTTTGGGAGGCTGTCGGATCCGGTTACAGACAAAAAAGAGTTGACAGGTCGTTGAAATCGGGTAAAATCACATTGTAAGAAATCTTTTTCGCGGTCAGTCCCATCCGCAAACATGGATTGCAGAAAAAACGACGGGGTCCACAAGCGAGCATGTTCACCAATAAATCACAAAAAAACAGGAGGAGAGAAGCATGAACAGGAAAAAGGACCTGAAATCCCTGGCAGCATGGTTGTTGAGCCTTGCGTGTCTGTTGTCCGCGGTTACGGCACCCGCCTTTGCGGCAGATGCCGGGGCGACCCGCGAGTACACGGTTTCCGCGCTTGTCCGCGCGGCGGAGTTGACCGGTGGCTCCGCGGACACGCTGTCTGCGTTCACAGACGGAGACAAGGTGGGGACGGCCTACGCGGCGGATCTGGCGACGGCAGTGGCAAACGGCGTCATCAACGGCTATGACGACAATACGCTGCGCCCGCAGGGCGCTGTGCGCAGGGCTGAGGCACTGGCTTTTGCGGCCCGCTGCCTGCCGGATTTGGAAGAGTATGCCAACACGGTATTCTTCTATGACATGCCCCGCTGGGCACGGAAGGATGTCAACCGTCTGAGCCGTGCGGGAGTGCTGCAGGGCAAAAACGGCGACCTGCTCGGTGCGAACGACATCCTGACAACGGCACAGGTCGATGAACTGGCACAGCAGGTTGCGAACTGCGTGCTGCTTGACAGGATTGAGGCTGCGAACAGCTATGATGCGCTGATGGCGCGGCACAGTTCCGTCGCTTTGGTCGGCGAAGGGAAAGTCGAAGGCAAAACATATCCCTTTAAGATCTTCGCTTCACCGGATATTCTTTCCCAGGAAACGCCGGGCGCAGCAGCAAAGCTCATTTACAAGGATATTTTCTTTCATATTGAACCGGATGATCCGGATCAGATCTTCGCGAAACTGATGCTGGATGACAAAGACATGGAAGACGACGTTGAGGCCCTGCGGGCTGCCCTCGGCAGTGTTGACACGGAAGAGCGTGTGACGAAGACGGAAACGTCGGACGGTACGCTCCGGGTCGAGGCGGTGATGGACTATGCGATAGCGGTTGAATATAAACTGAGCAAGCTGGGTTGCACCTATCGTGACGGCGATACGCTGAAGTATGTATGCGCCTACGACGCGGCAACCTATGAGCTGCAGGAGGAGTCGGTCATCCTGTGCCATGCCGACGGCTCCGAGGAGCAGTTACAAACGATCCACGCCGCTTACGACACAGAGTTTGATAAGGACGCATCGCTTTTCGCAACGTATTTCAATGCAGAAAAGTTGCGCAAATTAACCCTTACTTATGCGCCGGGGACGGAGTTTGAAACAACAAAGAGCTATGCCATGGCAAAGGAGATCCCCTTCTACTGCATCACAGAAAATGGCGCGGCAGAAGGGTATTATCTGGACCCAGACTGTACGCAGGAGCACATGGCGAACGATCCGGATGATTATTCCGACGTTCACTATTACATCCCGTTGAAGCTCGACAAGGGTACGACGGAGGATCAGGCAAAGCTTAAAGAGTGGATTGCCGGCTGTGATTTTGAACATATGATGGCGCGCCACAGCTCTGTTGCAATCATTCACACGAAGTATGACAAGGATAAAGAACCCATCGGCGGGCTTACCTACGCGGATAAGCAGACTTCGCTCGCCGAGTATGACGGCGCAAGCTGGATGGCAACAGACAATGAGTTTATTGTAGTCAGTAAGGAGCTGCCCGGTCGGCATTTGGCGCCGGAAGAAGAGTACAGCAAGAGTCTGACGGATATGCAGCAAAGCATTTCCCCCACATTAATTGAGGGGGAGACGGCGATATATGCAGGTGAGGTAAACGATCAGTTCTGCCTCATAACAGAGGTGGCTGATCAGAAGGTCATTTGCGAATATTTGGAAAAGAATCAGACAGGGGATCAGGGATACACCTATCAGGAGGGAATGAAGCTCCGTTGTAAGGCCACCTTTGACCTGTCGAACGGAGATGTGCAGAACATCAAGATTTATCTGTGCTATCCGGGTAGCGAGAAAATATTGTTCCTGGACATCAACTACTTTTATGATGGGATCCTTGTATTAGAGAAGTCTGGCATTGCGCCATACTTTGAACTGGCGCAGCTTACGCCGCAGCGGACGATCACCGTGGTCTGGGCTGTGGGTACCGCGGAGGAGAAAACGGTAGTCTATCAGCTGCCGCAGGGCGTTGCATTTACCATGACGGCCTCTGCCAGCTACACCGATCCCGGCTGCACGCAGAAATTCGACATTACGTCCAGCCGTCTGGTAGACGGCATTACCCTGTATGTAAAGGCGGGAGACATGTAACACAGCGGAACAAAACCGAGCATTTTTGAAATCAGGCAAAGGTCCCTGCCAAACAGAGGCGGAAGAAAGGCCGTGCAAGAGCAGTCGTGCTCTTGCACGGCCCTTTTGCTTATGCCGCGCTGTTTTGCTGCCTGTGATCATCCGGCGCGGCGCTGAAAGCGGCAAAGAGAAAATAGGGAACACCCCCTTGAGAAATGCTGCGACCCATGCGATAATAAATTTGGTTGCATATTGCTTCATACGGCAAAAGCCAAAAAGACGAGCTATCTTGCAAAACACTGCACGGTGTGACAGTGGAAAGGATGGGAACGATGCAGTCAACAACCAAAAAAGTGACGCTTTTCGATGATGTTTTCTTCGCGCTTCTCATCATCTCCTTTTTTGTGATAATCATACTAATCTATTACAATATGCTCAATGAGTCAACCCGTGCCAGTATCATCAAGGACGGGGAAATGTCCGCGTGGCAGGTGGAGGCGGAAATTAACCGGTATCTCGACACCAGTGTCAATACCATTGAGCTTTCGGCATACACGGTCGAGGGAATGGTGGCGAGCGGCGCGACCGGCGCGGAAATACTGGACTATATGACCAGACAGTCCGACGCCGTGATCAACTCCATCTTCAAAAGCACAGCGGGGATCTACGGGCTCATTGGCGACGAATATTTGGACGGCTCGGGCTGGCACCCCGGCAAGGACTTCGTGCCAACGCAGCGCCCGTGGTATATCAAGGCCATCGCAAACAACGGCGCGGTCGCGGTGATCGAGCCGTATGTCGACGCGCAGACCGGAAAGGTCATCATGTCGCTGGCAAAGATGCTGAAAGACGGAAAAAGCGTGCTCTCAATCGACATCTATCTGGACGGGGTGCAGAAGATAGCGGAGGAAGTGGTGGCTTCCGGCGGATCTGACATCGAGATCATTCTTGACGACCGCAATATGGTCATCGCGCACTCGGACGTCGGCGAGATCGGAAAGGACTACGACGAGGAGCAGGGAACGCTGGGCGCGGCGCTCATGAAAAAGATGAGCGGCGCCGACAAGGATTTCTTTGAGTTTGATTACAACGGTTCGCATTACATCGCGTATCAGGCAATGATACAGAACGACTGGCGCTGCCTGTCCATTCAGGATTCGACGCTCATGTTTATCCCCCTCAGGCAGATCCTTGCGGCCACGATCGCCGTATTGCTCATTATCATCATTGTGCTCTCGGCGATCATGATCAGCCTGAGCAAAAAGGCAAAGATCGCGGAAAGCCTCAACACCCAGCTTTCCTCTGCGGCCGAAATATACCGCTCCGTGCACGATCTGGATATCATCAACGACACATTCAGTGAGATCCAGACCAACGACAGCAGAATATCGAATATACTCGGAACCAAACGCGAAGACGCGCAGCAGACGCTCTACAGGATCATGGAACAGCTCACCGATCCCGTGTCCAGGGATGAGATCATGCGTTTCATTGACTTCTCGACCCTCAACGAGCGCATGAAGGATCAAAAGACAATCACGGTAGAGTTTCTGAACGTGCAGAACCTCTGGCTGCGCGGAAGATTCATCGCATCGGAGCGCACGGAAGACGGGCGCATCTCCCATGTCCTCTGGATGGTTGAGGACATCAACGAGGAAAAAAGACGCAGGGAAGCGCTCGTCGAAGAGTCCGAGCGCGCGATCGCGGCGAGCGAGGCAAAGTCCTCGTTCCTGTCGAACATGTCCCATGAGATCCGTACGCCCATCAACGCGGTGCTCGGCATGAATGAGATGATCCTGCGCGAGAGCACGGATCAAAATGTCCTCGCCTACTCCGAGAGCATCCGCACGGCGGGCAATACACTGCTCGGTATTGTCAACGACATCCTCGATTTTTCCAAGATCGAGGCGGGCAAAATGGAAATCATCCCCGTCGATTACGACCTCTCTTCCGTTTTGAACGATCTCGTGAATATGGTGCAGACGCGCGCCGACGACAAGGGGCTTCTCCTCAAACTCGATTTTGACCGCAATACGCCGAAGCTGCTTCACGGTGACGAGGTGCGCATCAAGCAGGCCATCACGAATATCCTCACCAATGCCGTCAAGTATACGGAAAAGGGCAGCGTGACCTTTGCCATGGGCTTTGAACGGGTACCCGGCGACGATGACGGCGTTTTCCTGAACGTCTCCGTCAGCGATACGGGCATCGGCATCAAGCCGGAGGACATGAAGAAGCTATTTTCGGAGTTTGAGCGCATCGAGGAAAAGCGCAACCGGAACATTGAGGGCACGGGCCTCGGCATGAATATCACGAAGCGCCTTTTGGAGATGATGGGCACCTCGCTCAAGGTGGAGAGTGTCTATGGCGAAGGCTCGACCTTCTCGTTCCGGCTGGAGCAGCGCGTCGTGAAGTGGGAGCTGCTTGGCGATTACGAAGAATCCTTCCGCGCATCCCTCTCGCAGCACAGGAAGACAGAGGCAAAGTTCTCTGCGCCGGACGCGGTGGTGCTGGTGGTGGACGATACGCCGATGAACCTCATGGTGTTCAAAAGCCTTCTGAAGCGGACCGGCGTGCAGATCGACACGGCGGCCAGCGGCGACGAGGGGCTTGCGCTTGCCTTCGATAAGAAATACGACGTGATTTTTCTCGACCACATGATGCCGGAGAAGGACGGTATTGAGACGCTGCATGAGTTGCGCGCACGGAAGAATGACCCGAACCGGAGCACACCGACGCTCTGCCTGACGGCGAACGCGATCTCGGGCGCGCGGGAGAAGTATCTGGCCGAGGGTTTTGACGATTATCTGACCAAGCCCATCGACTCCGTGAAACTGGAAGATATGCTGCTACACTATCTGCCGGCGGATAAGATCCGCGCGGCGGAAGCGGACGAAGCCGAAGCCGCAGAGGAGCAGGAGCCCGCGCCGTTTGCGGACGGGATCGACGGCATCGACGCCGCGGCAGGCGTGGCAAACTGCGGCGGCGCGGACGTGTTTCGCAACGCGGTGGAGCTTTTTTACCGCTCCATCGGTGCGGACGCGGATACGATCGAGGCGTGTCGGCGCAGCGGCGATCTCAAGAACTACACGGTCAAGGTGCACGCGCTCAAAAGCGCGGCGCGGACGATCGGCGCCATGGAGCTTTCCGAGCGGGCGAAGGCGCTGGAGGCGGCAGGCAACGCGGGCGACGTCGCGCAGATCGACGAAAAGACGCCGGAGCTGCTGGCGCTGTACCGCAGCTATGCGGACAGACTCAAGCCTCTCTTTGAAAGCGGCGGAGAGGATACACGCCCGCTCATCGACGCGGGTGTGTTGGCGGACACCTACGCTGCCATTGCCGAGTGCGCCGCCATGATGGACTACGACATGACGGAGTCCGCGCTCGACTC
>CACZPK010000112.1 GCA_902783035.1 Oscillospiraceae bacterium
GAGTCGAGCGCGGACTCCGTCATGTCGTAGTCCATCATGGCGGCGCACTCGGCAATGGCAGCGTAGGTGTCCGCCAACACACCCGCGACGATGAGCGGGCGTGTATCCTCTCCGCCGCTTTCAAAGAGAGGCTTGAGCCTGTCCGTATAGCTGCAGTACAGCGCCAGCAGCTCCGGCGTCTTTTCGTCGATCTGCGCGGCGTCGCCCGCGTTGCCTGCCGCCTCCAACGCCTTCGCCCACTCGGAAAGCTCCATGGCGCCAATCGTCCGCGCCGCGCTTTTGAGCGCGTGCACCTTGACCGTGTAGTTCTTGAGATCGCCGCTGCGCCATAGCTTCTCGATCTCGCCGGCGTCTGTTCCGATCTTTTTGTAGAAAAGCTCCAGTGCGGCACGCAGGATCTCAATTTTGCCACAGCTTTTGATTGCCACATCATGGTCAATGCCATTCACACCGGCGAGCCATTCATCCTCGGCCTCCGGCTGCGGTTCGTCAGGCATCGGCTGTGCACCGTCCGCAGATGCAAAGGCCATGGGCGTGTTTTCTCCGACGGAAGTTTCTTCAAACTCCGACATTTCCTCGGCTTTTCGCTCCTCCGGAATCAGCGCATCAAGGTTATAGCTCCGCTCCCCCTTGTCAAGGAAAAGCAACCCGAATGTGCCGGGGCCGCAGTTTGCAGAAACTGCAGCGGACGCCTGTTGGAAAACAACCCGGTTGAAAGTAAATCGCCCATAGATCCGCCCCGCGATCCAGTTCAGATCCTCTTCCGGAATATCCGCATAGGTCACGAACAGAACGTCGGTGTCCGGGTTGGAGGACGCTTTGAGCGCGCTTTGGATATAACGGTCGTAACATTGACGGGTCTTGCCCAGCCAGACGCCACCGATTCCCGATTTATCATTCTTGATTTTGATGCAGGGGCGCAGCTCCAGCGCCTTTGCAATGCCGCTGACACTCTTGGAAACACGGCCGCTGCGTGCCATATAGTCCGTTGTGTTGATGATAAAGCTGCAATGGATCAGCTTCTTTGCGCGTTCGAGTTCCTCAACGATCTCGTTCGCGTTGCGGTTCTGTTTTGCCAGCCTGTACGCAATCAGAACCAGCAGTCCGGTCGCGCTGGATATGCACTCGGAATTGATGACCGTAACGTTCTCAAACGATTTGGCGGCCTCGGTTGCGTTTGCATACTCCTTGCCCATGCTCGTCGTCATCGTGATGTGGATGACATGGTGCGCACGCTTGAGCGCCGCGCTGAAGAACTCGGCAAACGCAGCCGTGCTGGGCGGAGAAGACACCGCCTCATCGTTTCCCGCACCGATATAGCGGATCAGCTCGTCGGCGCCGATGTCCACGCCGTCCTGAAACACGCCGTTCGCAGTGCGAATGGTGGATGGGATCAGGTCGATGCCAAGCTGCCGGATCACGGCAGCGGGCAGGTCGCTGGTGCTGGAGGTCGTAATGAGCACGGGAAGTTTCCGGCTGTACCCCTTGGCAGTGTTCATTTCCTCGCCGGTCATGTTGTTGTTTTCGGTACGCAGCACCTTCTCAGCGGGAAGGTATTTGAGCAGCGCGTCCTCCAACTGCCGCCCGGAAACAGGCTTGACCAGATACCCGTCAAACCCGGCGTTGTTATAAAGCTCACGGTCTTTGCTGCTCGCGTTCGCAGTCAGCACGATAACCGGAATGTTCTTATTGAGGCCGCCCGTCTGGTTCCGGATTTTCTCCAGGCACTCAATGCCGTCCATCTCCGGCATCAGATGGTCCATGAGAATGACATCGTAGCTCGTCTGAAGCGTCTTTTCCAGCGCCAGCGCACCGCTCTGGGCGGTGTCGACCATCATATCCGTGTCGTCAAGGAGCTTTTTCTCGACCTCAAGATTCATCTCGTTGTCGTCAACGATGAGGATCTGCGCCTCCGGCGCGCTGAAGCGCCGCTCATGCTTTTGCCGAACGACACCGATCTCATTATTGCTGATGCTGATGTCGCCGATCACATTTTCGTCCACAACCCCTTGCCGCAGGTCCACGGTAAACGTCGAGCCCTGCATATAGACGCTGTTCACGGTGATGGTACCGCCCATCAGATCGACGAGCTGCTTGACGATGGACAGGCCAAGGCCCGTACCCTCGATATAACGGTTCTTCTCCTGATCGACACGCCGAAATACATCGAACAGGTAAGGGATCGCCTCCTGCTTGATGCCCATACCCGTGTCCGTCACGGAGATTTTGAGCATCACACTGTTCTCTTCGACGTTTTCGCGCTCGATATGAAGGCCCACAGAGCCGGATTTCGTGTATTTTACCGCGTTGTTGAGCAGGTTGACGAGGATCTGCTTGATACGCACCTCGTCACCGAAAAGCACAGCGGGTACCTGCGGGTCGATATCTACTTTGAACTTAAGGCCCTTTTCATTGGCACGCAGCCAGATCATGTTTACGATCTCGGAGATCATGTCGCCGACGCGGTACTCCACGGGAACGATGTCCATGCTGCCCGCCTCGATCTTGGAGAAGTCGAGGATGTCGTTGATGAGCGCAAGGAGCATCTTGCCCGCTCCCTGAATGTTGCGCGCGTCACGCGCGACCTCATCCGAAGTATCCTCCTGTCGCAGGATCAACTCATTGAGGCCGAGAATGGAGTTGATGGGCGTGCGGATTTCATGGCTCATGCTGGAAAAGAAACGGCTCTGTGCGCGGTTAAGCTCCGCCGCTTTTTCGGTTTCCTCCTTGGCACGCTTGTTCTCCGACAGAAACAAGCGGTTTTGGAACCACACCATAACAAAGCAGACCAAGCCGACCATCACGATGGAAATAAAGGAATCCAGGAAGAAGGACGCCCTTGTGTGTGGCGCAATCAGCTCCGGGTGAAAGTATTCGACCAAATACATAGCGGAGGTGAGCACCGTCAGGGCAATCAGCAGAAACGTCCGCCATGCCCCTGTCAGCACAAGGCCGATGTAGAGGTACGAGAAGATGATCCACAGCACGCCGCCGCCCTGTATTCCACCGCCGAAGAAATAAACCGTCGGCAGGATCACAAATACAAGCCCGACCACGATGGTGCGCGTCGCCAGATGAATTCTCCTTCTCTTGATGCAAAACATCGTAATCAGCGGGACAATGATCACCGTTGCGGCAAGCGCCATGATCTCCACGGTATCTTCCTTGCTCGCGATGTCGCCGAGCAGCGCGATCAGAACGCCGATGCACGCGATGATAGTAAGCAGCACGAAGATGCGCTCCATAAAATCGACGCTTGGATCTGCCAGCCATCCTGAGAGCTTTCGCAGCGTTTTTTTCATGTCGCGTCACCCCCCTCGTAGCTGACCATCTCCTCCGGCAGCACCCGTTTCATCACGCGCTCAAAATCGCTGACGTCAATGGGTTTTGCGATAAAGCCGTCGAAGCCCTCACGCAAAAACATCTCCTGCGCGCCGCTCACCGCGTTGGCGGTCAGCGCGACAATGACCGGCGGTTTGCCTGTACGCTCCATTCTCCGGATACGCTTCATCGCCTCCACGCCGTCCATCTCCGGCATCATGTGGTCCATAAAGATCACATCGTATTCCTCGGAGCGCAGCTTCTCAATTGCCTCCGCACCGCTACCGGCCGTGTCCGTCGTCATTCGATACTGGCTGAACAGTCCCGTGGCGACCATGAGATTCATCGGCTCGTCGTCCACCACCAATGCGCGCACGCCGTTAAACACGGGCTTGCCGCGCAACACGGCGGCGTTCATGTCCTCCGCTCCGCGTTCTCCGTTGAGAATATGCGTCACGGGAACGCCATACAAAGGCTTTGGCATCGAAATTACGAGGCTGTTTGCACTCGGGCGGAAGCCCGCGTGCGCAGAGACTGCCACAGTGACGCCGTCTCTGCTCAACTCGTCGAAATACGTCGGGTTGGCTTCGTATTCCTCCTGCCCCATAAAAACGTAGCTCACGTTCAGCTTTTTGCGCAGCCGTTCCACCTCGGCGACGGTTTCCGCTGAATAGAGCGGGCAGCCCAACCCTGTGGCCAGATGGATCGCCATTGTGCGATTGAATTCGCGCACCTGCGGGCTTGTGTACTTATCCGGACGCACATGAAACAGAACGTCGCCGGAAAAGGACTCGCCCAGCTTGAGGCAGGGTGTAGCGTCAACCACCTTCTGCGGCACGGCGACATGCACCGTCGTCCCGCGTCCCGGCTCACTTTCAATCTTGACAAAGCCACCCATGGCATGCGTCATGCCATAGACAACCGGCAGCCCCAGGCCAATGCCGCCTGTGCTGCGGTTACGCTTTTTGTTTGCCTGATAAAAACCTCTTCGCGCAGCGGATATGTCCTTTCTCGTCATACCGTGGCCCGTGTCGGTTATTTCAAAGCAAAAATTCACGCCGTAATCATGTGCTTCGGCATACACACGGATGTAGATACCGCCGCGATGGGTAAATTTTACGGCATTGTCCAGCAGATGCCGGAACATCTTATGGAGCTTGCGGGCATCGCCGCACATCATCATCGGGACGCTCGGATCGACATCCACCACCAGTTCCAGCCCGTTCTCGTTCTGGTATCCCCTGAAGTTTGCAACGACATCGTTGATGAGAGAATCTGTTCTGTAGTCCTCCTCTTCGAGGATGATGTGTTTACGCTTGCATTCCGTATAATCCTGAATGTCCTCGATCTGTCTGGAAAGGCGGAGGCCCGCCGCACGGACGGCCTCTGCCTTTTCACCGCCGCCCTCCTTGATGAGCAGCGTAGACATGCCGTTCACCGCATTGATGGGCGTACGCAGCTCATGAGAGATATTGGAGAGGAAATCTTCCATGTCGCTCTCATTGTCTTCGCTCTCCGCCTTGTGCCGCGATATCGTCTCCGCGGTTTCCAGCCGGTTGGCAATGGCCCTTCTGCCAACGAGGTAGACGCACAAAATCACCACAGCCTGCAGTGCAATGCTTGAAACGCCGAGCGTACTGAGCGCCATGCTGCCGTGCAGCGAAAGCGTGAACTGTATTCCCATCAGGAGGACATATTCTGCAAGGATCAGGTTGAGCATATAGAGGTGGTCCATCGCGGAAAAAAGTGCGAGCATCAACGCCATGACGATGGCAATGTCAAAGGCGCTGGATTCGTGAACGCCGTGGAAAAAAGCGGCAAGCATCCCATACAGGAGGTAAAGATTCTCGCGCGTGTTCACGCTTCCACGCTGCGCAAAGTACATCACCCACAGTGCGGCAGTGCCCGCGATAAGAAGCGGTGGGACCCAAAACTCCCAACCTTCCATCGCGCTGACGATGGTAAAGCCGATACAGGAGATGGTGATAATGGCAAGCACCATGCGGTGCGTCTTGTTTCGATTCATAAGACAGCCCCATTTCATCTGTTATGCATATCGTCAATATGACTATCCATTTTTTTAATTATAGCAGATTACCACCGGAAAATGCAACGTGGAATATGGCATCGGGCGGTGCGGCAGCGGTACTCCCGCCCCGGCATACCGATCTTGCACAGAGGCAGCCGTTCATCTAAAAATTTTTATTTTTGACGTTATTTGCAAAATTTTGGTTTACAAAGATAAGCATGTATAGTATAAATAAAGTGGAGTTTTGTATATTTTGCGCATAAATGGAAAGCACAACCTGACCATCACACAAATTTTCAGCTCCGGAGGTAGAAAATGAGCAAAAAAAGAAAACTTTAAAGCTAAGGTTAACGATGCTCTCGGCAATCCCGGTACTCTCCGCATGTCTCATTCTCGTGTTCGTATACATTTTTGTCAGCTACAATAAGTACATGTCGATGTACAAGAGTGAGGGGCGCGCCGTTTCTGAAGCCTATGCTGCGTCCGTTGATTACACCATCTCTACCCTTTCCCAGCAGTTTGCCGTCGTCGATAAGAACGAAAAGGTCGTCGACGAATCGATCCCGATGGATGAACGCAAAGAAATGCTCAAGGACATCGCCTTCACAAGTCTGTTCAAGGACTTTGCGATCGCATACAGCTCCGGCAAAACCTACAATGACACCGATATTTCCTCGCGTGAATACTTCCGGCAGGCCATGGCAGCAAAGGGCTCCTACATTTCAAGCCCCGTGCTCCGCATGACCGACAACTCCATCACGATCATGATGGGCAAATACTTCACCGCAAACGGCAAGGAGTACGTGGTCTACGGCGGACTTGGCGCCGACACCTTCTCCGACCTGATTCGCAATGTGTGCACTATGAGGATAACGGCATCGCGTTCATCATGGACAAGACCGGTATCATCGTGGGCACCAGCACGCAGCTCGTGCCGCAGCTCACGGAGCTTGCCGGCGATCACAAACTCGGCGATTCGATCACCAAGGCGGTTGCAGAGATGTTCAAGAACAAGGAGGGCAATGTCTCGTTCACGCTCTCCAATGTGGAATACATCGCCGCTTATGCGCAAATCAGCAGCATTGAGGGCTGGTACGTCGTGACGGCAACGCCCGTGCGTCCCATCAAGACCAGCATCGCCAAGGCGGCGTCGCTGATCGTCGTCATCGCCGCGCTCTCGACGCTGACGGCCGTTGTCGTTACGAGCCTGCGCATCAAGAACATTGCCGGCCCCGTCGCGGCAACCGCACAGCGCATGCAGGAAATGGCGGATGGCGACATTTCCTGCCTGCGCAGGTATTCCGAACCAACGACGAGATAGAAACCATGTCCGAGGCGGCGGGAACGCTGATTTCGAACATGAGCGCAATCATCCGCGATCTCGCCTCCGTTCTGGACGCCGTTTCCCGCGGCGATCTGACCGTCAGACCCGGTGTCACGTACCCGGGTGACTTCAGCCAGATTGAAAACTCCATCGGACGTATTCTCGCCTCCCTCAACCAGATCATGTCGGGCGTGAATGTCAGCAGCACGGATGTTTTCACAGGCTCGGTGCAGATCGCGGAAGGCTCGCAGTCGCTCGCGGAAGGCACCACGCGTCAGGCTTCCGCAATCGAGGAAATCTCCGCCACGATTCAGGATGTCTCCATGCAGATCGCAGCGACCGCAGACAATGCCACGCAGGCAGGTGAGCTTTCCGAGCGTACGCAGGATAAGGTCAACTATCAGGATAGCGAGATTCAGAACATGGTCAGCGCCATGAACGAGATCAACGACACGTCCAAGGAGATCGAAAAGATCATCAAAACCATCGAGGATATCGCATTCCAGACCAACATCCTCGCCCTGAATGCGGCGGTCGAGGCGGCGCGCGCAGGCGCGGCCGGCAAGGGCTTCGCCGTCGTCGCGGACGAGGTGCGCAACCTCGCCAACAAGTCGCAGGAAGCGGCAAAGAGCACGTCCGATTTGATCAACGCCGCCATTGCCGCCGTCGGCAAGGGCTCGGCAATCGCCACCGCCACGGCGGAAGAGACCTCCGCACTGTGCAGCTCGCTCAACGGCCAGTCCAAGCAGCTGCAGGATCAGGTCGCGCACTTCAAGACCAACCAATAATAATCGCGGTCACCGTTTTTCATTCTCTTACCCGGCAAAAAGGTCCCGGAAACGATTGTTTCCGGGACCTTTTCCCTATCATGGCGATTCGATGTCATTCCTCCGAGATCTTCCCGCTCTGGGTCAGCAGATTCAGTATAACACCATATTCAAGCTGTTCAAACGCTGCGCGCAGGTCTGCGTACAGCTTTACCTCCGACGCCGGCATCCGGTAGCTGTCCATGCGTTCGAATGCCTCTCCCAACTGGTCGTATTCCATGTTGTGCGCGGCTTTCGCGATTTGCGCGTAAAAACTTGCCAGCATGGCGTTGTCCGCCAGTTGTTTCACGGTCTTGGAGCCCTCTTCCCCGTCCGATGATCCGTCCGGCTCCGCGTCCTGCTCCGCCACCGAGGCGGGGACATCGTCTTTTTCGGCGGATTTCGGCTCCGCGCGTTTTGCGTTTCTGGGCCGCAAAAACTCGGGAATGATCTCCTTTTCCTCAATCGGTTTCACCGGATTCTGCGGCGTCTCAACCGTCCTGGCGGACGCCTTCGCAGCAGATGCGGCGGTCTGCTTTGCCGGTTCCTCGGGTTTTGGCGGTGCCTCCTTTACAATGCGAATCGGATAATCGGGTTCTTCCTGTTTCGTCCCCTTCAGTTGATTCGTTGTCTCGTGTTGAACCGTCGGCGCAGCAGGCGCTGCGGCGCTTGTCCCAACGGATCTCGCAGCATCCCGCTTCTCCCGTTTCGGCCATTCGCCCGGCGGTGTCGAAACACGCTCCGGCGGATTGACGTAGCGCGGGATTGCCAGCGCGCACATGATTCGGAATGCACCGTAAGTGAACAGGATTCCCGCAAGCGTACAGGCAAACCACAGCAGGAGCGTCTGCCGGAAGGGTATCACAAACTCATGCGCACAGACGGCGTGCCAGCCGTTCGAAAGCTTGACGGCACTGTAAACCGCACCGCCGTCCTCCGCCAGCAGCGTGCCATACCCCGAGTGGTCGGAAAGCTCCATCAGCTTTTGATATGTCTTTCCTCCGCTTCCCGCTTCATCCAGATAGTTCTTGCCCCGCTCCGCCGGAAGGCTGTGCGCAACGGCCACGCCATTGCCGTCCAAAATAAAGAGCTGAAAACGGTTCTCGGTTCCGGACGTCGCCGGACCTCTGGCCAGCACCTCGGTCAGCTCCAGCAATTTGGAGAGATTCTGGCTCACCGTGGCGTCATCCGCGTTCTGCGTGTATGAATCGACTGACAGTGCCAGCCGAAATACCCGGCTCTCCGCACTGCGGTATGCGTTCTCCAGCACGGCGGAGCGCATTTGGAAGAACAAAGTTCCGAACAAAACCGCGGCAAGGATAAGCGGCACAACCGCACGCACGGTCAGCTTCCAACCGATCCTCCTGTATAGGTATCTCAAAGGCATCTTCTGCTTTGCCATCCGATCACTCCTCAGATCAAGCATTCAGGGTATGCTTGCATAAACACACTTTTATCATACCCGATACCTGTCCAAAAAGCAAGCGCACAAAGGCAGCCGCGTCAAATAGCTCCCCTTCCCCGCTCTTCCGGCCTTCTTATGCTACTCTGCAATGAAAACCGGAAGTTCTCATTGTGCAGCAGCTGTGCTTTGCACATCGGCGCGTCTCATGCGAAATGCAACGCGCCTGACGGCGCTATAAAAAGTGGAATACTGCCACTTTTTATAGCATTTCAGTATTATTCCGCGCTCCCGCCCGATACCGGCACTTCACTGACGCACACGCCCTGCACCGCGCTGTCCGAAAGCGTCACCTCGGCAGATGCGCGCGTTCCGTCGCCCCCGCCGTTCCCGGCTTCGCTCTCGCCTTCAGCTTCTTCCTCCTCGTCGAGAATACTGTCGTACTTCTTGTGTTCCTTTGCCATCATGCTCTCCATCTTTGCGGCCATGAACATCTCCTGCGAAAATTCCATCAGAAATTGCTCATCCTCCGGCGGAACATGCCCACCCTTGGCGATGCGCCGGGCGATCTCCATCGCCTTTTGCACGGCTTTTCCATAATCCTCCAACGCCTTGAGGCGCTGCTCGGCTGCCTTTGCGTTGTCCTCTGCCGCCTGACGCTCCATGTCCTTCTCGTTTCGGGCGAGCATTTCGTCATATGCCGTGCGCATCTGCGCAGCCATTCCATCCGGAACGGAAAAACGCATCCCGTTCACCTCGATATAGCCCTTTTCTTCCGCTTGGAGCAACGTGGTAAATTGCAGCTCCAGCCGGTCGCACTTCGGCGCAGCGCTTTTTCCCGCGGCATCCTTTGCCTTGCCTGCGGCTTTCCCTCTTCGCAGCGCCGCTTCGTTTCTGCGGTATGCGTTGATACCCGTTAAACTGATACTCATGTCGGCTCCTTCCCGTATTGCGTCCTGTTCCTTTTCCAGCATTGCGTGTTTATGCAGGGCGAATGTTGTCTTACACTTTATATAACGTGCGATCGCGCTGAAATTTGACAGAGAATTCCGATTTGCACGAAGAAAAAGCGCGGCAGCCCCCCAATGAGCCGGGCGCCATACGCGCGCAGTTTCCGTACCGCCGGGTGGGAAACGGGTGCGCCGGTCGGCAAAAGGGCGCACAAAACGCCACAGTTTCGCC
>CACZPK010000113.1 GCA_902783035.1 Oscillospiraceae bacterium
CCTGTCGGAAGGGGCTGAAGCGGCATGAGCAGAGAAATCAGGGAGAAGCCGCGGGGTAAGGGCGGTACGATCAAACGCGGCAGGAACGTGGCGCTGGAGCTGGCGCGGAAGCGTGCTGTTCAGGCCTCGGCTCGTGTGCGCGATCAGGCAAAGATTGAGCAGGACCGGGAACAGCCGGAGAGCTTCGGCAACGAACAGATCGAGGACGGCGCCCGGCACGGCACCGTCCTCGCAGAACACTGTATTGAGCGCACAGTAGAGCTTGCAGGACACGGTGTGAAAAAGCTGAACCATGCTGGAAAAGAGCATCGACCACCCCCGAAAGAACGAAGGCAGGAACCGGAAGAGTACCATCGAAGCGAACCTCGGGAGCCGGAAGACAGGATATGCGAGAAACCTGTCCAAAGCGAACGTGTCGGCGCGGAAAACGATCGCCCGAGTCAGCAAAAACCGCAGACAAAGGTCACTGCGCCGACGATCCGAAACACAGCCTCGGAGACTCCTGTGCTGCCTGCGGAGCAACGCGCGGAGGCACCGTTGACGCCGCCCCAGCCCCACCTGAAAGAGCGGCACCCCAAGGAGTGCGCTGCCGCTGATCTCGTGAAACAGTCGGCTTCCGCAGATGATGTGGGGAGGCTTCGATTCAACACGGCTGAGAGCGGCTTGGGAAAGGACCCGAAAACCCGCACTCTGCCCGTCGAAACAGATGAAGCACGGCGTAAGCCTGTGCGCGGATCGGACGCCTTAACTGCGGAGCGTGAGCACGCGGCAACCGACGCAGCTCCGCTTCGCACATTTTCGGAAGGGGGATTTGGCGGATCGAGTGGTACAACCGTGGCGAAAAGCACACTGCGGGATGTTCTACACTCGCTGCTGCGATTTGAGGACGAGCCCGTTGTCGAACAGCATGCATCCCCATGGGCTGACGCGCCGCGGGTGGATGACCTGCCTCCTGTGAGGGACTCGCGGCTCGCACCCGATCCCGGCAAAGCATCACGCTCCGCCGGGGTGCGGCGCTTTGAACAGCAGGGGAAGAGCCTGAAGGCGATAGACTCGCCGGATGCTGCCAAGGCTGCGCCGCTGACCGAATCGCGGGCAGCGACGCCGGCTGCGGAAACCGTTCGGAATTCTCGGGCAGCCATGCCTCGCGGTGGTGCCTCACATTCCGCGGATCGACCGACTCGCCCGCAGACAGCGCCGCACAAGGGCGGCGCGGCCGAGAATCGCATGGTCGTCAAAGAGCGGAGAGCTCACGCGGGCGGCAAAATCAAGGCGCGCGCCCCGGAGGCCGCGGAGCGCGCAAAAGGCATGGCGATCCGAAGCGCAAAAGAGAGCAGAGAGGCGGCAAAGGCGGCTGGCAAGGGCGTACAGGGCTCAAAGCGGGCAGCAAAGGAGGGCGCGAAGGCGGCGGCAAAATCGCTGAAGGAGACGATCAGGGCGGCTGCGGAGTCCCTGCGGGCAATGCTGACAGCCCTTGCCAGCGGCGGTGGCGTCGTGTTTCTGGTTGTTCTGGTGATTTGCCTCGTCGCTATGGTGCTGGCGACGCCGTTCGGACTGTTTTTCTCGGCGGACAGCCACGGCAGCGGCGGGTCCGTGCAGTCTGCTGTGACATCGATCAACGGGGAGTTCTGCATGGTAATCGAACAGATCCAGGAGGAACACCCGTGCGACGTGCTGGTGCTGGACAACGGCGCTGTAACCGCCGTGATCAACAACTGGGACGACGTGCTTACCATCTATGCCGTGCTTGTCACAACGGACGGCGCCTCGCCCACCGAGGCGGTGACCATGACGCAGGAGAAGCTGGATATCCTTTGCGGTGTGTTCTGGGACATGACTCAGATCAGCTACACGATAGAGACCACAGAGGAAACGGACGACGGGGAGAGCACGCGGACCCTGACCATCAACATCACAATAAAGAACAAGGACCAGATGGCGGCGGAGTACGGTTTTACCGAGGAACAACTGGAGCTGCTCGCGGAGATGACCCAGCCGGAATACGCAAGCCTGTTTGCAGCCATCAAAGGCAGCGACGCATGTCTGAAACTCTCGCCACAACAGGTGGCGGAGATCGAAAAGCAGCTTTCGGAGGGACTGAGCGAGGAACGCAGAAAGGTCGTGCTGACCGCCTACCGGCTGCTGGGACGAGTCAACTATTTCTGGGGCGGCAAAAGCCGCTGCCTGGGCTGGGACACGCGCTGGGGCGCGCCGTACACCGTCACGGCGGCGGGGCGTCCGCGCAGCACAGTTATTGCACGGCGATATCATGGGCGGAGGCGTGTCCCGGCGATCTCGCGTTCTATCCCGGCGACTCGCACGTCGGGATCATTTGCGGCTTTGACGAGTCGGGAGAGGTACGAATCATCCACTGCGCAAAGAGCGCCGACAATGTGGTTGTTACGGGGAAGAGTGGCTTTGCTACTGTGGGATGACCGAATTACTACAACGGATAAGAAAAAGACACGACTGTCTGGATAGTTGTGCTGAAACAGTGAACGTTTTTTTGCTGCTTGGCTGAAAAAGTATTGATAGCGCAAATGAACGGGATCTGATGTAGCTCATGAGAGAGTCTGCATCAGGTTCCGTTCATTCTGGATGCCGTGCTATTTTAGGGAAAGCGCGAAGGAATTGCGGTTTGCTCGGACATTCTCTGCGCACTTTGCG
>CACZPK010000114.1 GCA_902783035.1 Oscillospiraceae bacterium
CGGCATCTGCATATAATAGATGCTCTGGATATCGGTCTGCCGCATCAGCGCGAAGTCAGGCCGCTGTTTCATTTGTGCTGCCCTCATAGGGCCACCTCCTTCAAAACGTTTTGTTTTTCACTCCTCCATACCGAGCCCGGTCACGTCCTCGATGGAGACCTCGCCGCCGATGGGTCTGCCGTGGAAGTCCTCCACAGGCGTCTCCTCCGCCGCAAAACCGATGATGTCGAACCCATCCACACCGATGCCACCGCTTTCGTCCGGCGCTGGCTGCGGCGGAGGCTCCGGCTCCTTCGGCTGCGGCGCGGCTTTTGGCTGTTCCGGTTTTTCCTCCGCCTCCTCGCGCCGCCGCCATTCCGGGATGTACTCCGTCACGCGGCAGGATGTCAGCTCGTTATAGCCCGGCAGCTCCTCCGGCGTGAGCTTATAGAGCAGCGCCGGCTTGCGGTGGTTAAAGAGCGCGATGCACTTGCGCTCATCGAGCCGCAGCACCTCGCTGAGATCCATCAGATCGCGCTGCGTGTTGCTCCGCGTCTGCGAATATGGCCGTGTGGTCGTGTAGACAGGATGGAACAGCGGCGTCAGGGGCATCTGGTGGTTCACGACGCCGATGGTGACCTTGCCGCACTTCTCCGAGATGTACTTCGCCGAGGTATTGTCGTTGCAGCCGAGGTACAGCGTGGTATCAAAGGTATTGAGCTGGTTTTCCCACTGCTTGCCCGGATAGCGTTCCTGCCACTGGGAAAGGCTCTGCACCACCGCCTGACAGCTCATATTGAACCCGCGGATGCTGTTGAGCGCGTCCGCGATGCCGTCCATGTACCCGATGTTGCAGTATTCGTCGAGGCAGAAATTCACCAGCACCGGCAGCCGCCCGCCGTTGCGGTGCGCGTAGTTGGAAAGCTGCGGGATCGCCAGTGAGAAGAACAGCGAGCTTAAAAAGCGGTAGGCGCTGTCCTGCGCGGAGATGATAACGAAGTACGCACAAGGCTGTGTGCCGGGCAGCGTCAGGTCGACGTCGTGGTTGCGGGTGATCTTGTCCACCAACTGATCCTGAAAGACCGCGAGCCTGTTGCCGAGGCCGATGACGATATTACCCCAGAGGTTTTCCCTCGCCTTGAGAAATAGTCCGTGCGGCCCGCGTGCCGGATGCTCCGGCGGCAGCTCGGCGAGCGTCTTGTTGATCTCCCCGATGCTTTTGTTGGCGATGATGTCGTAGACGTTGCCAAGCCCGCGCTGCTCGATGGGCAGCAGATTGCCGCGCTCGTCCTTTAGGTTGACGATATAGTGCAGCAGCGCCATGAGCAGGTTAAGTTCGGCACGCGCCCAGAAATCATCTGCCTCCTTCGGCCCCGACGTGTTCTCGATGATGGTGTTCGCCACCGTCTGCACCAGCCGCGTTTCCTTGTCCAGCCCGCTCAGGCAGTTCCATCCGTCCGAGTATTCCATGTCCAAGTAGTTGATGGCGCGGACGGTATAGCCGCTTTCCTTGAAATAGACCGACATCCGCTCGAACAGCTCGCCCTTCGGGTCCGTGATAAACACCGACTCTTTGCGCCGCGCGCAGCCCAAAAGGAACGGGATAATAAAGCCACGAGTCTTGCCCGTGCCCGGCGCGCCGATGCACAGAAGGTTATTGTTATCCCCCGGCCGCATCTCATGGGCAACGTACAGCGCGTACTTGTCCGGGTCATCGTCACGCTGCTTGTACTTGCCGAGCAGCATCCCCTTTACTTCCTGAGGTGGGCCAAGCTCCAAAAACGAACGCAGCTCCTTCTCGGTGAGAAAGCCGGAGGTGCCGTGCGTGCCGTCCGGGAGGATGTCGAACCCTCGCGGGTCGCGCTTGTACTTATAGCCCGAGAACCAGAGGTAGCCTTTTTTGGTGGCGAGGCAGAACAGCAGCACCATCACCGCCGTTGCCGCCAGCCCTGTGGGCGTCAAGATGGCGAAGATGTTTTTCAGCGGGTTAAACACCCATATGCTCTGGATCTTCCCCTCCGGGTCGTGGAAGGTCTGGTCGATGCCGAGGCGGACGGAGTTGAGAAACATCCCATAGAAATAAAGGAGGATCAGGCCGGTCGGGACATAAACGGGAACCTTTTCCTTGTGCCGCTCGTACCAGCCGCCGAGCTTACTTCCCAGACGGTCTTCCAGCTTTTCGAGCAGCTTGGATAAGCGGGGCATCGATCACCTCTCCTTTCTCTGTTCGGAACCCCTCCAAGGGCGGGACATACAGCTTATTGATCCCAAGGTCGCTGAGCATCTCCTCCTTGAGCGAGAAGACACGCGCAAGCCCCGTCTCGCGGTAACGGCTTTTGAGAACAGCTTCCACCTGCGGCTTGAGCGCCACCATGACGATCTGCGCGACGCCGCGCTCCCTTGCCTCTTTGATGGCGGTGTCGATCCGGCGCAGGTCCATGTCCGCCGCCATGACGAAGGGCTTGCCGTCGAACAGCGCGTCCCATGACGGGATCTCCGGGGGCGCCTCGGCGTACTTTGTTTGGAGCGCCGAGCGTGTCAGCGCCTGCCGGTAGTCCGGCATCGCCATGAGCCGCAGCTGCATCGCGCCCGTCGTATCGCAGGAGAGCAGATGCACCGGCAAAGAGAGCTGCCGGTAGGCGTCGGCATAGCTGACGTAGCGCCCCAGCTCCGTCGCCGGCGGGATACCCAGCTCTGCAATGACATCCTCATAGCTCACGCCCGCGAAGAAGAACGCGCGCCGGACGTTCTTGATCTGGGAGGTATTGTTGTTGAAGGCGTTCAGCTCGTCGGTGAGCAGCAGCTCCCCGATGCCGGGGCAGACGTAATGCGCGGCGTAGAGCGTGTCCCCCAGCCGCAGCAGCGCAGCAATGCGGGAGTTGCTCCACGGGTTCGCGCCCTTGCCCCGCATGAGCGCGGTGAGGTAAAGTGCACGGTTTTCCTCCAGCGCTTCGACTCCTGTGGTAAATACGTCAAGTCCCGCCTGGTATGCCGTCGTGATGATGGCGGATACTCTGATTCGCCGCAGCGTATCAGCGGCGGTATGTGCATGACGAATGTTCTCCGGTATGTTTTGGGTCAGTTCCTCAAGCAGCTGATTTCCCTTTGCCGTTAAGGTCAGCGACTTTTGAACCTTGCTGGAACGAATCAGCCTGGCGCTTTTCAGATTGTTGATCGTATTGACATCGAATACCCGTCTCAGATCGTTGGGTACGACATAGCGGCACCATCGCAGCAATCGAA
>CACZPK010000115.1 GCA_902783035.1 Oscillospiraceae bacterium
TGTCGATGATGCCGATGCCGTTCTTGCCGCCCAGCTCGTTGAGCTTGCGGATCACGTCGCTCGCCTTCATCTTCACGCCGTCCACCGCCACAGGCGCGCCCTTTTCAAAGTCGATGGTGACGTAGGTCGGCTCGTCCGGCGCCTGCATGGGGGAAACGCCCATCTCCAGGAAGCCCGCCTTTTCGATCTGCGCCTCATTGGCAGGGTTCTCCAGATCCAGTCCCTCATGGCTGAGGTGCCAGAGGTTCTTGTCCTTGGAATAGCTGGTCTCGCGGGAAACCTTCAGCGGGACGTTGTGCGCCTCGGCGTAGTCGATCTCCTCGTCGCGGCTGCGGATCTCCCACTCACGCCACGGCGCGATGACGGGCATACCCGGCGCGTAACGCTGGATCGCCAGTTCAAAGCGCACCTGGTCGTTGCCCTTGCCGGTGCAGCCGTGGGCGATGGCGTCCGCGCCTTCCGCCAGCGCGATCTGCGCGATCTTGCGGCCGATGACCGGACGTGCAAACGCCGTGCCGAGCAGATAGGTCTCATAATTTGCGTCCATCTTGAGCGCCGGGATGATGACCTCATCCACCATCTCATCGACCAGATCGGCGATGATCAGCTTGCTTGCACCCGTTTTGAGTGCCTTTTCCTCCAGGCCGTCCAGCTCCTCGGGTCCCTGCCCCACATCCGCCGCCACGGCAATGATTTCAGCATTGTTGTAGTGCTCCTTGAGCCAGGGAATGATGATCGACGTATCCAGACCGCCCGAATAGGCGAGAACGATCTTCTTGATTGCCTTTTTATTCATGGTGTGTTCCTCCAGGCCGTATCCATTGTGGTGGTTTTATTCGCTTGATATGTGAATATTCTAGGCGTGCAGAATGAATATGTCAATTAAAATCTGCATATAAATTCACTTTTATGAAAAGTGCACGCATAATCATGCGTGCACTTTGGCCTCTTTGTGTATTTTTACGCCGCTGTCAGCCGTGCGGGTTCGGAATGCGCACCGTAAAGGTGCCGCCCGCATCGGTAAAAGTCAGCGCAGCGGGTTTTTTCTGCGCTTTCAGCGCTTCCGCCGCCTCCATGCGCCGTTTCTGCTCGCGCAGGAAAAAAGGCACCGACGCACAGGCAAGCACAAGGAAGAAGCCCGCCGAGAGCACGATGTTTTTCATCTGCTCATATTCCGCCCATGAAACATTCAGAATCGCGTCCGCGACGCTCAGCCCCGCCGCGCCCAGCAACAGCGTCAGAAAGCTGCGCAGGTTCACCAGCTTTTTCAACGGCAGATCCGGAAATACAGCCTTTGCGGCCAGCAGAAACGAGCCGAAAAGCAGCGCCAGCATCAGCGCAAAGCCCGCGATCTGCCCGAGCACGGGCTGGAGCAGCGTCCACGCCGCGCCCGCAGCCGCAAGGATCACGCTCCCTGCCGCCCAAAGCGGCAGGATCACCAGCAGCCGCACGAGCAGCGGCAGCTGCAGGATACGCATCCGGAGTACGGCGCGCACGCCGCCGCGGCGCCGCGCCTCGTCGCTCTCATCCTCCTGCGTGCCGGCGTCGTCATCGTCCGCGCCGTCAGACAGGTTATAAACGATGGCAGGCGCATCGTCCTCCGCCAACAGCGCCGCCGGCGAATCAAAAAGGCTGCCGGTCACGACGCTTGCCGCCGTCAGCAGCGCGACGGCGGTGGTCGCCGCCGCTTTTTTTGCCGTTTTTTTCATTGGTATGTGCCGCCTTTCTTTATTTGCACGCAGATCCGCTCAGGGTTTCGTATGCAGCGCCCAGCGCTTGGCTTTTCCCGCTGCCGTGCGCGGGAGCGGGCTGCGCTGGCGCAGAATATGCGCCACCTGCTGCGTGCGCGGGCGCGTGTTCTGGTAGGGCGCAATGGCCGCGAACAGTTCCTCGTCGCTCCGTGTATCGCCGTGGATCGCCAGCACGACATTCTCGCCCGCCATAACGAGCGCAAAGTCCACATTGCCGAGCAGCTTGCCCAGCTCCGCCTCCGCTTCGGGCAGGAAAAGCTTCGTGCCGTCCGAGAGCACGAACATATCCTTCTTGCGTCCCGTCACATACAGCCGCCCCTTCTCGTCGATGCGGCCCAGATCGCCCGTGCTCAGCATACCGCCCGCCAGTGCCGTGTTGGTCTCTTCCGGGCACTTGTAATAGCCCTTCATCATACAGGAGCGCACCTTGACGAGGATCTCCCCGTCGGGCGCGATCGTAACGTCATAGTCCGGGCAGACGGTCATGGCGTAGGGGTCGTCACCCAGAGAAAGCGCCACGCCGGAGCTGGTCTCTGTCAGCCCGTAGCCAAAGCTGACGTTCGCGACGCACATCCGCGCCGCCCGCAGCAATGCCGCCGGGCAGTCTCCCGCGCCGACGAGCAGAAGGCGCAGCTCATGGTTCAAAAGGTTCTGCTTCAGCAGAAAGCTCAATTGCAACGGCACGACCGGGAGCACCGTCGGCCGGAAAAACACACAGTCGTTGATATAGTGCCGCGCGCCGCGTCCCAGCGCCACACAGGCGCCGCAGGAAAATGCCCACAGCAGTCCGCAGACGAAGCCGAACACATGTGAAAGCGGCAAAATACACAAAAGCGTGTCCTGCGGCAGAAGCGGCAGCAGCGTGGCGCCGTTGTAGGTGCTGGCGCACAGGCTTTTTTCCGTCAACACCACCGCCTTCGACCGTTCGGTGGTACCGGAGGTAAAGAACAGGATCTTCCCCTTGCCCTCGCGGACACCGCGCGCCAGATTGCCGGACAGCTCATCGCACAGCGATGCATCGCCCCAGAGGGAGTCCACATCCGTGTACGGCAGCAGCCCGCGCAGGATCGGCAAAGGGGCATCCGCGTCCAGCAGCACGATCTGCACCCCCGCGCGCACGGCGGCGAAAATCTCCGTCACACACGCACGGCTCCTATCGGCAAAAATGCCCAGACAGGTTTTTCCGCCGGCGCGCAGCTCCGCGGCGCGCAGCGTGATCGCGCGCTCCAGCTCCGCATAGGTCATCATGCGCGGTGCGCCGCCTTCCTCATAGCGCAAGGCGGGCGCATCCGGCGTCCGTTCCGCATAGTGATGAAACAGTTCTTCAAAACTGGAAAAACGCAAGCGTTACCACCTCACGTTGCAAGGATAGCGCGATATACGGTTGACCCCTAAATCACAGTGATGACAGCACAGGCGCGCAGCGCCGTTGTGCGATACGCAGTTGAATCAGTATAATAACCGCGTGCGGTTATTATAGCATATCCGCCGCGAAAAGGGAAGGTTTTTCGCGATTTATGCACAAAAGCGGGGTCTCCGTCGGCAAAGCCGTCGAAAACCCCGCTCATTTAGTCTCTGGTCAGGTCACTGATGATCTTTTGCAGCCGTTCGTCCAGATCCTTTTGTTTCTGGTCGTGCTCGCTCAGTCCGTCCTCACTGCCAAAAGAGGTGCGCAGCAGCGTCAGGTTGGCCAGCGCCTCCAGCTCCTTGTCGTGCGCCTGCCGGTTCAGGTCGGCCAAAACAGCGTCAAAATCCAGCTCCTGGTCGCTTTCCTTCTTCTTATCCGCCATTTTATCGCCACCCTTCCCGTTTTCGGTAAAATTCAGTGTAGCACAATTTCACGCGAATCGCAACAGGGAAAAGCACGAAAACGGCGCCGGAGCTTCCGCACCCCGGCGCCGTATTTTGTTGTTCCTTTACTGTTTGAGCGTCTCCACCCACGCGGAATATTTCGCGATGCGCTCGTCGCGCTCCGCGGCGTCTTTGCCCTGCGTGAGGATGTAAACCTTGATTTTCGGCTCCGTACCGGAGGGACGCACGAGAATGACCGTACCGTCCGCCAGCGCGTAGCGCAGCACATTGGAGCCTTTAAGCTCAATGGGCGTGACCTTGCCCGAGGCGGCGTCAGTCTCGGTGCCGTCCTTATAGTCGCGGCGGCCGGTGACCTTGACGCCGGCAATGTCCACGGGCGGCTTGGCGCGGAGATCCGCCATCAGCTTCGCCATCTTCTCCAGGCCGTCAAGACCCGGCATGACGAGGTTGTGCGTTTTCTCGCCGTACCAGCCGTACTTCGCAAACAGCGCCTGTAGTGCGTCGGCAAGGGTCATGTTCTGCGTGGCATACCACGCCGCCATCTCCGCAATGAGCATGGAGGCGGTCACGGCATCCTTGTCGCGGACATAGTGTCCGATCATGTAGCCGTAGGACTCCTCATAGGAGAAGATGACCGTGTTCTTGCCCGCGCCTTCCAGCTGGCCCATCTTCTCCGCCATGAACTTGAAGCCCGTGAACGTGTCATAGCAGGCAAGGCCGTTGCTCTCGGCAACCTTGCGCGCCATCTCGGTGGTGACGATGGTCTTGAGCGCGGCGGCGTTGGCGGGCAGCTTGCCCGCGCGCTTCATCGCGCCGATGATATAGTCCAGCAGCAGCACGCCCATCTGGTTGCCCGTTACGACCTGGAATTCGCCGTCGGGCTTTTGTACCATGACGCCGACGCGGTCGCTGTCCGGATCGGTGCCGATGATAAAGTTCGCGCCCTCCTTCTTGGCAAGATCGATGGCAAGATAGAACCCCTCGGGATTCTCCGGGTTCGGAGAGGCGACGGTGGGGAAGTTGCCGTCGATCTTCATCTGTTCCGGCTCGCAGATCAGGTGCTTGACGCCGAGGCGGCGCAGCGCCTCCGGCACCAGCTTGTGACCGCAGCCGTGGAACGGCGTGTAGACGACCTTGAACGTATCGGCGACTTTCTTGACGCTCTCATAGTCGTTCGCCATCGCCATGACCTCTTCCAGGAAACGCTTGTCGCATTCCTCGCCGAACACGGTGATGAGGCCCTTCTTCACGCCCTCGTCAAAGTCCATCTTCTTCGGGCCTTCAAAGATGTCGATCTTCTCCAGATTCTTCGCAATGGCATCGGCGTGCTGGGGCGGCAGCTGCGCGCCGTCCTCCCAGTAGACCTTGTAGCCGTTGTACTCCTTGGGGTTGTGGCTGGCGGTAACGTTGATGCCCGCCTGACAATGGTACTCCCGCACGGCGAAGGAAAGCTCCGGCGTGGGGCGCAGCTCATCAAAGATACGCACCTTGATACCATTCGCCGCCATGACGCCCGCAGCGGTCTTGGCAAATTCATAGCTGTGGTTGCGGCAGTCCATGCAGATCGCGACGCCGCGTTCCTTCGCCTCCGCACCTTCGGCGGCGATAACGTCGGCAAAGCCCTGCGTCGCCCATGCGATGACATGGCGGTTCATGTTGTGCAGTCCGACATGCATCGTACCGCGCAGTCCGGCGGTGCCGAATTCCAACGGGCCGTAAAACCGGTTCTCGATTTCCTTCTCGTCGCCCGCGATGGCCTTAAGCTCCGCGCGCTCCTCATCGCTGAGAGCCGGAGAGGCGAGCCACTTCTCGTATTCCTTGCGATAGTCCATGTGCGTATCCTCCTGTATCATAAATTTGGTGATCGTGTTCAGGTGTCGTTTCCGTCTCCGTTTTCCACGGGTTGAAGCAGGTTCCGCGCGTCCTCCAGCATGGACTCGGGCACATACAGACCCACGCCGTAACCGGAAAAGCCCAGCACCACCCTGCCCAGTGTGCCGTCCTGCGCATAGCGCTTCATAACCGGGATGCCGTAGGCGCGCAGCATGCTCACCAGCATATCCGCCTGTGCGCCTGTTTCAAACACATCCGTGAGAAAAGCCGGTTTCTCGGGCGTGCCGTCGGCCGCTTTCGGCCAGCGTTCCGCCAGATCGTCGTGCGTCTTGCCCCAGCTCAGTTCGATTTCTTCGGACATGGGTCTCCCCTCCCCGTCACTTGTGGTATTTCGTCCCTGCCTGTATCTGGTATGCGCGGTAGATCTGCTCGAGCAGCATGACCCGCGCAAGATGATGCGGAAAGGTCATCGGCGACATGGAAAGCCGCATATCCGCGCGTTCCTTAAGGCGCGGCGACAGTCCGAAACTCCCGCCGATCAGGAACGTCAGCTGCGAAACGCCGCGCGCCGCGTACTGCGCCACCGCATCGGAAAGCTGCGCGCTGGACAGCTCCTTCCCCTCAATGCACAACGCGATAAGCGCGCCGCCGCGCGGCAGCCTTGCCTCAACGGCGTCCGCCTCCTTTTCCAGTGCGGCGGCGATCTGCGCCTCCGACGGCTCGTCGCCCAAACGCTCCTCCGGGAGCTCCGTGAGCGTAAGCCGGCAAAACCGCGTCAGGCGTTTCTGATATTCCGCGCAGGCGTCGGCATAGAACTTTTCCTTCAGCTTGCCGACGCACAGGATCGTAACGTTCTGCATTGTGCCTACCTCGCCGCACGGACCAGCGTATGCTCGATCCGGTGCGCCTCGCTCAGCTCCGCCTTCGGCGCAACGCCGAGGCGAACCGGGCAGCCGGCCGATTGCAGGCGCCGCGCCACAGCATATTCCGCGGCCGCCGGGGTGTTGTTCTCGGCCGATAGGTGTGCCAGCAAAACGTCCCGCGCCCCGGCGCGCACGCAATACAGTGCGAACTCCGCCGCCGCCTCGTTGGACAGGTGGCCCAGATCGCTCAAAATGCGGCGCTTGAGATGATAGGGGTATGGCCCGTTTTGCAGCATGTCGATGTCGTGGTTTGCCTCCAGCAGCAGCGCATCCACGCCCGCAAGCGTCTCCGCCGCCTCGTCGGTGACATAGCCGGAATCGGTCAGTGCGCCGAAGGAGCCCTCCGGACTGTCGAAACGATAGTCGACGCTGCCCGCCGCGTCGTGCGAGGTGCGGAAGCTGCGCACGTCGAGGGCGCCGACGGCAAATGCCGCGCCCGGTTCAAACGTATGCAGCAGCTCCGCGGGCACGGGCAGAAAGTTCGCCGTGCCCCGCGTCGCGTAAACGGGAACGGCGTATTTTTTGGTCAGCGTGGCAAGTCCGTTCACATGGTCGCTGTGCGCATGGGTGACAAGTACCGCGTCCAGCTCGTCCGGCGTCATGTGCAGCGCCGCGAGCGATTGTGCGATGCGCCGCGCGGAAATGCCCGCGTCCAGCAGCACCGCCGTCCCGTCGCAGCGCAAGAGCGCGGCATTGCCGCTCGACGAGCTTGCAAATGTGTAAAATTCCATAGGCAAATCATACCACAGCTTGTAGCAATAGTCAAAAAGAAAAAGAGGCGCAATATCAGACAAAACGACAGGTCGAAACCTGTCGTTTTGTCTGGCACCCATGGGAGGATTCGAACCTCTGGCCTGCCGCTTAGGAGGCGGCCGCTCTATCCAGCTGAGCTACATGGGCGAATCTGTGCGGTTTTCGTCCGGGCGGGCCGCTCATGCGGGCGTGTCCGCCGTGCCAATAGTCGATTTACCCAAATATTTTAACGCTGTTCCGATCAAAATGTCAATGGAAACGTAAAATATCTCTTGAAAAGTTCGTCGAACCGTCATATACTATCCAAGTTGTAAAATTTACTTTTTATAATTGGAGTTGACAAATTATGCAGAACGAAAAGCTGCGCAACGTCGCCATCATTGCCCACGTCGACCACGGCAAGACCACGCTCGTGGACGAAATGCTCAAGCAGGGCGGCGTCTATCGCGAAAATCAGGAGGTCGTCGACCGCGTTATGGACTCCAACGATCTGGAGCGCGAACGCGGAATCACGATCCTCGCCAAAAACACCGCCATCCGCTATGGCGACACGAAGATCAACATTGTGGACACCCCGGGCCACGCCGACTTCGGCGGAGAGGTGGAGCGCATCCTCAAGATGGTCAACGGCGTTATCCTGCTGGTCGACGCCGCCGAGGGTCCCATGCCCCAGACCCGTTTCGTGCTCTCCCGCGCGCTGGAGCTTGGTCACCGCGTCATCGTCGTCGTCAACAAGATCGACCGCCCCGACCAGCGTATCCACGAGGTCGTGGACGAGGTGCTGGAGCTGCTGATGGATCTTGACGCAACACCCGAGCAGCTCGATTCCCCGATGCTCTTCTGCTCCGGGCGCAACGGCACCGCATCCTACTCTCCCGAGGTTGCCGGCACGGATCTCAAGCCGCTGTTCGACACGATCATGGAGTACATTCCCGCGCCGGAGGCGGACGTGGACCAGCCGTTCCAGATGCTCGTCTCCGCCATCGACTACAACGAATTTGTCGGCCGCATGGCGATCGGCCGCATCGAGCGCGGCGCGCTCAA
>CACZPK010000116.1 GCA_902783035.1 Oscillospiraceae bacterium
TCGAATCTCTCGCGCCTTTGTTGTTGCGCCGTACCAGCTTTGCCGTTGGGGGGTGTCAGTATTTCTCCCTAACGGTTGCCGCCCTCGGCACGTCGCTTTTTGTTTGTCGTCGCCGCTGCGCGGCGAGTCAATTAAATCCATCGTGAAGGGAGTCCCCTCCCTTCACGGACCCAACCCATGCAAACTTGCGACGTCATGCAAGAGTAGGAGTTTTATACGGCTGGCGCAATCAAAAACGACGGGTTACGGCCTGTCGTTTTTTCTTGGCGGCACGCTTCGGCGCGCAATGACTTCATGCTGCCGTGCATTTTTATTTTTTAAAAATATTTATTATACCTATTGACAAGATAGGGATTAAAGGCTATACTTGCATCAATCCATCTCTCTTGCCAGAGTTGTACCTCCAATATGGCAAACGCCTGCGCGGTCTCATTTGCCGCTGCGGGCGTTTGCCGTAAATCGAGACCTAAAAGGAGGGGTAAGTGTGAAAACACCGCTGCGCTACCAAATCAGCGAATACGACTGCGGCCCGACTGCGTTTCTCAACGCCGTGAGTTTTTTGTTTGAACGGGAGCAGATTCCACCGGAACTGATTCGAAACGTCATGCTTTACAGCCTCGACAGCTACGGCATGGATGGTGAAAGCGGCAAGAGCGGCACGTCCCGCACGGCGATGATGTTTCTCAGCCATTGGCTCGACGGTTTCGGCAACGTCGGGCGCCTGCCGGTGTCAAGCCGCTATCTGACTGGCTCTGCCGTGCGCTGCGGTGTTGCAGGCGAGTTGACCGACGCGCTGCGGCGCGGCGGTGCAGCGGTCGTGCGGCTGATGCTTGATGTGGATCACTATGTTACGCTGACGGGAATCCGGGACGACAGGATTCTGATGTTTGATCCGTATTACGACAACGGGTTTGGCGAAAATGCCATTCAGTCGACGCAGGAGCATCCGTTTTCTTTCAACCGTATCATACCGGTTTCCCTTTTGGACCGGGAGGACAATGCGCCTTACGCACTCGGAAAAATGGAGCAGCGTGAGGCGGTGCTGATCTTCAACAATGACAGAACGCTGACGGCGGAAAAAACCATCAAATACTTTATATGAGAGCCTGTAGATGGCGGGGAGTGTGTGACTTCCGCTCTCCCGGTACGGCGTGAAAGCGCACCGGCCGCTGAGACATTCAGACACATCGGCTGTGTGGCGATCCTGCCCGCTTTTGCCCTTGTGCTTGACAAAAAAGCGGTTTTCCAATAAAACTGATGGGGAAACCCTTGGGGGAAGCAGGCTTCCCTTAACGCAAGGCTACGGAGGTGCGACCATGGCGGAAGAGACCAGAATCGTCCATACGACAGGCAGAAACAATTGCGGCGGACGCTGCATTATCCACGCCCATGTGCGGAACGGTGAGATCATCCGCCTCACGACCGATACGCCTGAGTGCGCCGGGAACAACGTTCCGTTGACTGCCTGCGTCCGGGGCATGAATTACCACAAGACTTTTCTGGGGGAAGACCGGCTGCGGTATCCCATGAAACGGGTGGGGCCCCGCGGCGAGGGGAAGTTTGTGCGCATCACCTGGGAGGAGGCGGTGGACACCATCGCCCGGGAGTGGGTGCGAATCCGGGATACCTACGGCCCCGGATCGCGTTATGTGAATTATTCCACCGGCGTCAGCGCGGTGTTTCGCCCGGATCGGCTGGCCATGCGCCTTCTGAGTCTGGACGGTGGTTTCCTATCCTATTATAACTCTTACAGCTCGGCCTGCATACGGCAGGCGAGCATTCTGATGTACGGCACCGCCAATACAGGAAACGCCCCGGCGGATTGGCTCAACAGCAATCTGATCATTTTATGGGGGCACAATCCCGCCGCAACGAAATTTGACTGCGATACCATGTATTACCTGCGAAAAGCGCGGGACAGGGGCGTTCCCATTGTTGTGGTCGATCCGCGGGAAAATGAGACCGTGCGGCAGTTGAAGGCCGAGTGGATACCCATTCGCCCTGCCACCGACAGTGCCATGCTGGACGCCATGGCATGGGTGTTGGTCGAGGAGGGGCTTGCGGATCAGGCCTTTTTGGATCGCTGCTGTGTCGGCTTTGACCCGGCGCATATGCCGGAGGGCGTTGATCCCGGAGAGTCGGTGCTCTCCTACCTTACCGGAGAACAGGACGGTGTTCCCAAAACGCCGGAGTGGGCTGCGGCCATTACTGGCGTTCCCGCCGGGACGATCCGGGATCTGGCCATTCGTTACGCCGGCGCCAAGCCCGCCGTTCTTTATCAGGGCTGGGGGCCCCAACGGAACGCCTGCGGGGAGCAGAGCGCCCGGGGCGGTATCCTTCTGGCCTGCATGACGGGAAACGTAGGCGTTCACGGCGGATACGCCTGTGGAGCCGGGGACTACGCTGAACACAAGCGTCCCGCTCTCCCGATGCCGAAAAATCCCTATCCGGTCAGGATACCGGTGTTTCTCTGGACCGATGCCGTTCTTCGCGGTACGGAATTGGGCGAGGCCGACGGCGTGCAGGGCGGGGAGCATCCTTTGTCCAATATCAAGATGATCCTGAATCTGGCAGGCAATACGCTGGTCAACCAGCATGGGGACATCAACCGGACCAAAGAGATTCTGCGGGATGAGAACAAATGCGAGTTTATCGTGTGCAGCGATCTCTTTATGACCGCCAGCGCCAAATTTGCCGATATCCTTCTGCCGGGGGTGTCCATGTTTGAGTGTGAAAACATCACCAAACCCTGGCAGTACGGGGAATTTCTGGGCTTTTGCAATCAGGTGATCGAGCCGCTCTACGAGGGACGCTTTGAGTACGAATGGCTCTGCGAAGTGGCACAGAGGCTGGGGCTCCGCGATGCCTTTACCGAGGGAAGAACCCACGGCCAATGGCTGGAGCACATCTACCGGGAGCTTCAAAAAAGCGAACCGGAGCTGCCGGATTATGCGCAATTCAAGGAGGACGGGATCTATCGCTATCGACAGACCCACGTTGGCGTGGCCTTTGAAAAGGAAGCGGCCGATCCGGAACGATATCCCTTCCCTACGCCTTCAGGGAAGATTGAACTCTACGCTGAGCGGGTCAACCACATGAAGTTTCGGGAGCCTTTTCCGCCCATTCCCCGGTATGTGGCCCCGCCCGAGGGACCGGAGGACCCCATTGCCCGGCGATACCCGCTTCAGCTGGCAGGCTGGCATACCGTACGTCGGTGCCACAGCATCCATGACAACAACCGCGCGATGCATGCGCTGGACCCGCAGGCACTTTGGATACACCCGCGGGACGCAGCCGTACGCGGCATTCACGAAGGGGATACGGTGCTGGTTTTCAATGACCGGGGCCGGACCAGAGTCCCGGCCCATGTGACCGAGCGGATCATGCAGGGGGTGACCGCTCTTGCTCAGGGAGCGTGGTATGATGCGGACGAGGACGGAGTGGATCGGGCCGGTTCCATCAACGTCCTGACTTCGGCACGTCCCACACCCTATGCGCGGGGAAACGGGCAGCACACCAATCTGGTGGAGGTTAGGAAACTCTCCCCGGTGTGACGCGGCAGAATAAAACGAATAAACGACCACCTCAATGTGAGGTGGCCGTTTGGCATATAAGGACGCTTCCCAAATTGGCGAATATGACAAAGCTTGCCTTATTTCGCCAATGTGCTATACTGTTTCGGACGATCCCCTGTGAGGAGGTGAATGCAATACTCATATATCTCCAGATGCTCGAAACAGATGCGGACAAAAGCAAGTTTGAGCGCATATATGTGCAATACCGGGGCCTGATGCTGCGCGTGGCAAACAGCATTCTGCACAATGAACAGGATGCTGAAGATACCATCCATCAGGCTTTTTTGGCGATTTTGAACAATCTTGACAAAATATCTGCGGTCGACTGTCCGGAAACGCAATCCTATATCGTTATTATTACAGAGCACAAAGCTATCGATCTGATCCGCGATCGCAAGAAGGTCGTCAACATCGGTGACGATGAAACGGAACTCGGGCTTGAGGTTCCGATGCCGGGGGACAGCCCGCTTGCCGACGCGCTTGCCAAGCTGCCGCCGCGCTACCGTGAGGTGCTGCTCCTGCGTTTCGACAACGGCTACAGCACGCGGGAGATCGCAGCGATGCTCGGCATGGAGCACGGTGCGGTACAAAAGCTGATCTGGCGGGCGAAGGATGCGCTCGAAAAACACATGGAGGAGGATGCCGTATGAAGCAATACCGCTTTTCTGACGACGAGTTGCGGTCGGCGGCAGCTTCCGTGCGCGCGTCGATGCTCGCTGCGGCACAGGCGCTTCCAAACGGCGAGCGGGAGTTCTCCGAGAGTTTTCTTGCGGAAATGGATGCGCTGGTCGCTGCAGGCAAGCGCCGCGGCAAACGGCGGTTCATCCGGAACCGTGTCGCGGGCGTGGCCCTTGCACTTCTGGTCGGTGCAAGCATGTGGGGCATTGCAGATGACGGCGCGCGGACCTCGTTCCGGAATTGGGCGCGCGGCGTGTGCGAGAACAGCGTGGTCTATGAGTTATTCGGACGGCCGCCGGAGACCGTTTTGCGCTATGAGCTGAACTGGTTGCCGGAAGGCTTTGTGCCGGAGAGCGAACTGGATGAAACGGACGAGAAAACAAAGCGCAAAGACATGCGCTATGAAAACGCGGAGACGGGCGACGCCGTTTGCTTTGCCTGCCTTACCATATCCAAGGATGTTTCAGTGCAAATTTCGGACTTGCTCGGTGTTCCTCTGACAGAGGCGGAGCCCTGTACCGTCAACGGACTCATGGGGCGGTATCATGCTGCTGACGGAGAAACGCGCACGAATACGCTGATCTGGGTGGACGAAGAGCGCGGTATTGTGTATTCGCTGTCCGGTACATTGGAGCGGGATGTGCTGCTGCGTATTGCGCAGAACGTCGTTCCGGTGAGCACGGCGCGATAAAGGAGGCTTCTGTGAGAAGACGAATTTCACTTCTTGTTCTGCTGAGCTTGCTCTGTACGCTCGCGGCGTGTCATGAGGCGGACGAGCCGCCCGCTTTTGCGGTGGACGAGGCGGCAATTACCGCCGCACTGGAGCAGACCGGCCTGCCGGGCAGGATCTCTGAAGAAGAGACCATCGTCCATGAGCAAGGCAGCCCTACCTATGTCGTGCGCGATCCGGATACGACCTACAACGGCACCGATAATCCGGTGCTGATCGCCGGCGTGTGCGGCACGAGCTATGAAGGGGAACGGATGCTGTTGGCCAACTTCGATCAGAGCGTCGCTTCGGCGCAGATCAACTGGGAGGACTGGAAGAGACAGCTTGCGTTTGCTGCGGTGCTCTATGGCGCGCTTGCGGATAACGAGGAAATCTATCGGACCTTTTCCGCAAAAGAAGTTCCTGCCGGCCAGGATCGCTGCCAGTGGGAAGCGCAGCTTACAAATGCGTATTGTGTGATAAAGTGGTCTCACAGAAGCAGCAAAACGTATGACGCGGCGCAATTTGAGGTATGGAAGCACAGCGCCGGGTTGTGGGTGAACCTCTATGAATCGCAGGAGCTGTATCAAAAAACAGTCGCACTGCGGCACGAATAAAATTATGGCGCTGTTGCGCTGTGTAGATAGATATAAAAATCATATTTGGGAGGACTGTTATCATGGAATTCATTCGCTACATACCCATCGCCGCGGCCGTTGTGCTGTTGCTGCTCCTGATCGCCGCGGGCTACGTCAAGGCGCCGCCCGATCAGGCGTACATCATCAGCGGCATGGGGAAAGAGGGGCGCGTACTCATCGGGCGCGCGGGATTGCGTATTCCGTTCTTTGAAAGGCTCGACAAGCTCTATCTCGGGCAGATGACCGTCGATATCAAGACCGAGCAGTCGGTGCCGACCAACGACTTTATCAACGTCAACGTGGACGCGGTGGCGAAGGTGCGCATCTCCCCGACCCCGGAGGGCATCCGCCTCGCGGCAAAGAACTTCCTCAACAAGCGCTCCGCCGACATTACGGAAGACCTGAAGGACTCCCTGCAGGGCAACATGCGTGAGATCATCGGTACGCTGAGTCTCAAGAGCATCAACACCGACCGTGACTCCTTCTCCGATCAGGTCATGAGCAAGGCAAGCCGCGATATGGAGAAGCTCGGCATTGAGATCCTCTCCTGCAACATTCAGAACGTCACGGACGAAAACGGCCTGATCAAAGACCTCGGCGCGGACAATACCGCGCGCATCAAGAAGGACGCCGCCATCGCCAAGGCGCAGGCGGAGCGCGATATTGCCATCGCGCAGGCGGAGGCGAACAAGGCGTCCAACGAGGCGGAGGTCGCCTCCGAACAGGAGATCGCCCAGCGCAACAACGACCTCGCCATCAAGAAGGCGGGCCTGCAGGTCGAGGCGGACACCAAGAAGGCCATTGCGGACGCCGCGTATGAGATCCAGAAGCAGGAGCAGCAGAAGACCATCGAGGCCGCGACCGTCAACGCGCAGATCGCCAAGGCGGAGCGTGAAGCGGAGCTGCGTGCCAAGGAGGTCGACGTCAAGCAGAAGACGCTCGACGCCGAGATCCGCGCCCAGGCGGACGCCGAGCGCTACCGCCAGCAGCAGGAGGCGGAGGCCGACCTCTTCCGCCGCCAGAAGGACGCCGAGGCGAAGAAGTATGAGCAGGAACAGGCGGCGCTCGCCATGCGTGCGCAGGCGGAGGCCGCGAAGTTCGCCAAGGAGCAGGAAGCCGAGGGCATCAAGGCGGTCGGTGAGGCGGAAGCTGCGGCGATCCGTGCCAAAGCCGTCGCGGAGGCCGAGGGTATCGACCGTAAGGCGGAGGCCATGAAGAAGTACGGCGAGGCGGCGGTGATCGAGATGGTCATGAACGCCCTGCCCGAAATCGCGAAGAACGTCGCGGAGCCGCTCTCCAAGGTCGACCACATCACAATGTACGGCGAGGGCAACAGTGCAAAGCTCCTGCAGGACATTGTCAACGGCACCACGCAGGTCACCGAGGGCATTTCGCACTCCATGGGCATCGACTTCAAGTCGCTTGTCGCGGGCATGGTCGGCGGTAAGCTGATGGCAGACGGCGGTAAGGCCGCGCCGCAGGTCATCGTTCAGACCGGCGAGAGCAAGGCGGAACCGAAGAGCGATGCGAAAAAAGAGGAAACCGAGAGCGAGGCGTAAATAATGGCGATGGGATTTGGTTTTGGCGGCTTTGAGATGCTGTTCACCGTTGCGTTTCTGTTTGTGTTCGGCATGATCGCCGTTACGGTTATGCGCGGCATCGGTGAGTGGCACAGGAACAACAACTCTCCGCGCCTCGTCGTGGATGCGGAGGTTGTTGCAAAGCGTGAGAACGTCTCCCACAGCAGTATGCCCGCCGCCGGTGACGCCACCGGCGCGCACGGATTCCACACCACATCGAGCACGACCTACTACGTCACCTTTGAGGTCAAGGGCGGCGACCGGCTGGAATTTGATGTGTCCGGTGCGGAATACGGGCAGCTTGTCGAAGGGGACCGCGGTGAGCTGACATTTCAGGGTACGCGGTACATCGGCTTTGACAGAAGACAAACGGAAGGAAATTGACCACGCCCATTCTGGCGACCATTCCTTTCTGTGGCGCTGTCCATAAAGGAATGGTGGGCATTTGTGCTTCCGGTCTGCCTTTCTGGCACACAGGGGCTCCATCCCGTACGGGATGGAGCCCCTGTGCTGTAACCGCCGCGGCTTTTCAAGCTGCGGCGGTTTTGTCGTAATGGTAGATGAGCTGAACGTCTCCCGCGAATTCAGCCTTCTTCCCGGCGTCGATCGCGAGCCTGACATGATCCGTTCCGTCGGGGGATGTGATCGAAACGCCGACATAGAACGCATCCTCGATGGCGTCGGAGACCGGTACGCAGGCCTCGGCGCTGATTTCGTCCCCGGTGTTGAGCGAGCGCAGGTCAAGCGGCAGGATTTCCGTATACACCGCTTTTTTGTTGCGGTCCCAGATTGACACCGTGACGGGCCAATCAAAGAAAAATCCGGCATTTCCGGCGTTGCGGAACGAAAGCGTGAGGCGGATTGCCTGATTGGCAAAGTCGTACTGCGTCCTGAGGCGGGAGACATAGATGCGGTATCCCATCCGGCGCAGCACCGATTGAGCGGCGAGCGCGTATTCCTCCGCATTGGGGTCGGGAACCATTGGGCCGATGAAGGTCATGTTGGAAAGGGAAACAGAGGAGAGCACCTGGCCGATATCACTGCCGAGCATTACGTCCATCGGGGTGCTGCTGGTGAACTCGCCGCCGACCGGCGCCGTCCTGCCCCACGAGCCGGCGGGCTTCAAGGTCAGCGCTTCACCGCTTGTGCGCTGCGAACCGCCGTTTTGCAGCCATCCGAGCCACTCTTCCGTATCTGCCTCATCGCCCACCATATCGTTGAAAAATCCCACGCCGCCATCGACCGCAAAGTCGTAATTGCGCCGCGTGAGCAGTTTGGCATTGGTGAAATGCCCGGCATACAGTGCCGCATAGTCCGCGCAGACGCGCTCGTCCGGCATCAGGGAGCGGTCGCCGGCGTCGGAGGCATGCCATTCGCCCCAGTGCCCGAGGCTGCCCAGCTGCACAAAGGCGACGAAGTCGTCGCGATTGCAGTATTCCGCCAGCGCAGCGAGCGCCTTTTCATGATATGCCCGGAACGTTTCATCCGCATAATCCGGCGAATAACCCTTTCCCAGCGCGGTGTCGTAATGCGTTCCGTTTCCCGTTTTTTCGTAGAGCCAGCGGGGAATATCCAGATGATCCTCGCCGCGCGGAATGTCGCAGATAAAACGCAAAACGGCGTGCTTTCCGTCTGCGCGCCAGCGCGCAAGATGGTTTGCGCGCTCCAGCGCGTCCACGGCGAAAACTCCTTCACGCGGTTCCCACTCGGCCCAGGTCAGGGAGACGTAGACCAGCCGGCTTTTTTCGCAATAGGCAATGTTCTGTGCGTCCGGCGCAAAGCCCATCAGGGGATTGTCGATCACGGTGTGGTCGGGCGCGAAAGTGACGTCCGCGTTCAGGCGGGAGCGAAACAGAATATAGGATACAAGCCCGGCGATTGCGGCGCCCAGCACAAGAATGAGCGCATACTGCACGGCAATGCTTTTATGCTTATCCATTGTATTCCCCGTTGTACTGGATCAGGTTGACATTCTGCACGCCTGCCAGCGCGTCGATCTTTTCAACAAACGCCAGATTGTCGTGCCGGGACGCAAGCTCGACCGTCAGCTCGACCTGCCCCTTGCGGAGGGTTTTGGAACGAATCTGGTAGCGCTGCCGGCCAAAAAGGCGAAGGATCTCTGCGCCGGTTTCCTCGCCCTCATAGTGCACGACCAGAATGTAGATGATGCCCGCTTGCCTGCGCGCAAAAAACACATGGGCGAGGATCGCCATGACCAGCATGGTCAATATGGCCAGCGGATAGATCCCCGCCGCCGTGATGATGCCGATTGAGATAGCCCAGAACAGGTAAAGCAGATCGATCGGGTCCTTGACCGCCGTGCGATAGCGGACAATGGACAGCGCGCCGACCATGCCCAGGGAGATCACGATATTGCTGCTGATCGCCAGCGTCAGCGCGCAGGTCAAAACCGTCATGCCCACCAGTGTCATGGCAAACGACGAGGAATAGACGACGCCCCCGTAATACCGGCGGTAGGTCGCGTAGATCAAAAGCCCGAGGACGACGGCGGCGGCCATCGCGATCAGAGCGGAAATCAGGAAATCGAGCGTGAGCGCCTTGCTCGACGCAAACGATTCCAGAACAGAATTCTTAAAATAGTCTCTTGCGTTCATTTCATTTCCTCCATCCCATGTGTGTCTTGCTGATCCCGGCGCACACATCCGTCAGGTGATGCGCTGCATCATAACACGCAACATACTTTGAAAACGCGGTGAATTCCTGTCCCTGCGACGGAAGCAGCCGCCCGATGAGTTGGGGAAGGAACTCCGTATACTTGACTTCCAGGATCACACGGCCCGGCTCCAGCGCGGGGAGCTGCGGCAGCGTGGGGTCAAAGATATCAAATCCGCCGATCGCCGCGCGCACATCGCTGTCAAAGGTGATCCGCACCGTACCCGCGTCCATGACCAGCGGGATGCGATCGTAGTCCACGATCACCACGGGACGCAGAAGGTTGCACATACACTCGGCGTAGAACTCCCGGAGCAGATTCGATTTTGCATCGAGCAAAAAGCGGTAGTCGCCGGTTAGAATCTGCTCAAATTCCTCGCGTGTGATGTCGGCGGATTCCTTGTAGATGTACGCCCCGCGTTTCGTTTTGCGCTCCAGCGCGATTTTGCCGTCACTGTAATTGTAGATCCGTATCCGCCATTTTTTTCGGGCGTATATGCCCATGCGCTTTTGCGAATAGGCGGATCGCGCCAGATCGTCAAAATACAGGCTGCGGATGGTGTATCCGCCTTCCGCGGCGTGCGGGTCGAGCGACAAATGGGGTGTGAGGCGCCGCTTGAGCACTTCCGCCTCGCTGCGCGAGAGAAGATATTTCCATTCGTGCCGGTACCGCTGTGCCGGTTCAGTCATGCGCGTCACCTTCCATTCAGAGTTCGGGGGCGGGTACCGCGACGGTACCGTCCGGCAGAACGTAGAAGCACAGAACGCCGTGTACGGTGGTCTTCTTTTCTGTGCTGTAATGCTCGTACGCTTCCTGCGAACGGCCGCTTTCGGCATTCGCCGTGACGCGGACAAAGTATTGCCCGGCGGGAAGCGCACCGGCTTCACAGGACGTCCCGGTGATGAGGTGCCTGTCGAGCAGCTTTTCCTGAAAATCCCAGGAGCCGGACAGCTCCACGGTGTAATGCACCGTTCCCGAGAGCGCGGAGGAGGATTCCCATGCCAGCGTCACCGTGCCGTCCGCGGTTGTCGGCGTGAGGATGTGGAAAGGCTGCGGCGTTTCCAGCGAATCATAGTAGGCGCGGTAATTGCGTTCGATTTGAGCGGAAAACTGCGCCAGAAGACGGTCGTAGTTGTTTTCCGTCACGCGCGCGAACGCCGCGTCCGGCAAAGCGTAAAGATATGGACGCACGGTTTCGGCGAGCGCTTCGGCCCGTTCGGCCACATGCGTGCCCGAGAGCACGGAGGCGTGCAGCGTTTCGACGTATCCGCTCAGAGCCTCAACGCAGCGCGGGCTTTCCAAAATGCGGCGGAACAGCACAGACGATGCGTACAGGTGGATGCCTTTCCTCCAGCCGGGCGAATAGTCGGCGTCGCGCAAACGTTCATAGTCGGCGCGGAATGTGCCGTCAAGATCCCAGGGAATGATAGTGAACCGCTCTGTTCCGGTGGGACTGTAAAGGTAGAAATTTTCCGTGCCGGTATCCTGATTGCCTGTCAGGATATTGAACGCCATCCAGCCATACAGGTTGTCCGGGTCAAAATAGCGCGCAACGATGTCCTCAATGGCAACGGAACCGTCATTGACCGCGTCCAGCAGGGTGAACAGCGACGTATAATCGTCGCTTCCCTTTGCCTGCAGCAGCGTTTCAAACTTTGCTCTGTCATACGCGGGGGAGGTGGGCTGGACGAGCACATCCGCGTGGCGGGCAAAATCGAAATTAACCGCCTGATACAGTTCGCCCGACTTGTCCAGATCGCGGTTGGACAGATAGCGCTTGTTGACCGGCTCGATCATCGTATAGAGCCCGCAGTCCACATAGAGCGCGTCCGGCCCTTCCGAGCGGTCTTTTACATAAAGGTGGACGAAACCGGTCCGGGTCGAAGGAACGCCGTCGACCTCCGTCAGCAGATCAAAGCACAGCTTGTTCGTAAAGCGGAACGGATCGGTGAAGCTCTTGGCCAGCACAAAGGATTTCATTCCGGACAGACTGCCGCTGCCGGGGTTAATGTCGATCCGGTAACTTTTCTGCTGGCGCGTGGAGGCGTTTGCGCCGCTCAGGCGTATCGTGGCGTTGGGGGAGAAGCTGTCATAACCGAAGCTGCCGGGCGTGGCGCCCTCCTCGTTTCCGAACTGCACCAGCGCATCGCACGTAAAAGGCTCCTCGCCGCGCTCCGCGTACCAGGACAGGCTGTGGGCGTTGAGCTGTGCCCATGTGTGCGCGACAGCGTCCCGCCCGTTCCCGACGCACAGATACAGCACGCTTTCCCAGTTCTGCTCGGCATAAAGGGACGCCTTGTCCCGCACGGTAAAGGCCGCGGCGGAGGGGGCCTTCTCATACGGGTCGGGCAGCGTGATGCCGCAGCCGGAAAGCAACAGCGCCGTACACAGCGATATGAGCAGCGGGGTGTGTACCTTGCGTTTTTGATATCCGATCATGTTTCACCTGATTCCAAAGCGGTTATGGTTCCGTCGGCGTGGACGACAAAGGCGTAACAGCCGTAGCTCTTGCCGTAATCATCCACATTGTAGTAGTCGAAGCACTCCATGGAGCGGCCCGACGCGTTTGTGGCAACGACCCGGAGGAAGTAGGTTCCCGGCGTAAGGCTGCCCGTGACGGCGAGCGGCACCCGAAGTCCGTCTTCCCGGTCGATCACGTCCGTAAACAGGGGGTCCCGCGCGAGAACGTAGCGATAGGTGATCTCTTCTCCCCGGCAGTCATAGGATGCGCCCCAAGTCAGCACAAGACCTTCGCCGTCCGGATCGGCTGCGGGTACGCCGACAAAAAACGGCCAGGGTTTTTGCAGGCTTTCCTGAAAGACGGCGTAGTTTGCATCGACCTCGGAGCCGATCCGGGCGGTCAGCCTGTCGTATACGGCGCGGTTTCGGATCGGTGCGTTGCCCAAATCCGGCTGCGCAAAGAGGAACGGCGCCGTGACCTGCCGGCAGCGCTCCACCTTTTCCGAAACAACGGCGGCGGTGATGTGGTTTTGATACAGGTCGTCCACCGCGCGCATCAGCATTTGCCGGTACGCTGGCGCCTGCATCATGCGCCGGATCAGCGTCAGCCCCAGATACTGCGTCAGCCCGTGTTCCCACGATTCTGCTTCGTGATAGCCCGTTTCGGCGAGATAGGAGGTGCGGAATGCGGCATCCATATCCCAGCAGATCATGTAAAACTTTTGCGAATTCAGCGGGCTGTATAAGAACAGATTGCGGGCGCCGACGTCATAGTTCCCGATCAGGATATTGAACGCCATCCAATAGCAGATGTTCTCCGCGTCAAAATGTTCGTCGATGATCCGCTCGATCGGAATGGCGTAGTTGTTGACCTGCTCGATCACGGACTGCAGTTTTCCGAGGTCCTCGTCGCCCTTGATCTCCAGATAGCTCTCCAACTGCGCACGGTCAAATTCCGGATCGTCCGGGGACATCATGACCGCTTCATATTTGCCCCATTCAAAGAAGTTCACCTTGTAGAGCTGCCCGTTTTCATCCAGCCCATGGCTGCGCAGATAAGTGCGGTTGACCTGCTCGACCATGGTGTAAAGGCCGTAGTCCGCAAAGCCCTGCGCGTGATCCTCCGTCCGGTCATCGACGTAGAGGTGGACGAACTGCGTCCGGCCGCTGAGCAGCTGCGGGATCGAAGTCAGAAGGTCGTAGCTCAGCTTGTTGAGAAAGCGGTACGGGTCGTTCTGGTGCTTGTTCAGATTCAAGGTGCGCTGCCCGCGGAATGTGCCCCTGTCCTCCTTGATCCGTATTTTGTAATTCTTCTGGGCGGATTGGGAAGACGCCTGCCCGCGAATCTGCACGGATACGTTTGGCACCGTTTCGCCGTAGCCGAAAGAACCTTCGCCGACGCCCTCGCCGGTTTCGTCGATCTGCAAAATGCCTTCCGCCTTATAACGGTCGATCCCCTTCGCATTGTAATAATAAGCGGAGTGGGCGTTGACTTCCTCCCAGGTGTGGTCGCTCCCGTCGGCGCTGTTGCCGCGGCTGACCGTCAGGTACATGGTGATGACGGAGAGGTTGTCCTCCGCCTCATAGAGCGCACGGTTGTCCCGAAGAACGCCCTCGGTTGCCTCAGCCTTTTCAATCGGGCGGACCGTTTCCGGCACACTTTCCTCCGCACGCTCCGCGTCGGCGGCGGGAAAAACTGCGGCGCAGCCGGCGGCCAGCGACAGCATCAGCGCGGCGAAGGCAAACAAGATCGCTTTTTTATGAATCAACGCGGTGCCCTTCCTTTCCCGGCTCCGATCCCGCGCGCTTCCTGCCGCAGATCGAGCCGCCTGCTGAGCGCCGCAAACAGACCGCGCTCCAGACCGGGAACCAGATTTTGCCTGGACAGGAGAAAATACGGCAGCCGTCTGCTGTACCAGTCCAGACGCGCCAGCGCAAAGAAATAAAAACAGATCGCGCCTGCAAAAAAGCCTGTCCCGAGAAACTGCGGATTTCCGTACCGGATCTGCCAGATCGAAACGCCGGTGCTGACGAGCGCAAACGCTGCGGAACCGACGAGAGCGCCGGCGTAATCCTCAAAATACAGCTCAATGAGCATCAGAGAGTTGGCGATGGCGTAAGCGCCGTACCCCACGCATAAGAATTTGTAGATCATCATCGACAGAGAGCTGATGCCGGGGACAAGGTACGTCACCACGGGCGGGCCGAGAACGATGAACAGGATCGTCGTGAAAACCTGCTTGCAGCCGAGATAAACGGATTCGCGCCGAAGCATATCGAGCATTTCTTTTTCCGCAAGCCGGATGTCCCGGATCGCGCCGCGGTCGTTGAACAGGGCATAGTAGTTGCTGTACTTGGGATAAAAGTTGACCTCCATCGAGACGACAAAACCGACGGTTGTGACCAACAGCGAAAAGAATGCGAGCAGGGCGGGGACGTCGTACGCCGGCGCACCATAGAAAAGTCCCTGGATCTGTACCCGTAGCGGCCCGAAATACATGACCACGATGTGACCGAAAAGGCCGAGCCGGATCATGCCGCCGGAAAGAGCGAGCGAGGGATATTTGTCAAACCAGCGCAGGAAGGAAAAGTGGCTGCCCTCGCTGCGCGGAAAGTAGTCGAGCATCAGCTTGAGGTACCGGACGGCGAGCAAACCGTAGGCGGCGATCACGCAAAGCAGGAGACTTTCCGTGCTGACGATTCCGAGAAAGACCGTCAACAGCGCCAGCAGAAAGCCGAGCATCAAAGAGATGGCAAAGGCCAGAACGATCGCCTGAAAGTCCCGCAGCGCGGTCATATAAATCATTTCCGTCCATACGACGATCAGTACCAGCGCGAGCCACAGGCACAGTACGCTCGGCACGGCGCCGCCGCCGGCAAAAAGCAAAAAGCCGCCGTAGAGCGCAAAACACAGCACAAGCTCGACGGCCAGCGCCCCGAAAAACGACGGCATGACCTTTTCTTCCCTTTGCTCATAGATCATATCCGAGACAAAGCGGGTGAGCACCATGTTAAACCAGGTCGTCACAAAAAGCGCGGCGAGAAGACTGTAGGTCAGCATGCAGCTCAACAGTTCCTGCTCATGCTCCGCCATGCCGCCGACGCGCGCGACAAAGGAGACGCCGACGAGCAGGAAAATACCGAGAAACGTCGGCCCGATCGTGACGATGCCGGAGTACCCGTATGCCTTGCACAGGTTCAAAATGCCCTTTTTTTGAAACAGCCTTCTCAGACTGAAGCCGATTCCTGCCATCTTTTGAATACCTCGTCGTATGTGTCCAGATACTTCCGGATCATGTCTTCATGCAAAAAGTATTTTGCCACGCGCTCCCTTGCGGCAATGCCCATCCGATAGCGCCTTTCCGGGTGGATGCACAGCGTCGTCATCGCACCCGCCAAAGCCTCGATATCCATCGGCGGGACGCAAATGCCCGCGCTGCCGAAATCGTCGTCCTCTGCGACCTTGCTCATCAGTTCCTTGCAGTTGCCGACGTCCGTCGTCACACAGGGACGGCCCGCGGCAAAGGACTCCAGCACCGACAGCGGCATGCCCTCCGAAATGCTGGAGAGCACCGTGAAGTCAAAATCGCCCATTCGCTCGATGACGTTTATGGGGCCGGTAAAAACGATGTCCCGCACACCGAGACGCTTCACGAGCGCACGGCACTCTTCGGCGTACTGCGTATCGTCCTCCGGCCCGGCGATAAACAGCCGGGCGTTGCTCACGCGCTCCTTTACACGGGAGAACGCATAGATCATGGTCTTGACGTCCTTGATCGGGGCAATGCGCAGGATCGCGCCGATGTCGATATATCCGTTCGGCTGCTTGGACGCGATATCGCGAAAACGCTCAAAATGTATCCCGTTGCCGATGCAAACGCATTTGCCGGGATCGCATCCCATTTCGATTTGCATGGCTCTGGCACCGGGGAAAAGGCTTGTGATCATCGACGCCTTTTCATATGCGCCTGCCGAGAGCATGAAAAAGAAACGTACCCAGAATTTCTTAAAGGCGGGTATGACCCAGCCGGCGCGAATGATCTCTTCCTCGCGCTCGCGCGTGTAGATGCCGTGCTCGGTAATTAGATACGGCACATGGTACTTATAGCTTCCCAGCCGCGCGAGAATGCCGCTGTAGCCCGTCGCGATCGAATGGTACAGGTCGGCCTTCGGGATTTCGGTGTGGAGGATGTAAAGCACGGGGAGGAACATGGAGCGGATCGTGTGGAAGAAGTCGGAGAAAGCCGTGTAGGCGTATTCCGCTTCACAGATATTGGTCAGGATATCCAGAAATTCCCGGCTCATGAGAAAGGAGAGCGGGTCGATCCGGTCGTCGGCATACATGCGAAACAGCGTTTCCCAGTCGGGGTCGGCACAGTCGATAAAACGGTGCAGCGTGTCGATCTCCCCGGCGGAAAAACGGTATTTTCGGGCGTGCTTCGTCTGCTTCAGCGCGTCGTCCAGAAAGACCTCGTGGATCTCAACCACGTTGTCCGGAAGGGTGTAGCGGAATTTGCCCCGCATGGAGGAATTGGCGGCGACCGCCCAGATGACGAACTCGTGCTGCGGCATTGCCTGAATATACTGATGGATCCAGGTGGAAACGCCGCCGGTGACATAGGGGTAACAGCCTTCCAGTATGACACAGATTCTCATGAGACACCTTGCTCCAAATGGATTTCAACCGTATCCGACCGGCACTCGATCAGATACAGCCCGTCCGCGACGGCGCGGAAAGAGCCGCCGCTGACGCTGCCGATCTGTGCGCCGTCGTTCACGCGCAGCAACATCCACGCCTCGTCCGTGAGCCGATCCAGCGACAGATGAATCGTATCGCCGCTGCGCTCGCGTGAGACGCCGAGCAGATCATAACGCTGCACGGCGGCGGCCAGCTCGGAACCGGTCAGGTTCCGGATGGCGGGGTAACTTTCATACAGCCAGTCCATGTAGCGCTCCAGATTGCCGAAGAGCGTTTTCCAGCCGAGCGCTGCGCCGCGGTCCTCGTCGAGCACGTCGTCCGGGTGGAGAAAATGTGTGTTGACCAGATGAAGGTTCAGCTCGGAGAGCGCGGCAATTTTCATGTAATCGTCGATCACGCAGCCCGACGTGATGCGGGGCGTGTTGATGATCCCGTCCGCTGCGGAAACGTCAAATTCCTGCTCGTAGGACATGTCCACCGGGAAGTAGACCGCGGCGATCGAACGCACCGAGGTGTCGCCCAGAAGGTCGCGCCCCTCTGCGGACAAGACGTTGGACGGGGGCACATAGACCTGCAGGCTCTCATCCGGAAACAGACCGTGCGTAAAGGCAAACACCTCGTCGAGAGAGCGGCGCATGTCCGACACGGACGGCCAGTGGACGTAGGAGTCGTACTGGTCCTTATAGTCGAAATTTTCCAGCACGAGCGGCATGTGATTGTATCCGTGAATACCGATCTCGCCGCCGGAGCGCAGCAGCAGATTGCCGAAATACAAAAACCGGCCGGTTTCTGCGTTCCGCCGGAACGTGCCGCTGACCCGATCGGAATAATCCTCGATGACCAGACCCGTAAAGCGGATGCCGCGGGCGTTTCCGAGACGGTATATGTCGTTCCACCAGATGCGGGAATAGAAATCGCTGATTGAAACATTGTAGTCCCGCGTGATGTAAGCGGCATCCCCTTCCGGAACGGGAGAGGGGAAATCGTCGATAAAAAAGGCGGCGCCGTTGATAACGGGATATGCGCAATAATCGCCCAGCAGGCTGTAAGCGGCGCAGTGGATGCCGCGGTACGCTTTTTCCATAATGCCGAAGTTGTCGACAACGACCGTGCCCCGCCCCACCGTGCGCCGCCAGATCAGCGGTATGGGGTATTCGCCCGTGGATTCCAGATACACCGCGCAGTCGTCCGTGAGCGACAGGCTCAACGAAGATTCGTACGCATCCATAATGGCATAGACCCGCGCCTGAGCGCCGATCATGAAATCCCGCGTAAAATGAATGCCCTCCACAAGCGCCGGCTCACCGCTGCCGATGATGCCCAGCGTCGTGTACAGGGTTTCAAAGTTGCCGGAGACTTCAGGCGGATAGGCGATCATCAGGCTGCCGCCGTCCCGGACCCACGAGCGGATGTCCGCGACGGTCTCGCGCAGTTTGGCATAATGCGTAACGGCAAGCACGATCCGCGCATACTGCCCGAGCGTTTCCGCGCGCAGGTCAGACACGCTGCATGTGTCGTATGCCTCCCGCATTTGCTCCAGCACAGGCATGTAAACGCCCTTCGCCTTCCGGCTCGTCGCATCGCCGTCCTCCGTGACCAGCAGGCACCGGATGCCTTGCGCGTTGGAAGGCGCTTCGGACTTCAAACGGATCAGTTCCTCCCGCGGAAGAAGGCTGAGGCTTTCGTCACGCAGCGAGTAGCGGACATTGTGCTGCACCGCAACCAACGCCGCCGCAAGCAGACAAAACACGACGCCGAGCAGATACATGCCGCCGAACCGGCTCCGGTCGGGCGAAGCTGTACTTTTATTGCTTTTTTTAGCCAACAAGCTGTCCATCTTTTTCCTTTGCTTCTTCGTCCCAAAAACGCAGCATGCCCTTTAGCTCCGGCGAGGCATAGATATCCCTTGCCCGGATCTCGTCAATGACCTCTTTCATTCGGGCGCTGTCTTTTCGCAGCATGGCGCTTTGCATTTTGAACAGGAAGATGCGCTCCCGGTCGGGCCAATGCTCCGTCATACGCTCAATGTCCCGGTCAAGGGCTGCCGCGTCGCCAAGCTGCAGGTCGATGTCCGCCTTCTGGTTCAATAGCGTCCATCGCCCTTTGCGCTCGCCTTTTGCAAGTTTTTCCTCCAGCAGTGCGGCAAATTGCCGCAGCTGTCCTTTGAGCGCATCTCCCGCCAGAAGACCGCTTGCGATATACTTTTCCAGCACCGCCCGATACTCGTCGTTGAGCGCCTCGTCCTGCGGCGACTGTTCCTTCCGCCGCAGGATGTCCTGAAATGCCAGATCAAATTCCTTCTGTATTTCCGCCAGCGCCGTGGCGGCGTAGTGCACGACCTCCGTGTCCCCGTTCGCCTTGGCCGCGTAAAGCTGGGAAATGTAGTCGCCGGGATTCGTGTAGAGCACGTCGATGATGAGCGCCCGCCTTGTGGCGGTGTCGTTTACGATGAGCGCTTCTTCCAGCGGGACGACGGTTTCGGTCAGGGTGTCTTCATCCATGACGATGCTCCGGCTGACGTCGTAGAGGCTGTCTGCCGACGCATCCTCCGGCGCCTCGCCTTCCTGATACGAAATTGCCTCCGCCAGCGGGACGACGGCCTTGTCCTCCAGGCTGAACGGAGTGCTTAGCACCGTTTCATCCGAGCGCGGACGCAGAGCCTCCGTAACGACGCCCGGACGGTCTGCACGCCGGTCGGAAATACCCCTGCACAAGAGAAGGGCGGCACCCCAGACGGGAAGGAAAAGGGCGTTGAAGAGCATGATATATTCGCACCCGATCACCCGGGCGCGGCGCAGCACGAGCAGGGCGAGACAGAAAACCATATGAAAACCGAGAAAAAACAGTAAGAGTTTCATGCGTCACATGCCTTCCGCGATCGTGTAGTCGATCCCGCTTTGCGTCAACCTGTCTCCGATGATGCGGAAAATTTCCCGGTCGGTCTGCGTGAGCAGCAGGTAGTGCTTCCCGTCCGTGCCGTTTCCGATGATGTCGCTGTGCCGGATCATGCTTTGCAGACGGCTGCCCGTTTCCGTAAAGTCGTCCGTGTGGATGTCCAGCAGCAAGTAACTCGCGACGCCGGCCTCCGCCATCTTCCGCTGGGAGTCCAGCTCGATCACAAAGTATTCCGGCAGAAGGATTTCCGTCCCCGGATAGAACTTTTCGCGCTCGATTGCGTTTTGATAAGCCAACGCCCGCATAAATGCCAGACGGATCAGGTGGCACAGGATCGTGAACAGGTTCATGTAGTAAAGATCCATCTGGCTGGACGACGCCTCGTATATGCAGATCAGCAGGCGGACGGCATCCCCCTCCACGATCGCGTAGGCATAGGCGGGCAGCCCTTCCCGGAACGAGGTGTTTTTCCACGTTTCGCGGTTGCGCACGACTTCGTACATCTCACGGCATGCGCCGATGTTCAGCGACTTCCTCAGACGGGTCGACATTTCCCGCGAGCAGGCGACCAGACGTCCGTACTTCTGATAGTCGTCCATGATGTAAATGGCGATCGTGTGATTGTCCAGAATGTGCTCCAGCGTTTCGATGCCATTCATGAAGATGCTGGCGGGCGTGGCGCTGTTGAGCTTCTCGACGGCGTCAAAGATCTTGCCGAAACTGTCCTTATAACCGAGGATCTGCCGCTTGTAGGTTTCTTTGTTCTCGATTACGGACAGGTATACGCTGTTGAGAAAGCGATATTTCTCCCGCAGCGTGCGTGCCTGTTCCTCCGCAAAATGGAGCTTTTGGCTGCGTGCGGCGCTTACATAGCCGGTGATCGAACCCGCCATCAGGTAGATCGCGAACGGGAGCCAGTAGTCCATGTTGTAGAAAAGCATCGCGCCCGTGACGCCGATCTTCGCGTAATCGAACAGCAGGGAAACGCATTCCAGCAGGCCGGCAAGCGCGCCGATCAGCATGCCGTGCGTCGTGCCCAGAATGACGACAAAAAAGAGACGCAGATCAACGTAGCGGAAATAGACGGAATCGGCGGTGTATCGGAGCAGAAGCTGGACGAGCGCAAACAGAATGATCAACTCGGCCAGCTTGCGCACCGGCTCGGACAGCGCGGAGAAGAACGCGGCAAACCTTTGCCGGAGACCGGGCTTTTTCGACCGGGCGCTTTGATAAGCGCCGTATAAAAGCGGCAGGTCGCCGACAACGTCGTCGGATGCGATGAAACCGTAATCCTGACGGAGCTTGCGCGCCTCGGCGTCTTCGTTGAGAACAAAGGAACAGGATGCATCCTCATACGAAATGCTGGCTTCGGCGGCGCACTTTTGCAGTTCGCCGCCCAGCTCACCGCAGGTGCGGCGATAGCCGCTGAGCGCGGTGTAGACCCCACCCTGCGCCATCGTTTCCTCCGTGACGGAGATCAAAAGCTCCGTGAGGTTGTGGTTGGACAGGAAATCCACGCGCTGGGACGCACGGCAGGGAAGCTGAAGCGGCTTGCCGTCGGCGATCGTTTCAAAGAGCCGGCCCAGATAATTGCCGCGGTTGAACATCTTTGCAATATACGGGGCGCGGATGATGACGCACTGAACGCCGTTTCGTTCGGCGGCAAATTGAACGAGCGCTTCCATTTGCGCGCAGTCGAAGGACTGCTCGGAGTCGTATATCTTTTTGCCGAAGTCGTCAGTGCTTTCGGACAGCGTGTAGCGCAGGCTGTTGACCGAGGAAACCACTATGAGCCTGCCAACCGCACAGGATGCGCAGCGCCGCACAAGATTTTCAATCATCTCGCGTTCGTTCGCCAGCCCGTCCCCACCGTCGGCATAACCGGAAAAATACCACACCGCATCCGGTGCGTAAGCGTACAGGAGCCGTTCAAAGTCCTCGGACGCCGGGTCCCTGCGATAGATATGTATCCGTTTGGACACGGAGTGGCGGGGCGCTTCGCTTTCGCCGCACACGACCACGCGATAGTACTGCGCGGCGAGCCCCAGAGACTCACGGTCCAGCAGCTCTGTTTTACCGCAGATCAGCACGCATGAGGGCTGCGCGGAGTTTTCGCTTTTGCGATGCAATTCATTCACCTCAAATACATTGGGACGCCGTGGAAACGAGGGGCTGCTTAATCGGCGGAGTGGTTGAGAACACGTCGGTTCTCCAGCGCAAAGATGCGGTTGCTGAAAGCGCCGGCGGGCGTCTGTGCCAGCGTTTCGCGGCAAATCTCCGCGCGGCTGTCGAGCATGTCGATGTATGAGAGCAGCTCGGCTTCCGCACAGGCCGGACGTACGGCCGCGCCGAACTCCGGCTGGCCGTGGTGTGAAAGGATCAGGTGCTGCAACAGCACGGCCTTCTCCTCGGGCACGTCCAGCGCGCGGGCAAGCTCGCCCACTTCCTCGGCGCACATGACCAGATGCCCCAGCAGCTGACCCTTGCGCGAATAATCCACCGCCAGACCGAGGGGGGAGAGCGCGAATTCCTGCTCCTTTCCAAAATCGTGGAGCAGGGTGCCCGCCAGCAGAAGACTGCGGTCGACAACATCGGGATAGAGTCCCGCGACAAAATCCGCGAGGGCGAGCATGTTTGCCGTGTGCATCAAAAGACCGTTCAGAAAGCCGTGATGGACGCTTTTGGCGGCGGGGATGGAAAGAAACGCCTGCTTGTGGCGCGCGAGCATTTCCCGGCAGAGGCGGCGATAGTCCTCGTCCTGTATCGAATCGACCAGTGACACGACATTCCGAAACACGTCGTCCGCGTCGATCGGCGCGGCGGGGACAAGAGAGGCGAGATCCACACGCTCGGCGTCCGCGGCGAGGCGGATCTGGTCAAGCGTGACCTGCGGGGTGCCGCGGTATTCGCCGACCGAACCGGAAACACGGACGATCCGGCCCGCATCCTTCTCCGTGAGCGGACCGCTGTAATCCCAAAACTTTGCCCCGACCGACGCCGTCCGGTCGTTGAGCGTTGCGCTGAGGAACGGCTTGCCGCCGCTTGTCAGACGCAGCTGGACGTCCTGCAAAATGTAGAAGCCGCTTACGCGGCTACCGATGGTGAGATCGGCGATGGCCTGATGAGGCTCCATAAGCTGATATCCTCCGTTTTTTGTGTCAAGCGGTGTAAGACGAGGCGACCCGCTGAGGGCATTGACTGCCTCGGCGGGTCGTCGGTTGTCCTACCGAATTTATGGGAAATGGGTTCCCGGTCACTTGACCGTTCCGTCCGCGTTGAATACAGGGAGCTTTTCAAGGAACTTGATGTCATGCCGGTCGGCCGCGCCGCCCTCGGCGAGAACCGACATGCGGCCGGCAACTGTGCCGCCGGCTTTTTCGACCAGCGCTTCCATAGCCTTGAGCGAGCCGCCGGTGGAAATCACGTCATCCACGATGAGGACCTTCTTGCCGCGGATGATCGCCGCGTCGTCGCTGCCGAGGTAGAGGCGCTGAAGCGAAAGCGTGGTGATGGACTGGTCGTCCACGCTGATGGGGTCGGGCATATAGACCTTGGGGCCTTTGCGGGCGATAAAGTACTTCTTCGCGCCGCTCTGACGCGCCATCTCATGGATGAGCGGGATGCTTTTTGCCTCCGCCGTGAAGAGATAATCGTACTCGATCTTCTCCGCCAGCTTCAACAGGTCGCGCGCGCAGGCGACGGTCAGCTCTGCGTCACCGAACATGATAAACGCGCCGATATACAGCTCGTCATTGACCTTGCAGATGGGCAGTTCACGGGTCAGGCCCGCAACATGCATGGTATATGTTGCCATAACGGAAACTCCTTTTTGTTCTGGAATCGGCCTTCAGCCAGCTCAAATACATTATAATTATATAGCTGATGTGTGGAAAGTCAAGCATTTCTCGGTCAAATTGCTGCTTGCAACCCAATTGCGGTTATGATATAAATACTATATATGTGATAATATCCCGCACAAAGGAGAAGGACATATGAGACAACAGTTGGAAGCCATCCGCGCGGCGGCTGCCGCGGCGATGGAAAAAGCGGCGAATGCCGAGGATCTGGAGGCCCTGCGCGTTCAGTACCTCGGTAAAAAGGGTGAACTGACCGCCATGCTCAAGCAGATGGGCAAGCTCTCCGCCGAAGAGCGCCCCATCATCGGGCAGCTGGCCAACGAGGTGCGCGCCAAGCTGGAAGCCGCCATCGAAACGCGGGCGGAGCAGCTTGCAAGCAAGGCGATGGCGATGCGCCTGCTTGCCGAGACGGTGGACGTGACCATCCCCGGCACACCGCAAAAGCTCGGCAAGCAGCATCCGATGTACCAGGTGCTCGACGAGATCAAGGATATTTTCATCGGCCTCGGATTTGAGGTGATCGAAGACCGCGAAGTGGAACTGGCGGACTACAACTTTACCAAGCTCAATGTCGAAGAGGGCCATCCGGCCCGTGAGTGGAGCGATACGTTTTACTTTACCGAGGACAGCTCCATCCTCCTGCGCACGCAGACCAGCCCCATGCAGATCCATGCGATGGAATCGCGCCCGCTGCCGATCCGCATGATCGCGCCGGGCCGCGTTTACCGCAAGGACGAGGTGGATGCGACGCACTCCCCGATGTTCCACCAGATCGAAGGCATGGCGATCGACAAGGGCATCACGATGGCGGATCTCAAGGGCACGCTCAACACCGTCGTCCGCTCGCTCTACGGCGAAAACACGGTCACGCGCTTCCGCCCGCACCACTTCCCGTTTACCGAGCCGAGCTGCGAAATGGATATCCAGTGCTACAAGTGTCACGGCGCGGGCTGCCCCACCTGCAAGGGCGAGGGCTGGATCGAGGTGCTGGGCGCCGGCATGATCCACCCGAAGGTGCTGGAGGGCTGCGGCATCGACTCGACCGTCTATTCCGGCTGGGCGTTCGGCTTTGGCCTGGAGCGCCTTGCGCTGGGACAGTACAAAATCAGCGACCTGCGCCTCATTTTTGAAAATGACGTGCGGTTCCTGGAGCAGTTTTAAGAAAGGAGGGCGTTTGCAATGATTCTCAGCAGAAAATGGCTCAATGAGTTTGTCGATCTCCGTGATGTGAGCGACAAGCAGTTCAATGACGAGATGACGCTCTCCGGCTCCAAGGTGGAGACCATCGAGCGCGAGGGCAGCGAGATCCGGAACGTCGTGGTCGGCAGGATCGTCGAGATGGTCCGCCATGAGAACAGCGACCATATGTGGGTTTGCCAGATCGACGTGGGAAAGGGCGCACCCATTCAGGTTGTCACCGGCGCGCAGAACCAGAAAGAGGGTGACCTCGTCATTGTCGCGCTCGACGGCGCGGTCCTGCCCGGCGGCAAGACCATCACCGCCGGCAAGCTGCGCGGCGTGGACTCCAACGGCATGTGCTGCTCCTATCAGGAGCTGGGCATGACGGAGCACGACTGGCCCTACGCCGCGAAGGACGGGTTGTTCATTCTCTCGACCGACGCCGACGTTATGGCGAAGAACCCTCAGCCGGGCGACGAGATCTGCAAGGTGCTCGGTTATGACGATTCCGTGGTCGAATTTGAGATCACGCCCAACCGTCCCGACTGCCTCTCCGTCATCGGCCTTGCCCGCGAGGCAAGCGCTACGTTTGAGCGCCCGCTCAAGCTGCACACGCCCGAGGTGCGCGGCTGCGGCGGCAGCATTGCGGAGCAGCTCGACATCGAGATCGAGGACGGGACCCTTTGCCCGCGCTACACCGCGCGCATGGTCAAAAACGTCCGCATCGGACCGTCTCCGCTGTGGATGCGCGAGCGCCTGCGTGCCAGCGGCGTGCGTCCGATCAACAACATTGTCGATATCACGAACTATGTGATGCTGGAATACGGCCAGCCGATGCACGCGTTTGATTTCAGCTGTGTGGAAGGCGGCAAGATCATTGTGCGTACCGCGCGCGAGGGCGAGAGCATCCAGACCCTTGACGGCAACGAGCGCAAGCTGACGACGAGCATGCTGTGCATCTGCGATGAGCACAAGCCCGTGTGCGTCGCCGGCGTTATGGGCGGCGCGAACAGTGAGATCGTCGGCGATACGGCGATGGTGCTCTTTGAGAGCGCAAACTTCAACGGCGTTTCCGTGCGCCGCACCGCAACGGCGCTCGGCATGCGCACCGACGCGTCTTCCCGCTATGAAAAGGGCCTTGACCCGATGAACACCATCAAGGCCGTCGAGCGTGCCTGCGAACTTGTGGAGCAGCTTGGCTGCGGCGAAGTCGTGGACGGCGTGATGGATGTTATCGCCAAAGATCAGGCCGAAACGGTCATACGCATGGAGCCGGAGCAGGTCAACGCCTTCCTCGGCACAGACATTCCCGCGGCGGATATGTACCGCTATCTTGCGCGTGTGGACATCTTTACCCGCGAAAAAGATTTCCCCAACGGCCCGGCGGACGTGATCGTTCCGTCCTGGCGCGGCGATGTGCAGGCGCTGTGCGATCTGGCGGAGGAAGTTGCGCGTTTCTACGGTTACAACAACATCCCCAATACGCTCACCAAGGGCGAGACCACCCGCGGCGGTTTTACCGACGTGCAGCGGTTTGAGCGTTCGCTGGGTGTTTCCTGCCGTGCGCTGGGCTACGACGAGATCATCACCTACTCGTTCATCAGCCCTTCCTATTATGACAAGATCCGCATGCCGGCGGACAGCCCGCTGCGCAAGAGCCTGAAGATCCTCAACCCGTTGGGCGAGGATACTTCCATCATGCGCACGACCATCCTGCCCTCGATGCTGGAGATCGTGACGCGCAACTACAACTACCGCAACAAGTCCGTGCGCCTCTATGAGCTGGGCAAGATTTACAAGCCCCGTGCCGACGGCCTTGCCGACGAGCCGAAGGTGCTTGCGCTGGGCGCTTACGGAGATGGGATCGATTTCTTCTCCTTCAAGGGCACGGTCGAGGGCATTCTGCGCGAGGCTAAGGTCTCGGATGTGCGTTTTGACATCTGCCAGGACAATCCGGCCTACCATCCCGGGCGCTGTGCGCTGGTTTACGCAGGCGACAGGCTGCTGGGCGTGTTTGGCCAGATCCACCCGCTGGTGGCGCTGGGCTACGGCATCGAGGCCGAGGTTTACGCTGCGGAGCTGTCCTTTGAGGCGCTGTACGAGGTGCGCGGAGGCAAGCCGGAGTACCAGCCCCTGCCGAAGTTCCCCGCCGCCACGCGCGACATTGCCGTTGTTTGCGCCGAACCGGTGACGGTCGGCGCGCTGGAGTCGTGCATCCGCGACGCCGCGGGCGGATTGCTGCGTGAGGTGACCCTCTTCGACATCTACCGCGGCCCCGGTATCCTGCCCGGCTGCAAGAGCGTGGCGTTCTCGCTGGTGCTGCGTGCGGACGACCGCAGCCTTACCAGCGAGGAGGCGGATGCCGCGATGCAGTCCATTGTCGGCGCGCTCGCGGATAAGCTGGACGCGCATTTGCGCTGAACCCGGCGAAAGGGAGATTACGTTTTTGTTACAACCTGCACAAAAGTCTTTACTTTTTTGGCGTGCCGCGCTATACTGACTCGGAAGAAGGGGGTGTCTGTATGGACGATTTCACCCGTAAGTTCGACGCCGTTCAGGAAAAGGACGCCGAGATTCATCATATCCTGACCACGGTCTACGCTGCGCTGGAGGATAAGGGTTACAATCCGATCAATCAGATTGTGGGGTATATCCTCTCGGAAGACCCTACCTACATCACCAATCACCACGAGGCGCGCACGTTGATCCGTAAACTGGACCGGGACGAACTGCTGCAGGTATTGCTGCGCAGCTATTTGGGCAAGTAAGCGCTGTTTCTGCTCCCAATAAAACGACTTTCCGCGGAAAAGGCGGAAAGTCGTTTTTTGCATTATGTCTACCATTTTCGCTTGGTTTTGGCAGGTTCCACAAGATATAGCGCAATTTCTCTACGCATTTTCCCATACGATGCGGTTGACAAGGCAGACAGCGAATGCTAAAATAGTTACAATTTGTAACGAATTTCTTTGAGAGGAGCGATTACCATGGCAGAGGCAAAGACCGGCCTGACTTATAACGGACACCCGCTGCGCCGCGCGGACAATCTCATCTATTACGGCTCGATGGCGGATAAATATATCGTGATGATGCAGGTGCTCGACAGCGAGCCGCTGCAGGATATCACGCTGGCGAAGCGGATTTCCATTCAGCTTCAGTTGACGTCTCCCAACCTGAAATCCCGTGACCGTGTTGTGCGCAGTACGGAGAAAAACAGCATGGCGGAGGCGATGGAGTTCGCCACGATCTGGCTGGATCGCGCGCTGAGCGGCAAGATGTAAGGCGTGCGTTTTACGAAAGAGAATATTATGAGACATATGCATCATCATCTCCTGCGCCTGCTGCTGTCCGCAGTGTTTGCCTTTGCCCTCACCGCGGGCGCTTTTGCCGCATCCAGCGGCGTTGTCACCGAAGATGTTGTCAACGCCCGTAAGGGTCCCGGCACGAGCTATGAGGTCGTTGAGATGCTTGCCAGGGGCAAGCAGGTCAGCATCGTCGGCGAAGAGGGCGGCTGGTACAAGGTCAAGTGGAACGACTCCACGGGTTACATTCTCAAGGACTATATTGCAACGAACGGCGGTGCTTCCGCCTCCACGGCGCAGACGTCCGGCTCGGCCGCGTCTTCCGCCAACGCAACCATCACGGGCGGCTCCACGATCAACGTCCGTTCCGGCCCCGGCACGGAGCACAGCCGCGTCGCCATGGTGGGTGCCGGCAAGCGCGTTACGGTCATGGGCACCAGCGGCGACTGGTATCACATCTCCTTTGACGGCAAGACGGGCTATGTCCTGTGCGATTATCTGATCAAGGACGGCAGCAATGCGCCCGTGCACTCCAACCAGACGGGCAGCCAGAGCACCGAGACTGCCGCGAATACCGCGGCCAGTGCCAACGCCACTGTGACGGGCGGCTCCACGATCAATCTCCGCTCCGCGCCCAGCACGAGCGCCGAGCGTGTGATGCTGCTCGCGGAGGGCAAACGTGTTGCGGTTCTGGAGCAGAGCGGCGAATGGTACAAGATCTCGGTCGACGGCAAGACGGGTTATATTTACGGCGATTTCATCCGCCGCGATGGCGCCGCTGCCGCGTCGAACGAGAGCAGGACGGGCAATGCGACCGTGAAGGATAACAACGTCAACGTGCGCGCCGCGGCATCTACGAGCGCGAATCGCATCGCGTCGGTCTCCTCCGGCAAGCGCGTTACGCTGCTGGAAAAGGACGGCGGCTGGTACAAGGTTTCGTTCGATGACAAGACCGGTTATATCTACGGCGACTATATCACGGCGGACAACGGCGTGCTTGCCTCGCTTCCGACGGCGCAGCACGAACCCGAGCCAGCGCCTGCCGCCGAACCGGCTCCGCAGGAGATGGAGCAGGCCGGCGAGGAAACCGGACCCGATGAGGCGGCGATCCCCGCTGCCGCTGTGGAGACGAGCGCGGTGGAGGCGGGCAGCACGGCGGGCGTGTCCGCGGACGGCAGCGCCGGTATCATCACGGGCGGCACGATCAACGTCCGTTCCGGTCCCGGAACGGATCATGAGCGCTTGACGCAGGTCACCACCGGCAAGAAGGTCACCATCCTCGGCGCGCTGGACGGCTGGACGCACATTTCCTTCGGCAATACGGAGGGTTACGTCCTCAGCGATTATGTGTGTGAAGGCGACACCCTGCCCGAGTCCGAGGGCGGTGTCGGCGCACAGGTCGCGGTGATGGCACCTCAGTACCTTGGCGTGCGCTATGTTTACGGCGGTTCCTCGCCCAGTGGATTTGACTGCTCGGGCTTTACGATGTATCTCTATAAGCAGTTCGGCTATTCCCTCCCGCACACCGCGTCCGGACAGTATGCCAACTGCGGTTACAAGGTTTCGCGCTCCGATTTGCAGCCGGGTGATCTGGTGTTCTTCTCCAGCCCCAGCAGCGGCGGACGCATCAACCACGTCGGCGTCTACGTCGGCAACGGGAATGTCGTCCATGCACGCTACAGCATCGGCAAGGTCTACACGAACTCCCTGTCCGAGAGCTATTATTCCAAATACTATGTCGGCGCGGTGCGCATCGCGTGATTCCAGCAAACGGTTTACATAAAAAACTGACGGCATATGCCGTCAGTTTTTTGTTCGTATGCAGTTCAGTCCGCGGCTGGCTCATGCTCCCTGCGTTCCGCCTCAAATTCCGATTTGGCCTCCAGCAGCAGTTTCCGTTCCTGCTTGGTCGTCAGTTTGCTTTCGTCGAACTGCGCCCAGAGGTCGGGGCGGCGCGCCATGGTGCGTTTCCAGCTTTCCTTGCGCCGCCATTTTGCCACATTTTCATGGTGTCCCGAGAGCAATACGTCGGGGACCCGCCGCCCGTGCCATTCGTCGGGACGGGAATACTGCGGGTATTCGAGCAGGCCATCCCAATGGGACTCCTCCGTGAAACACGCTTCCTCGGGCAGCACGCCCGGCACCATGCGGCATACGCAGTCGGTCAGCGCCATCGCGGGGATCTCGCCGCCGGTGACGACGAAATCGCCCATGGAGATCTCCTCATCCACACATTCGTCGAGAAAGCGCTGGTCAACGCCCTCGTAGTGCCCACAGACGAGGATCAGATGATGGTAGCGCTCCTTCAGCTCACGCGCCACCGCCTGCGTGAAAACGCGTCCGCAGGGTGAGAGGTAGATCGTGTGCCCCGCACCGAATTTCTCCACGATGTCGGCGTGGCAGCGGTAAAGCGGGTCGGCCTGCATGACCGCGCCGCGACCGCCGCCGTAAGGGTAATCATCCACCTGCATCTGCTTGTTGGTCGTATAGGCGCGGATCTGGTGTGTTTGAATGGCAATGTGTCCCCGCTCCTGCGCGCGGCCGAGAATGCTGACGTTCAGCATGGCGTCCAGAGATTCGGGGAACAGCGTCATAATGTCGACCCGCAGGGAAGGCATGTCACTCATCGTCGGTTTCCAGCCCTTCTATCATGTGTACGGTGATTTCCCGCGCCGTGGTGTCGATGTCGGTGACAAAGATGTCCTTGACCGCAGGGATGAGATAGGTTTTTTCCGGGCCCTTGACCCGGTAGAGCTTATGCGCGGGATAGGTCAGCACCTCGCTCACCGTGCCGACATAGGTGTGCGGAAAATAATTGAATACGTTCATGCCGACGATCTCTTCGTCGAAGTACTCGCCCTTGGGCAGGCGCACATCCGCGCGTTTGATGGACAGCACCTTTGTCTTGAGCGCAGCGGCTGCGTCCATGTCCTCGATCTCCGGCAGCGTCATGAGTACCATTTCGCCGTGGACGCGCTTGGAAAGCGGGCGGAACGGCACGCCGTCCATGTAGAAGGTTTTGAAGGTTGCCAGCCGATCGGCGCTCACATCCCACGGCTGCACCTTGACTTCGCCGCGCACGCCGTGCGTGTTGACGATCTGCCCGACCTCAATGAAATCCGGTGCCGGAACCGGTGCCGGCGCCTTGTCAAAAATACCCATGTGGCGCTCCTTTGTTTGTTATGGGATGCATGATAGCACGAATCTGCGCGAATTGCAAACCTCCACCCGTCACGGGTGTTTTCCGGCGGCGTGGTGCGCGGGGCGCAGCAGCTTGCGCAGCTCCGCGCCTTTGGAGACGTTGCCCTCCACCTTGAGCTGCCCGTTCATATACAGCTTGTCCACCGACACCTTGCCCCGCGCCATGCCGAGGAGATTGTCGAAGCTGGCGGCGATCTCAACGTCTGCGCCGTGGTAGGTCGTCGGTTCAATTTCGATTTCCTGACTGCGCAGCACCACATGGAACACGCCCGCGCCCTTGCCGAGGATCTGGATCTGTACCGAGCGGAAGTAGTCGTCCGGCAGCACTGCGCCGGATTTCAGATAGCGGTGATAGAGCCTGTCAAACGCCCGACGGAGCCGCGAAAATGCCGCGGTGAAGGATAACTCGCCGCTGCTGTTGCTGAAGTCGGCAATGTCGCTGTACATGCGATTGTAGATCGCGGCGCTCTTGTCCCAGGAGAGATCCTTTGCCATGCAGCGGTCGCCCAGGGTGCGGAACATCTCCGCGTCGGCAAAATAAAGCTTCACGGCCTCCTGCACGGCAAGATAGAGCGCCTGCGGCGAATAGCTGACGAAGGAGAACCCGTCGCCGATGCCGTCAAAATCGCTGTAGGGACGCACGGAGTCGCGCAGTCCGCCGGTTTCGTGGACGATGGGCACCGTGCCGTAACGCATCGCCATCATCTGCGACAGGCCGCAGGGCTCAAAACGCGAGGGCATCAGATATATGTCCGCGCCGGAGAAGATCTCGCTGGCAACATCTTCGCTGTACTCGTCGGAAAAACCGATCTGTTCCGGCCACTGCGACCGCGCCCAGCGGAAATAATCGGCGTAGCACTGCTCGCCCTGCCCGAAGACGATGAGCTGCACGCCCATCTTCATGAGATCGGGAAGGATTTGACGGATCAGCTCAATGCCTTTTTGCTCCACCAGCCGCGCCACGGAACAGAGCAGCGGCCACTCCGGCTCCACCGCGAGACCGAAGGCGCGCTGGAGCTGCGCCTTGCACAGCGCCTTGCCCGAGCGGTCGGCCCGGCTGAAATTGCAGGGAATGCGCGGATCGGTCTCCGGGTCGTAGAGCTTCATGTCGATGCCGTTCAAAATGCCGTAGAGCTTGCGGTCGACCATGCCGATCACGCCCTCCAGCCCCTGCCCGAAGGCGGGGTGATGCAGCTCGCGGGCATAGGTGGCGGAAACCGTGGACACCGCGTCCGCCATCAGGATCGCGCCCTTCATCAGGTTGATGTCGTGACGCCCCTCATATTCGTAACCCAGCCCGCCCTGATACCAGCCGCCCGGCAGGGCAAAGGTGCGCTCCAGCTCCGCTGCGCCGAACTGGCCCTGATATGCGATGTTGTGGATGGTATAAACGGTCTTGACGCCGCGCAGATCGGCGCGCCATGCCTGATCGTTTTTGAGGTAGAGCACCGCCGCCGCGGTTTCCCAGTCATTGCAGTGAAGCACTTCCGGCATAAAGTCCAGCTTGGGCAGCAGGTCGATCACGGCGCGGCTGAAAAAGGCGAAACGCCGCGCGTCGTCATCGTAGCCGTAGAGCCGGGGACGGTCAAAAAACACGTTGTATTCCACGAACCAAACGGTGACGCCGCGATTTTTGGCACGATACAGCCCGCAGGTATAGGATACCTGCCCCAGATAGACCGTATAGTTTCCAGCCTTGGTCAGCTTGTCGCCGAAACGTTCGCGTACGCACTGGTACAGCGGCGTGATGACGGCAACCTCGTTGCCCGCCGCCTTGAGCGCGGGCGGCAGGGAATACGCCACGTCCGCCAGCCCGCCGGATTTGCTGAACGGCGCGCATTCGCTGCTCGCAAACAGGATCTTCATGCTCTCACTCCCCCTCGTCGCATGCGTTTTTTCTATTATACCGCGCGCCCGCGCATACCGCAAGCACTCCTGCGAATTTTGCGTTTTTTCGCTCTGTCCGGGCAAAACGCATGATTTTTGTACGTTTGTGTTACAATTTCATGATAAGGCTTGTGTACGGCAAAAAAGTGTGATATACTGCTCAAGCGTCAGCAGCGGGAGGTGATTGCCGTGGCGGAGAAAAAGGGTATCAAGGTCATGGCGAACAACCGCAAGGCGTTCCATGACTATTTTGTCGAGGACAGATATGAGGCCGGCATTGAGCTCAAGGGCACGGAGGTCAAATCCGTGCGTGCGGGCACGCTCAACCTCAAGGACAGCTACGTCATTGCCAAAAACGGTGAAGCGTATGTCCACAGCATGCACATTTCCCCCTATGACAAGGGTAACATCTTCAACCATGACCCCGACCGCCCCAAGCGGCTGCTGCTGCACAAGCGCGAGATCGTCAAGCTCGCGGCGCTGGCGGCGCAGGACGGCTACGCGCTGGTACCGCTGTCCGTATACTTTCGGGACGCGAAAGTGAAGGTGGAGCTGGGCGTGTGCAAGGGCAAGAAGAATTACGACAAGCGCGAGGCCGCCGCCCAGCGTGACGCCAAGCGCCAGATCGACCGCGCGATGCGCGAGCGTTATTGAAAAAAGATCAGAGGAGAAAAGACTATGAGCAATCCGCTTGTGACCATTGAAATGGAAGACGGCGGCGTGATGAAGGGCGAGCTGTACCCCGAGCTTGCGCCGAACACCGTCAACAACTTCATTGCGTTGGCGAACGCCAGCTACTATGACGGCCTGATCTTCCACCGCGTTATCCCCGGTTTTATGATCCAGGGCGGCTGCCCGGACGGAACGGGAATGGGCGGCCCGGGCTATTCCATCAAGGGCGAGTTTACAAACAACGGCGTTACCAATGACCTCAAGCACACCACGGGCGTTTTGTCCATGGCGCGCACGATGATCCCGGACAGCGCGGGCAGCCAGTTTTTCATCATGGTTGCCGATGCGCCTCATCTTGACGGACAGTATGCCGCTTTCGGCAAGATCACGGAAAACGTCGACAAGGCGATCGAGATCAGCCGCGTGAACCGTGACATGTATAACGACAAGCCGAAAAAGCCGCAGACCATCAAGAGCATCCGCGTGGACACCCTCGGCGAGGAATATCCCGAGCCGGAGAAGCTGCCGGAGCGATAATGTTTTCCTGAAACATCCCGAAGGGATACCTCCGGTTTTCGAGCAAAGACCGGCACATGCGGCTTTGCGAAGAAACTGAGACGGTGCAGCGCAGTGAACGAGGGACCGCGCAAGCGCGACCACAAACGATATGCATCTGCACCGACATATGGGGGCGTACCGGTTTCGACGGGGGTGTGGAGGCAGGATAAGCGGGCGGCGGCGCCTGACCGCCATAAAACGGGCAACTTATAAA
>CACZPK010000117.1 GCA_902783035.1 Oscillospiraceae bacterium
ATCGTAATCGGACGTGGTAACGCCGATCTGGCTGCGGATCTGCGCAACGCGCTCCTCGATCTTCTTCTTGTCGCCCTTGCCGCCGACGATGGTGGTGTTCTCCTTGGTGACCTTGATCTGGTTGGCACGGCCGAGCATGGAGACATCCGCCGTCTTGAGGTCGTAACCCAGCTCCTCGCTGATGACCTGGCCGCCGGTGAGGGTCGCGATATCCTGAAGCATCTCCTTGCGACGATCGCCGAAGCCGGGCGCCTTGACGCACACGACGTTCAGCGTGCCACGCAGACGGTTGACGATCAGGGTGCTGAGCGCCTCACCCTCAACGTCCTCGGCAATGATGACGAGCTTCTTGCCGCTCTGAACCAGGGACTCCAGCAGCGGAAGAATGTCCGCGATGACGGAGATCTTCTTGTCGGTGATGAGGAGGTAGGCATCGTCCACGACAGCCTCCATCTTCTCGGCATCGGTGACCATGTACGGCGTGATGTAGCCGCGGTCGAACTGCATGCCCTCGACGACCTCGCTGTAGGTCTCGGCGGTCTTGGACTCCTCGATGGTGATGACACCGTCGGCGGAAACCTTCTCCATCGCCTCGGCAATCAGCTTGCCGATGAACTCGTCGCCGCTGGACACGGTGCCGACGCGGGTGATATCCGCCGTGCCGTTGACCTTCTGGCTGTTGGCCTTGATGGTCGTGACGGCGGTCTCAACGGCCTTCGCCATGCCCTTCTTCATCACAATGGGGTTCGCACCGGCAGCGAGGTTCTTCAGGCCCTCGCGCACCATGGCCTGCGCCAGCAGCGTGGCGGTGGTGGTACCGTCGCCCGCGACGTCGTTGGTCTTGGTGGAAACCTCACGCACGAGCTGCGCGCCCATGTTCTCAAACGGATCCTCCAGCTCGATCTCCTTGGCGATGGTCACACCATCGTTGGTGATGAGCGGAGCACCGAACTTCTTATCCAGCACCACGTTGCGGCCCTTGGGGCCCAGCGTGACCTTAACGGTATCGGCAAGAGTGTTGACGCCGGTCTCCAGCGCCTTGCGCGCCGCCTCACCGGACTTGATAAGCTTAGCCATAATGAATTACCTCCTTTGATTACTCGACAATGGCGAGAATATCGCTCTGGCGCACGATGGTATATTCGACGTCGTCGACCTTGACCTCGGTGCCGGAATACTTGCTGGTGATGACCTTATCGCCGGCCTTGACCGTCATCACGACGTCGTGGCCGTCCACCATACCGCCGGGGCCGACGGAGATGACTTCGGCGACGGAGGGCTTCTCCTGCGCCTTGGCAGTGAGAATGATGCCGCCCTTGGTGGTTTCCTCGGCCTCGACGAGCTTGAGCACGACGCGGTCGGCAAGCGGAGTGAGTTTCATGGGTATTGCCTCCTTATATGTTTATTTTAAGATAACATGTTTCGTGGTTAGCACTCTTTTTATCCGAGTGCTAACCGACGTTGATATATTAGCGCAGACCCTTTGCAAATGCAAGAGGAAATTTGCAATTTTTGGTTTGAATTTTTAAAGTTCACATTTCGTTCAAAAAGGGACATACCGGAAATACTTGCTTTTGCCGCGCAGCTCTGATAAGATGGGCGCATCCTTTTAATCGGAGGCATGGTATGGACAAAGCCAAACGGAGCGCGGTCATCCGCGGCGCCGCGGAGCAGCTTGCGGCGCAGTACAATGCGTCGGAGCTGCCCATGTACGGCGACGCGCTGCGCCAGCCAAGCCGGCAGGCAATCATCGACATCATCCGCATGTTCCAAAAGCTGCTCTTCCCTGTCTACTACGGTGAGAAGCACCTGCTCAAGCTCCCGCCGGAGCAATACGGCGCGCTGCTGATGGAGCGCATCTTCGACGATCTTGCGGGTCAGATCGCGCTGACAATGCCGGAAACGAAAGAACACCGCCGCCGCGCCGAGGAGATCACGGCTGACCTGCTCTCGGCGCTGCCGGAGATCCAGCGGGCGTTGCAAAGCGACCTGAGCGCGTTTTTTGACGGCGACCCCGCCGCCCACAACCGCGAGGAGGTTGTGCTCTCCTATCCGGGTTTCTTTGCCATTTTCGTCTATCGCATCGCACATGAGCTGTATGTGCGCGATGTGGCCATGATCCCGCGTATCATGACCGAGTACGCCCACTCGCACACGGGTATCGACATCAACCCCGGCGCGACCATCGGCGCGCATTTCTTCATTGACCACGGCACCGGCATCGTCGTGGGCGAAACCTCCGTGATCGGAAACGACGTCAAGATCTATCAGGGCGTGACGCTGGGCGCATTCTCTCCCGTAGGCATGCGCAGCGTCCCCGGTGAGCGGCGGCACCCGAAGGTCGGCGACAACGTGACGATCTATGCCGGCTCGACCCTGCTCGGCGGCGCAACGGAGATCGGCGACAACGTCGTAATCGGCGCGAACGCCTTCCTGACAAGCAGCGTGGAGTCCAATACGACCGTCTCCATCAAAAAACCGGAAATGCGTTTCCGCGGCCAGCCGCAGCCGGAAAAAGACACGTGACTAAAAGCGCGTGGGTCAGATGACCCACGCGCTTTTGTCCTTTTCAGATTATGGCATCGCCTGATACGCACCGCGGATCGCGCCCACCAGATACAGTGAGCCGAAGGCAACCACCGCGCCGTCCGCCCCCGCTGCGGCAAACGCCGCGGCAAGCCCGTCTCCGATGCCCGCACAGGCGCTCGCTTTTGCGCCGTGCGCGGTTAAATACGCCGCCAGCTCCGCCGCCGGAAGGGCGCGGTCGCTCAGCGGGGTCAGGCAGACGAATTCCTGAGCCAGCGGCATCAGCAGCTCCATCATGCGCGGGTAGTCCTTGTCCGCCAGCACGCCCAGCAGGAACACCGCCTTTTTCCCCGGCAGCAGCTCCCGCAGGCTCTCCGAAAGCGCCTCCGCACACTGGGGGTTGTGTCCGCCGTCGATGAGAAACAGCGGCGCGCGGCGCATGACCTCCAACCGTGCCGGCCAGCGAACATGCTCCAGACCCGTGCGCACGGCGTCTTCCGGGATCTTCCAGCCGCCCTCGCGCAGTGCGGCAACGGTTTCCAGCACCGTGGCGGCATTGTGCAGCTGGTGCCGTCCCAGCAGTGCAAGATGGTATTCCGTGCCGTCCCACAAAAAGCGCTGGCCGTCCAGCCCCTGTGAAAGCGGCTTCACCTTGCCGTAATCCGCAAAGCGAAGGGGAACGCCCCGCTCTTCGCACGCGGCGCGCACCACCGCCGTGACCTCCGGCGCACCGTCGTAGCAAACCGCGCGGCAGCCGGGCTTGATGATGCCCGCCTTGGTCGCCGCGATCTTTTCCAACGTATCACCGAGGTATTCCGTGTGCTCCAGCCCGATGTTCGTAATGACCGCAACTTCCGGGCAGTCGATGACATTGGTGGAGTCCAGTGCGCCGCCCATGCCGACTTCCAGTACCACAATGTCGCATTGTGTCTCGGCAAAATAGAGCATTGCGGCGGCGGTCACCAGCTCAAACTGGCTGGGATGGTCGTCCATTGCCTCCGCCTGCGCCCGGACACGCTCCGTAATGTCCGCCAACGCCTCACCGGGGATATTTGCCCCCTCTACCTGAATACGCTCGCAGAAATTCTGGATATACGGCGATGTATACAAGCCCGTGCGCCAGCCCGCCGCACGCAGGACCGCGTCCAGCATGGCGCAGGTGGAACCCTTGCCGTTGCTGCCCGCAACGTGCACAAAACGCAGCTTTTTCTGCGGATTGCCGAGCCTGTGCAGCAGCTCCCGCGTGCGCTCCAGCCCGAGGCGCGTGGTGCTCCAGCCGTAGTGCTCGATGTAGTCGATCGCTTCCTGCGCCGTCATACGGTCACCTGTCCCTGCACACGGGACGGCAGACGCGTCAGCGCGCGGATGGTCACGAACTGCACGACCGTCAGCAGCGCCGCCTGTACCACGCGGGTCGCCAGGAGCGGCACGAAGGGCGAATGATAGAGGACATGGATCCAATACGTATTGAGCAGCAGCCCCAGCACAAACTGCACCAGCAGCACTGCGGCGGCGGTGTTCGCCACACCCTGCTTTTTATACAGGAAATAGCCGAAGACCAGTCCCGTCAGAAACGCGGTGCATGTAAAGCCGGGAAAATACGGTCCGATGGGGAACAGGATCGCGCCGACGAAATCGCCCAGCGCCGCCACGGTCGCCGCGGGAACAGGTCCGAAAAGCATCGCCGCGATGACGATGGGGACAAAACTGAACCCGATTTTGATGTTCCACGCAGAGATGGACAGGAACCGCGAGAGCACGATCTCCAGCGCCAGAAGAATGCCAAGGATTGCAAGGGTGCGGGTGTTCCACGGGGTACCTTCCCGTTTCTCGTTCTGCTGTGTATTGTTCAGCTGCATATAAAAGCACTCCTTTCGCAGCGGTTGCTGCGAAAGGAGCGTTTGTCCTTTGCAGCAGCGGATGCGGGAACGGCACCGCGAGCCTGGCCCTTCGTCCGCCGACAACTTCCCATCCGGCGGCACTTAACGCGCCGTTCCCTACTCTGATGATTGGTATGATGGCACTTACTGTACCGCTTGTCAACAAAATCTTTGATAGACGTCCTCGTAGACCTTCTCGGCGATGGGCCAGTACTTTGCCATGCCCTCGTCGATGTGTGCGTTGATCTTCTCTGCGTAATCGCGGTCCTTCATCAGTTTCGTATTGACCTTGACGTTGACCGCCGCGCCGTACATGGCGCTCCAGCAGAAGACCACGCCGGTTGCCGCGTCGGAAATGACGAGCTTGCTGCCCTTTTCGGCGAACTCCCTCTGCAGCTCGATCGCCTCGCAGCAGAGGTCGAAGATCTCCAGCGGAGCGGAGGCTGCGTCGCGCAGGCACTTTTCCATGACCTCGTCCCGTGTGGGATCGTCCTTGGGAATGCCGTACGCCCTCGACAGCGGCTCAAACATCTCCGCGTCCTTCTCCACGCAGCGGAGCAGACGGACGCGCAGGTCCTGCGCACGCGCCATCAGCGCACGGATCTCCTCCTCCACGTCGGCATACTTTTTCTTGCCGACGGTCAGTTCGCCGACCATATCGCCCAGCGCAATGCCGATCGCACCGACGAGGGCGCTCGCTCCCCCGCCGCCCGGGACGGGCGCGGGGGAAGCCAGCTGCTCGGTAAACGCGGTAATATCCGTCTTGAGCAGATCCATGGCGATTTAGAACAATCCGGAGATGACGCCGTTCTCGTCCACGTCGATCTTCTCGGCGGACGGAACCTTGGGAAGGCCCGGCATGGTCATGATATCGCCGGTATAGGCAACGATGAAACCCGCGCCGGCGCAGACCTTGACGTTGGAAACCTGCACCGTGAAGTCCTGCGGCGCGCCGAGCAGCGTCGGATCGTCCGAGAACGAATACTGCGTCTTCGCCATGCAGATGGGCAGGCTGCCGAAACCGAGCTTTTCGATCTCGTCGGCCTTCTTCTTCGCCGCGGGCAGCATCAGCAGATGCTTGGCGTGATAGACGTTGTGGGCGATGGTGCGGATCTTCTGGGAGATCGGCTGGTCGAGGTCATAGACGTAGGAGAAGTTGTTGGGCTGCTCGCACAGGCGCACGACCTCCTCGGCGAGCGCGCGGCCGCCCTCGCCGCCCTTCGCCCAGACCTCGCTGAGCGCGACGTTGACGCCCAGCTCCTTGCACTTCTTCTCGACCATGTCAAGCTCCGCTCTGGTATCGGTCGGGAACGCGTTGATCGCGACGACGCAGGGCAGGCCGTAGACGTTCTTGACGTTGGAAACGTGCTGCAGCAGATTCGGCAGGCCCTTTTCGAGCGCCTCAAGGTTCTCGCCGTTCAGCTCCGCCTTGGGCACGCCGCCGTGGTACTTGAGCGCCCGCACGGTGGCGACGATCACGACCGCGGAGGGCTTGAGGCCGGACATACGGCACTTGATGTCGATGAACTTTTCCGCGCCGAGGTCGGCGGCAAAGCCCGCCTCCGTCACGGCGTAGTCGCTGAGCTTGAGGGCCATGCGCGTCGCCATGACGCTGTTGCAGCCGTGGGCGATGTTCGCGAACGGGCCGCCGTGGATGAACGCGGGAGTTCCCTCCAGCGTC
>CACZPK010000118.1 GCA_902783035.1 Oscillospiraceae bacterium
ATTTGAACCTCCGCGGCGCTTTTTACACGCCCTACTCCCTTAGCAGGGGAGCCCCTTCGGCCTCTTGGGTACTTCCGCAAGCCGAAAGAAAAATATATGGCGGAGAGAGTGGGATTCGAACCCACGGACGCTCACGCGTCGCCGGTTTTCAAGACCGGTGCCTTCAACCGCTCGGCCATCTCTCCGTGTCTTGTCCCGCGTCATCTCCAAACGCATGTGATACTATAACACAGCCAAACAGGGCTTGTCAAGAAAAAAAGCAGCCAAAAGACTGCTTTTTTTGCAAATGCATCGCAAACCGCTTTATTGCCGCTTTTCGCTGGCCCGGAACACCACGGCAACCAGCAGCGCAAACACCACTGCGGCGGCAATGCCGCCCGCCGCAGCGGTCAGCCCGCCGGTCATGACGCCGAGCCAGCCCTGTTCTGCCACTGCTTTTTTTACCCCGTTTGCCAGCGCATAGCCAAAGCCCAGCAGCGGTACCGTCGCGCCCGCACCGCCCCATTCGACGATGGGGGGATAAATGCCCAGCGCCGTCAGGGCGACGCCTGCGACGACATAACCCGTCAGGATGCGCGCGGGGGTGAGCTGCGTCTTGTCGATGAGGATCTGTCCGACGGCACACAGTATGCCGCCGCAGAGAAACGCACGCAGCAAATCCATTGCTTAACCCTCCTTTGTGTTCGACAGGATGACGGCATGACAAATGCCGGGGATGCTCTCGCCCTGAAAGGACGAGGTGGGACTCAACAGTGCGCCCGTCGGCGCAAAGAGAAGGCGGTTCCAGCGTTTTTCCCGCATACCGCGCAGCAGATAGCCGCACAAAACGCTTGCCGAGCAGCCGCAGCCGCTGCCGCCGCAGTGCATGTCCTGCGCTTCACAGTCGAAGAGCAGCAGCCCGCAGTCGTCATAGTTCTTTGTCATGTCCACGCCGTCCCTCGCAAAGAGATCCACGACGATGTCATGCCCCAGCTTGCCGAGATCGCCTGTTACGATCAGGTCGTAATCGGCGGGGCTGCTCTGCGTGTCCCGGAAGAGCGCGGACAACGTGTCATAGGCGGCGGGCGCCATCGCCGCGCCCATGTTGTTCGGGTCGGTGATGCCTTTGTCCACAATCCGCCCCGTTGTAATGTGCGTGACGAAAGGCCCTTCGCCTGTTTCGCCGAGCAGACAGCAGCCTGCCGCCGTGGCTGTCCACTGGGCGGTCGGCGTGCGCTGGGAGCCGTAGGGAACCGGCATACGGTACTGGCGCTCCGCGGTGCAGAAGTGAGACGACGTCAGTGCTGCGGCACGGCGGGCAAAGCCACCGTCGATGAGCATGGCAGCCAGTGAGAGCGATTCGCCCATGGTCGAGCACGCGCCGTACAGCCCGAAGAACGGAATGTTTGTGTCCCGCAGGGAGAATGTTGAGCCGATGCACTGGTTTAGCAGGTCGCCCGCAAGAACGTAATTGATATCCTCTTCGTGCAGCGTTGCCTTTTCCAGCGCTTTGCCCAGCGCATGCTTCTGCATGGTGCTCTCGGCCTGCTCCCAGGTCTTTTGCCCCCAGAGATGATCCTCGTTCAACTCGTCGAAGCAGTCGCGCAGCGGTCCCTTGCCCTCCATGTGTCCGCCTACGGCGGCAGAGGAGAGTACCGCGGGCGGATGTGTCAGACGCACGGTTTGCGCACCGACCCGTTTTCCCATAGCTATCCCTCTTCCCGATCGGATTTGCGGCTATTTTTCCCGTTTTGTGAAAAAATATGAGCGCTTGACGCATGACGCGGAAACGCGTATGATAATGAAAAATAACAGGTCTCCGCCGCGGGCGGAGGGAACGGAGGAATTATGCTCGACCCCAACACCAGCCGAAAGGACGTGCCGGAGGCGTTTACCTGGGATCTGACTGATCTGTATGCCAGCGATGATGCGTGGCGCGAGGAATATGAGGCGCTGCGCGGTACGCCGGAGCAGCTTGCGGCATATCAGGGCAAGCTGGGCGGCAGCGCGGCGGAACTGCTGGCGTTTTTGCGCCTGAACGACGAATTGGATCTGCGTGTTTCCAAACTGCACGGCTATGCAAGCTGCAAGGGCGATCAGGATCTTGGCGAGGGCGTGTATCAGGATATGCGTGCCAAGGCGCTCAACGTTGCCGTTGCGATTTCCGGAGCGGGCGCTTTCGCCGCGCCGGAGATCATGGCGATATCCGACGAGACGCTGGACGGCTTCTATGCACAGGAACCCGCGCTGGAGGAATACCGCCGGAGCCTCTATCAGATCCGCCGCCGCAGGGCGCATATCCTTTCGCCCGCGGAGGAAAAACTGCTTGCCGCCGCGGGGGAGATGGCGGAAGCGCCCGATCGCGTCAACGGCGCGTTGACCGACGCCGACATGACGTTCCCGGACGTGGCGGACGCGCAGGGAACCATGCACACGTTGACAAACGGATCTTTCGTTCCGCTGGAGGAGAGCGCCGACCGCGTACTGCGCAAGAACGCTTTTACCGCATATTACGCGCGCTATGACGCGTGCAAGAACACCTCCGCCGCACTGCTGGATGCGCAGTTCCGCCAGCTCCGCTTTTTCTCCGAGGCGCGCGGTTACCGCTCGACGCTCCATGCGGCCCTGGACGAGACCGAGGTGCCGGTGGATGTGTACCTGAACCTCATTGAGGCAGTGCACGAAAATCTTGACAAACTGCACCGATACGTTGCGCTGCGCAAAAAACGCCTCGGTGTGGACGAACTGCACATGTATGACATCTATACCCCCATCGTCGCGGACGCGGCGCGGAAGGTCAGCTTTGACGAGGCGAAAGCAACGGTGCTCGACGCGCTTGCCGTGCTGGGGGAGGACTATACGGCGCTTTTGCGCGAGGGGTTTGAACATCGCTGGATAGACGTATACGAGAACGCGGGCAAGCGCGGCGGCGCATACTCGTCCGGCACTTCGCGTCCGCATCCCTATGTCCTGCTCAACCATAAGGATACGCTGGATTCGATGTTCACCATCGCGCATGAGATGGGCCACGCGTTGCACAGCTACCACAGCTGCAAGCGCCAGCCGGTCTCTACGTCGGGATATGTGATCTTCGTCGCGGAGGTCGCCTCGACCTGCAACGAAGTGCTGCTCATGCGCTATCTGCTTGGTCGGACGGCGGACCGGAAGGAGCGCGCCTACCTCATCAACCACTTCCTCGATTCGTTCAAGGGCACCGTCTACCGTCAGGCGATGTTCGCGGAATTTGAACTGGAGCTGGGACGCATGGCGGAGCGCGGAGAGGCACTGACCGCCGAAACACTGTGCGAAAAATACCTCGCGCTCAACCGCGTTTATTACGGTCCCGATATGGTCTCCGACCCCGGTATTGCGGTGGAGTGGGCGCGTATTCCGCATTTTTATTACGATTACTATGTGTTCCAGTACGCTACGGGCTTTTCCGCCGCCGTCGCACTGGCGGAGCGTATCCTCCGGGAGGGCGCTCCCGCAGTCGCGGCTTACAAGGAGTTCCTCTCCGGCGGCTGCAGCGCCGATCCGATTACGCTGCTCAAGCGCGCGGGCGTGGATATGGGCACAAGCCAGCCCGTCAACGCGGCGCTTGCGCTCTTCGGCGAATTGCTCGATGAGATGGAGCGGCTGGACTGAAGCGGAGGAGGAAACAATATGGGTGAAAAAATGCGTACGATCGGGTACCTTTGCCCGGCGTGCCGGAAACAGGTGATCCGCGACCGCTCCGCCTTTGCGCTCGCTGCGTCGGGTGCGGTGGTCGCTTGCGACTGCGGCAAGTCCACGCTTACGGTCGACGCGGAGGAACAGCGTTTCCGGCTGAGCGTTCCCTGCGGTGTTTGCGGCGGGGAGCACACGGCGGTGATGGATGCGGCGCATCTGTTGGAAGGAAAGGGCGTGGGGCTTGCCTGCCCGCAGACCCGCCAGCTTTGCTGCTTTATCGGCGAACCGTATGAGGTGGAGCGGGAGATGGAGCGCCTGTCCCTTGCGGTGGACAAAGAGGTTGCGCATGAGAACGGCGGCGACCTGTTTGTCGACAGTGTGATTATGCACGAGGTGCTCTCGGAGCTCAAAGAGATCGCGGCACGTCCGCACGGTATTTCCTGCTCCTGCGGGAGTGAGAAGTACCGCATGGAGGTGCGGCCGACCTATGTGGACCTTGTGTGCGCGGACTGCGGCGCGCGTCTGCGCATTGAAGCGGCAACGGACGAGGATCTTGACCGCCTGTGCTGCAACTGGACGTTGCAGATCCGGGGAAAGTAAGCAGCATGGATTTTGCAGTTGCGACCGCGCTCTTCCTTGCCGCAATGCTGCTTTGCATTGTGCGGGGTTATGCGCTGTACTGGGCGCTCGCGTTTGCGCTGGCGCTGTTCTTTGCCGTCGGGCTGCGGCGCGGGTATCGTGCCGCAGCGCTTGCGAAGATGGCGTGGAGCAAGATGCCGAAAACGATGATCGTGCTGCGCATCATCTTCCTGATCGGTATTTTGACCGGCCTTTGGCGCTCATGCGGCACGATCGCTTTTTGCATCTATTATGGCATCCGTGCGATTTCTCCGCAGCTTTTCGTTTTGCTGGCGTTTTTGCTCTCGGCGCTGCTGTCCTATGCGCTCGGCACATCGTTCGGCGTGACCAGTACGGCGGGAGTTGTGCTCATCGCGCTGGCGCGTTCGGGCGGCGTGGACCCCGCGGTAACGGCGGGCGCCATCCTGTCCGGCGTTTATTTCGGGGACCGCGGAGCGCCCACCTCGTCGTGCGCGAGTCTGGTTGCCGCCCTGACCGAGACCGAGCTTTACGGCAACGTCAGGCGTATGCACCGCACGGCGCTGCTGCCGTATGCCATCTGCCTGGCGCTCTACGCGTTTTTGTCGCTGCGCAACCCCATCGTAGCGGCGGACGATGCGCTGTTGACCGCGCTCAACGCACGTTTTGCCCTTTCGCTTTGGACGGTGTTGCCGGCGGGCGTTATGCTTGTTCTGCCGCTTTGGCGCGTGCCGATCTGGATTGCAATGTCGGTTTCGGGTGCGGTGGCTTTTGTTATTGCCGTGCTTGCGCAGCACGCGAGCGTCGGCGAAACGCTGCGCGTCTGCCTGTTTGGCTACACGGCGGACGGAACGCTTGCGGGCGTGTTGACGGGCGGTGGACTGATCTCGATGCTTACGGTCTTCTTGATGTTGCCGCTGGCGTCGATGATGACCGGCATTCTGGAGGGAACCGGCGCCCTTGACGGCGCACAGGACAAGCTGACGGCGGTGAGCGATCGGCTGGGCCTGCTGCCCACGACTGCGCTGCTGAGCATTCTGTGCTCCATGGTGCTGTGCAACCAGACGATCGTTGTGCTGATGCTGCACCAGCTGATGGGCAGGGTTTATGAGCGCCGGGGCGCGTCGAAAGAGGAGTTCGCAATGGACATTGCCAACTCCGGCGTGACGATCGCGGGACTGGTACCGTGGTGCATTGCGTGTGCGGTGCCGCTTTCGATGCTGGACGTCGGCGTGGAAGCGCTGCCCTATGCGGCGCTTCTGTATACGATACCGCTTTGCTATCTGTTTACCAAGCGACTGTATGATTGGAAAGGAGACTGAACCATGACGGACGGCATCAAAAAGCTCAAGGAGATCATCGACGGCACGGACAACATCGTCTTTTTCGGCGGCGCGGGCGTATCGACCGAGAGCGGTATTCCCGACTTTCGCAGCGTGGACGGCCTGTATAGCCAGCAGTGGGACGACCCGCCGGAGACCATTGTCAGTCATACTTACTATGTGCGCTATCCGGAGAAATTCTTCCGTTTTTACCGGGAGAAGCTTCTTGTCTCCGGCGTCCAGCCCAATGCGGCGCATAAAAAACTCGCCGAATGGGAGGCGCAGGGCAAGCTGAAGGCCATTGTGACGCAGAATATCGACGGGCTGCATCAGGCAGCGGGCAGCAGGGAAGTGCTGGAGCTGCATGGCAGTACGCTGCGCAATTACTGCGAAAAGTGCGGCAAGTTCTATGATGCCGACTTCATCCGAAACGGTACGGGTGTGCCGATGTGCGAGTGCGGCGGGCGAATCAAACCGGATGTGGTGCTCTATGAGGAAGGGCTTGACAGCAACACACTGGAGCGTGCCGTGCGGTTTATCGCCAACGCGGATGTGCTCATCATTGCGGGAACGTCACTGGCGGTCTATCCGGCGGCAGGGTTGATCAATTACTACCGCGGCAACAAGCTGGTGGTAATCAACAAAACGCCGCTGCGCGCCGATCTCGGCGCGGATCTTGTGATTGAGGGCAAGGTTGGCGAAGTGCTGGGGCAGTTGTGAGGGCGTTTGAAAAAATTTTGCCGCAGATGAAAAAAAGTGTTGACTTTTGCGGTGGATTGGTTTTATAATAGCGGAGCGGTCGTTTGGCGGCAGGGAAATATGCGGGTGTGCTGGAATTGGCAGACAGGCTAGCTTGAGGTGCTAGTGTTCGTATGGACGTGCGGGTTCAAGTCCCGCCA
>CACZPK010000119.1 GCA_902783035.1 Oscillospiraceae bacterium
AGCGCCGCGCCCGCCACGGGTGACGCGATGGCCGCGCCGAGGATAATGCCGCCGGCGACGAGCGCGATTTCTTTTGTTCCCCTGTTTCTCATTGGTTTGCCCTCCTTCGGATTTGGTAAGCAAACAATACCGAAGGAGCCTCCGCAAGTCTACTGAAACATTGTTGACGAAACGGAGAAAAGCAAAGGCGCGGGAGACTCTCTCGAATCTCTCGCGCCTTTGTTGACTTGCCGTATCGGCTTTGCCGCTGGGGGTGTCAGCATTTCTCCCTAACGGTTGCCGCGCTGCCGCCGTTCTTTTTTCTTGCTCAATCCAACGTCATGACGCCGGGCGGCTCACGGAATTCCACAAACTTTACCGAATAGAGGTCTGCCGTGATGTGGCTGTCCCAAAGCGGCTGGTAGATCACGATATAATCCGTCCCAACCTCGTAAAGCTCGCCCTCCACCGTGATCAGGTTCTGCGTTCCCATCAGGAATCGCACCAGCACATTGCGGCCCACATTTCGCGCCAACAGGGCGCGCCAGGAATTGCGCGCCGCCTCGTCCGCGCTCAACGGCCCGGTGAAGCTCTCCTGCGGCATGCTGTTCATGCCGGCCTCCTCCGCAGCCGTCCAATTGTGCCCCGTGCCATAATACGGGTCGTCATAGCCGTGTGCCGCGCTCTCGCCCGTGCGGGGCGCCTGCGGCATCGGCGCGGTGTGGGCGCTTGCACCGCTGTGCTGCGCGGCAGAGCCGCTCTGTCCCGCATCGTCCGCGGCATAATACGGCGGCATACGCCCCGCGGCGGCGTTTTGCGCCGCTTGCCCGTTTTCGCCGTAATACGGCGCGATTTCGCTCTCCATCCCCGTCTGCCGGTCGGCGCGTCTGTTCGCGTCGCGCATCGCGTCGCAGGTACCGTTGCCGTTGAAGTGGCTGTGCGGCATCATCATACAGTTTTTACCCTCAATCATAGAACCTTCCTTTCTAAGTGTCATAGTAGGCGGGTGTGGGCGTATAGAAGCAGTGGTCGCCGATACGCGCCCGGAACTCCCCGACCCCGCTGGGGAAATTGGGGCGGCAGTCCGGCGCGTAGGGGTTGAAAAACCACAGCGCCTCACCCACTTCGCCCAACCGGTTTCCCGCGATCGCCCAATCGGCGATCTGATAATGTACTTCCGTGGGACGCATGTTGTATATGTTCTGCGGGTTGTAGACACGTTGTTAAAGAAGGGTACGCCAAGATTAGAAAAAGTCAGGATTCATACGTTTTTTGGCTGGTTAGCTCCCAGCAGTCGGCAAAAGTCATGCACAACATTCACTGACAGACAATCTCATATTGCTTTCACAGGGAGGTCGCCGTTTTCACAGCGCCCTCCCTTTTCTTATTCGCACACGAATTTGAAAGCAGGTGATTTTAGCTTATGCCGAAGAAGAAACCCCAAGAAACGGTCATGCCCGGTCAGTACGCCCTCGGCGGCGAGGCGGTAGTCCACATCCCGCTCACGGAGCTGTACCCGTTCCCGGACCACCCCTACGGCATCCGGGAGGACCAAGCCATGCAGGACACGGCGGACAGCATCAAGGCAAACGGCGTGGTCGTTCCGGCCATCGTCCGTCCCCGTGCCGAGGGCGAATATGAGATCGTCGCCGGACACCGGCGCAAAATCTGCTGCGAGCGGGCGGGCATTACGGAGATGCCTTGCATCGTCCGCAACCTGACCGACGACGAGGCAATCATTCAGCTTGTGGATTCCAACGCTCAGCGTGAGGATGTGCTGCCCAGCGAGCGGGCGAAAGCCTACAAGATGCGCCTTGAGGCCATCAAGAGGCAGGGCGCACGTTCCGACCTGACTTCGCCGAATAATTCGGCGAAGTTCCGCAGCGACGATGAAGTAGGCAGCGCCGATGGCGTCAGCGGTGATACGGTCCGCAACATCATATCTCTCAACAACCTCGTCCCGGAGTTGATGCAGATGGTGGACAAGGGCAAGATTTCCCTGACGCCCGCCTATCAGCTTGCCAGCCTTACCGAGCCGGAGCAGCGCCTTTTGGTCGATACCATCGACAGCGAACAGGCAACGCCCTCCGTTTCGCAGGCCCAGCGGATGAAGAAGCTCAGTCAATCGGGCGATCTGAACGAGGACACGATGCTGAACATTATGATGGAGCAGAAAAAGCCGGAAAGCATGAACATCACGCTGCCCTATGACAAGCTCCAAAAGTATTTCCCCAAGACCTATACGCCCGCTCGGATGGAGGAAACCATCTTCAAGCTGCTGGAAGCGTGGCAGCGCAAGCGCCAACGCAGCCAAGAGCGATAACAACCGCATACCGATCACAGCGACACAGCCGGTAGGATTCTTCCTGACCGGCTTTTTTGTTGCAAAAATAAATTAAAAAGGAGTCTTTACCTATGAAACGTCCCCTTGCGTACATCACCGCTCCGTGGAGCGAGGACAAATGCGAAAACGCAAAAGCCGCCGCGCGGTACTGCCGTCAGGTCTACGACGCGGGCTATTCGCCGGTCTGCCCGACGATGTTCCTGCCGCTGTTCCTCACAGACAGCATCCCGCAGGAGCATACGGACGGCATCGAAATGGCGCGGGACTATCTCCGGCGCGCCCGTGTGCTGGTGGTCTGCGGCGATGAAGTCACCGAAAGCATGAAAGACGACATCGCCATCGCGGAGCGCCTGCACATCACCGCGACCACGCTCGACGGCATCCTCACCGTCAAAGGGCAGGGCCGCGACAAATCGAAATCCCACCGATAAGGAGGCATCTCACCATGAAAAACCGCATCATCGCGCTTCTCTGCGCCGTCATGCTGGCGTTGGGCGCTTTGTCACCCCCCGCGTTCGCCTCGCAGAGCAGGACGCAGTACCCGATTTCCGTGGAGGAATACACGGAGGACGGGACCGACGCCCACCGCATTAAAAAGGTCTATCAGCTCTCCCTCTCCGACGATCCGGCAGGAATCCCCACCAAACCCTTTGACCGCGACGGCGTTCACTATGAGCTGCTGGACCTCACCATGAAAAACGAGGTTGGCGTCGATACCAAGGACTATGCCGAAACCATCACGCAGGACAGCTCCACCGGCGATATGGCAGCGGTTCTCAAACAGCTTGACGCGCAGCGGGAAGTCACCACCGAGGACGGTTACACCGGCGTCTTGTTGCTGGATCACACGACGGTCAGCGTCAAGGCAAAGGGGTACAGCACCAGCACGAAAAACCTCTCCGCATCCCGGACCTATCCCAACCTCTCCGACGCGGACCTCTCGCTGATCCCCAAGACCGTGACAGAGGGCGGCAAGACGCTGACGCTGGGTAACGTCCAATGGTCCAACAGCTATGACGAGGGCGGCGTCCAGCGCTTCACCGCGTCGGCGACCTATACCGGCACCGCCACCAGCCGCTATGCCACCGGCTATACCGTAACGGCGGACTACGCCGGTCAGGTTTCCAAGACTTCCAGCCAAATCGTCACCTATACCGCTATTTTTGGCGCGGTCCAGCCTGTTGAACCGGAGCCGGAGGTCACGCCGGAGCCGCAGGACGAGCCGGAACCCGCGCCCGAACCGGAGCCTGAGCCTGCGCCGAAACCCGCACCCCAAATGGACGCCGGGAGCAAAGTCCTGTGCGTCGCCGGTTGCTTGGGCGGCATCGCCTCCCTCGCTGCCGCTGGCGTTTGGGGTGCTGACAAACTGAAAAACAGGAGGAAAACATCGTGAAAGTCAAACCCATTCTGCTCTCTCTGCTGGCCTGTGCCATGCTCGCGGGGCAGGTACACGCCGAAGAATATACCTTTGACGAATCCGTGAGCTATCAGTACGGCACTCCGACCAGCATGGAGGAAGTCCACACTGAGGAAGAACCGGAGAACACGGACCGCAGCAAGAACGTCGCGCTCATCCCTCCCGATTTTGGGACCCCGACCAGCTATCTTCCCGGCAGCGGCGAGTACCTGACGCCCAACCTTGTCCCCGGCGCGCTGCACGGCGGGCTTGTCGAGCAGGTTGGCGAGGTAAACTATCCCGCCGTGGATGCTGGCGCAGCCGACGCGACGGCGCAGAGCGCGATCGAGGTGAGCTACCAGCCCACGGTGCAGACCGCGCAGGCGTCATTTACCGACGTGACGGACGATCTCTACTACTCCGGCGGGCATCTCGGCACACTCTCCATTCCGCGCCTCGGCGTCAACGTGAGAATCTACGAAGGGACGAGCAGCGCGGAGCTTGCCAAGGGCGCGGGACATTTCATCAGCACCAGCATTTGGGACGGAAATGTTTGCGTCGCGGGCCACAATCGCGGTGACAACTGCTATTTTGGCGACATTCATACGCTGAACGTCGGCGACAAGATCACGCTGATGACCAAACTCGGCACCCGGACGTATTCCGTAACCGAGGTAAAGAAAATCTCCGAAACGGACAACAGCGATACCGCGCCCACATCGGAAAACTGCATCACGCTTTTCACCTGCGTCCGCAACGAGCGGGAATACCGCTGGTGCGTCCGTGCCATGGCGGACGATTGAGGCGGCATCCTTGCCGCATCCTTCACAGCTTGCTATGATGAAGATACCAAAAATAAAGGAGGACGCGGCAATGAAAAAAGGAACGGTCAATTTTGTGGCGGGCGTGCTGACCGGCGCGATCCTGTTCACGGGAAGCGCGGCGTATGCCGAGGGCGTGATCGCGGAACGCAGCACGAACACCGTCTATGTGGACGGTCAGCGCGTGGAGCTGGAGGCATACAACATCTACGGCAGCAACTACGTTAAGCTGCGCGATGTGGGACAAGCAGCGGGATTCAATGTCTATTGGGACGGCGCGGTGCAGATCGACACGGACGCGCCCTACACGGGCGAAGCGCCCGCAGCAGCACCGCAAAACAACCGAATCGTCACCCTGCCTACCGATGGCAGCAAGTACACCCCAAAGGTTGGCGACCTCATCCCATGCGACGATGGCACATCCTACGAGGTCAAGGATGTGGAACGCTTTGAGAACAACGTCTTTGCCCCGAATTTTAACCCGGCGCTGCCGGAGCCGACCTGCGATTGGAGCCGGTTCCCGACCTTGGAGCTGCCGAGAGTGGATGTGCGGCACTTCTCCGACGATGCCGGTGACGATCTGTTTGTGAGGAATTTGTACGAAACGCGCCGGATGGTCTACACCATTTACAACGCCCTCGGTCAAGAACCGGCAGCGTGGCGCGACGGAAAACTGCTGGCGAAGATTTTTCTGACCATCCCTGCGGAGGACGAGCCGTACACCGGGCATTTCTGGCCTTGGAGAAGTTCGGAAATTGAGAAGCACATCCGCAATCTTCCCAACAGCCGCTTCAAGGTCGAGGCGTTTGACTACTACCACAACGGTAATTTCATGGAAACGCGCTATTTCATCTGCACCACATGACCCAATCACAACGAAATATCTTCACGCTGGCACACCTTTCCGGGTGTGCCTTTTCTTATGTCAAAGGAGGTTTTCACATGACCAAACGAGTATTATCCTTCGTGCTGGCCTTGCTGATGGTCGTCGGGCTGTTCCCCGCGCCCGCTCATGCAGCCGACACATTGGAGGAAGCGATGGCCGAGGTTGACATCTACGCCAAGGATCAGAAACTGAATTGGCTCACGATGAACGGTTCGGTCAAGGAACAGGAGTACACCTATTATAATTATCGCTCCGCGCAGACCGGCGAGACAAAGGAAATCCCGGCCTACTGCGTGGACCCGCGCTTGTACGGCGTTCCGGCGCTGACGAGCGAGGGTACGCCGATCAAGTACAAGGCTGAATCTGCCGTCAACGATCCCAAGGTCTGCGGCATCATCGCCAACGGATACCCTCACATGACGCTGAACGACCTCGGCTTGCAGTCCAAGGAGGAAGCGTACTACGCCACGAAAACGGCACTGTGGTGCTATCTGCTGGGCAACTGGTCCATCAGCGGCCTCGGTATCAATTCCAATCTGACCGGCGCGGACAAGGAGGCCGCGCAGCGCGTCCTGACCGCTACCAAGGCGATCTATCAACGCGGTATGTATTGGGACGAGCTTTACAGTCCCAAGCTGACCGCGACGGCGGATACGCCCACGGCGACCCTCGTTACCATCGGCGGCAAGGACTACTATCAGCAGGTATTCACCATCGACAGCAACACATGGGCGCTCACGCCGGTCAAAGTCGCTCTCGCGGAGGGCGCGCCTGCCGGTGCCGTCGTGACAAACATGGACGGCGACGAGATCAGCCAGATCATCCTCGATACCACACGCACCTCCGGCGCAGGGTATCAGGGCAAGGTCAAGGTCGTCTATCCCGCAGAGAGCATCGAGGGCGAATCCGGCACCTGCCAGCTCACGCTCAACGCAACCGTGGTCGAGTACAAAATCTACTATGCAAAAACGCTGGAAACCGATAAATACGGCAATATCCAACATTATATGTTAGATACCGACCCCTCCACGCCGGTTTCCGCGACCGCGATCAGCAGTTATTCCAGTGAGCCGACGCCTCCGCCGCCTGACGAACCGAACCCCGAACCTGAATCCAGCACCTTAAAGATCATCAAGCTGGAAGCGGGTACGGAAATCCCTCTTGCCGGAGCAATCTTCGACGTGTGGTATCCCAACGGCGATAAGTATGGTTCCTTTGCCACCGACGAAACCGGCACGATCACGCTCCCCATCAAGGTTTTCGGCAATTATACCGTGACCGAACGCATCCCGCCCAATTACCACATCCTGCCGGAAATCTCCACGCAGCACGTCACCGTGACTGCGGAGACAGGCGGCGTTCTGACCTTCTGGAACGCGCCCTACGGCAACCTCCGCGTTCACAAGATCAGTGATACCGGCGACAACCTCGAAGGCGTCAGCATCACGATCAAGAACCTGACCACCGGCGAAACGCGCACGGGCAAGACCGGCCCCGGCGGTGTGATCGAGTTCACGGAGCTTGCGCCCGGTGGTTACGAGGTCAGGGAAACGGCGGGCATCAAGGGCTACGTCCTCGATGTGGAGGCGACCAAGACCGCCACCGTCATAACCGGCGAAACCTCCGAAGTGACGTTCGTGAACAAGGAAAAGCCCGGACTTCGC
>CACZPK010000120.1 GCA_902783035.1 Oscillospiraceae bacterium
GTACTTCTCCTGGATCTCCTTCATCTTGGGCTGGAACTTGTTCATGCGCAGCATGCTCTTCTTGCTCTTGAGCTGGAAGGGCAGCAGAACCAACTTAACGATCAGCGTGAACAGAATCAGAGCCCAGCCGTAGGAACTTGTCAGGTTATAGAAAGCGCGCAGAATCCATGCAAACGGAATGCAAATGTAGTAGCCGAGTGTTGAAAACATATAGTTTTCCTCCGAATGTTACTAGGGAACGGGATCGTAAATCTTGCCACCGTGATAGAACGGATGACAGTGGGAGAGGCGCTTTGCCGCAAGAAATCCGCCCTTGATCGCACCGTATTTCTCCACCGCTTCAAGTGCATATTCCGAGCAGGTGGGGATAAAACGGCAACAGGGCGGACGCAGGGGCGAGATACGCTTACGATAGAAACGAATACCTTTTATAAGTAACGCTTTCATGCATTCTTATCCCATATTTCCGCTTTTTCACAGCATTTTCGATAAGCACGCGTCAATTCCTGATACGGTGCGTTCACCGCACGCGAACGTGCGACGAGCACAACATCATAACCCTGCCGCAGCTCCGGCTGTGAAAGACGGAATATTTCCCGCAAACGGCGTCGGACACGGTTGCGTACCACCGCTTTGCCCAGCTTTGTGCTGACGGTGACGCCCAGACGGTTCCTGCCGCTGCGGTTGGGGCGGGCATAAACAACGAGAAACGACGAAACGCCGGACTTTCCCTTGTTATAGACCCGGCGAAACTCGTAATTCTCTTTTAGCGTTATGGCGCGTTTCATTTCGAATACTAGCCTCTAAGGGACGGCGCTGAAAGAAATTTCTTGCGTCCGTCCCTCTATTTACAGATCATGGTTCCCTGTATGCTCCCAATAACCTTAATAGGTCAGGCGGGCGCGGCCTCTGGCGCGGCGGCGGGCAAGAACCTTGCGGCCGTTCGCGGTCTTCATGCGCTTACGGAAACCGTGCTCCTTGGAGCGCTGAAGCTTCTTGGGCTGATAAGTGCGTTTGGTTGCCATGTCGTTTTCCTCCTTCTTTATAATACCGCCGGTTCCAAACAGAACCGAACTTACTCGACGCGGGCGAAAAATTTCATCCCACGCAGTAAACATTTTGATCCGCCAAAGCGCGGAAGTGAAAGGTATTATATCGGCTTTTATGCGTTCTGTCAACCGCTATTTCACGATTTTGTTATTTCTTGCTATTTATACTGTTGCACTTTATATTTAGTATATGTAGAAAATCGTTGCAATCTGTTACCATTCCTGATATAATAGATAAGATGGATAATCAATCTTTTTAAGGGTGGGTGTGCGGCATGAATTCCATTGCCGATATTTGGAACGTGATTTTGGATCGTTTGCGCAGTGAGCTTTCGGAAACCACGATCAACACCTGGTTTGACGAGGTGGAAAGCGTCGATCTGCAGGAAAAAACTTTCGTCATCGTCTGTCCGAACAATTTCAAGCGTGATATGATATCCAACCGCTTTTCCACACAGATCAAGGCGGCGCTGCGTGATTTGTTTTCCGATGATTTCACGCTGCTTTTTTTGGAGTCGTCAGCGGAAACGGAAAAGGATCAAAAACCGGTCTTGCTTTTTGACAGAGAAGATTTTACCTTTGATACCTTTGTCGTCGGCGAATCGAACAAGTTGGCACATGCGGCCGCGCGAGCTGTGGCGGACGGCGCCAGCGCACACTATAATCCCCTGTTTATCTATGGCGACTCCGGTCTTGGAAAAACACACCTGATCTATGCCATTTCCCACCAGTTCCGCAAGCGCTTGCCTAATGCAAAAATTGTTTACATTAAGGGCGACGATTTTCTCAATGAATTCATCAGTCTCGTGCGGACAAATCGGGGCGAAGAATTTCGCGCAAAATATCGCGACGCAGACCTGCTGCTCGTCGACGACGTGCAGTTTGTCGCCGGCAAGGAACAGTCACAAAACGAGTTTTTCCACACATTCAATACACTCTATGAATCCGGCCGACAGATCGTACTGACTTCCGATCGCCTGCCCAGCGAGATGACATTGCTCGACGACCGTCTGCGCACCCGCTTTGAATGGGGTCTGACGGTGGACGTGCAGGCGCCGGACTATGAAACGCGCGTCGCCATTGTAAAGAACAAGGCAAATCAGCGCGGCTTTATCATTGACGACAAGAGCGCAGACTACATCGCGCGCAATGTTACGACTAACGTCCGGCAAATTGAGGGCGTCATCAACATGATAAACGCCCACCGCGAGCTGACCAAAAAGAATATGAGCGACGAGGAAATCGAGGATATTGTCAAGGAAGCTGTGCGAAAAAACAACGAAGCGATCCCGACGCCGGACGCCATCATCGGCGAGGTGGCTCGTTTCTTTGGCTTTGAAGAATCCGTTATCCGCGGTCCCGGGCGCAGTCGGCAGGTTGTCAACGCGCGCAATATTGCCATGTATCTGATTCGCAACATTACCGGAATTTCCACCATTGAGATTGGCAAGATATTTAACCGTGACCATTCTACCGCCGTCCACTCTCTCGACCAGGTAGACGCACGGCTCCAATCCGATCCGTCCTATTCCCAGATCATCAAGGATATAACGCTCAATATAAATTATAAAAGGTAAAGACAGACAAAACCTTTAGTTTTCCACATAATTAACCATTGTTTCATGTGAAACAATGTGCGTTTTTCTTTTCCCTCTCATTCCCGTGCAAAACCCCTAAAATTTTCCACAGTTTGCAAGAAACGTCAAAACCGTATGTTTTCGCGCTTTTCTTCGTTTATCCACAATTTCCCGTCCCCTACTACGTCTACTGAATGAGTATTCTATCTTTTCTTCAGAAAGGAATCACAACATGAAATTTTCGTGCGAAAAGATTGTTTTACAAAATGCGATAGCCACAGCGTCCCGCGCTGTTTCCACCAAAAGCTCGATACCGGCTCTGGAGGGTCTTCTTCTTGTTTGTTCGGGAGGAAAACTGACGGTTTCCGGCTATAACATGCAGCTTGGTATCCGCACGAATTTTGCCTGTGATGTGGAAGAAGATGGGCAGCTTGTGCTCAACGCACGTCTTTTCGGCGATATTGTCCGCCGCATGCCGGATGATACACTGACACTGGTTTCCGATGAAAAGCTGATGGTCAAGGTGCATTGCGGAGATGCGGATTTTGATATCATCGGCTTGCCTGCGGCAGATTTTCCCGAACTGCCGGAGGTGGAGGAGAAAAATTCGGTTTCCATTCCGGAAAAAACTCTCTCGTCGATGATTGGACAGACGCTTTTTGCCGTATCGACCAATGAAGCCCGTCCGGTGCACATGGGTTCCCTGTTTGAAGTTGGCGGCGGTGATTTGACGGTGGTATCCGTGGATGGTTTCCGTTTGGCACTGCGCCGGGAAAAGCTGGAACAGGCCGGCAGCGGGATATTTTCCTTCGTCGCACCGGGTACGGCGCTTGGAGAAGTGGAGAAGGTCTGCGAAGATGTGGACGAATTGGTACACATCACACTGGGCGACCGCCATATTTTGTTTGAAGTGGGTGAGACAGAACTGATTTGCCGCCGTTTGGAAGGTGAATTTCTGGACTATAAGAACGCGATCCCGCGCAAGAATCCCATTCGTTTGACTGTGGAAACCAAATCCATGATGGAAAGTCTGGATCGTGTCAGCGTCGTCATCAGTGAAAAGCTGAAAAGCCCTGTACGCTGCCTGTTTTCTCAAAATAAGGTGACGTTTTCCGCAAAGACAGCCAGCGGCGATGCAAAAGACGTTTGCAAGCTGGAGGGAGACGGCAAGGATTTGGAAATTGGGTTTAACAACCGCTATCTGACCGAGGCGCTGCGTTATGCGCCCGCAGATCAGGTACAGCTGGAGTTGAACAGTGGTATTTCTCCCGCAATCATCGTACCGACGGATGAAAAGGACGATAGTTTTCTTTATATGGTGCTGCCCGTGCGGCTAAAGGCGTAAAAGTATGGAAACAATCACCATTACGACGGAATTCATCAAATTGCAGGATTTGTTGAAATTTGCCTCTCTGGTTTCAACCGGCGGCGAGGCTAAAATCTGCATCACAGAAGGCGAAGTTTGCGTAAACGGAGAGGTTTGTACCCAACGCGGCAAAAAGATACGTCCCGGCGATATTGTTGTATTTCGGAAAAAGGAGATCACGGTCAGCTATGCGGCTCAATAGTCTGACGCTGCAAAACTTCCGCAACTATACGGAGCAGACCGTTTTCTTTGCGCCGGATAATAATGTAATCGTCGGTGAAAACGCGCAGGGAAAAACAAACCTGCTGGAAGCGATCGTTTACCTGTCCTGCGCCCGGTCAAACCGTGCCCGGGCAGACCGTGAATTGCTGCGTTTCGGTGAAACGGAAGCATTGCTGCGGGGAAAAATCTTTTCCCGTGAACGGGATTTTACCGTTGAAATGCAGCTGTTTGCGGGAAAACGCAGAAAAATGACTGTCAATCAAGTGCCCGCGAAACGTGCAGGCGACCTTTCCGGCGTGTTGGGCACAGTCTTTTTCTGCCCTGAAGATTTGATGTTGATTCGGGACGGTGCGGCAGCGCGGCGGCGGTTTATGGATCAGTCGCTTTGTCAGCTGCGTCCACGCTATGCAGCGGCTTTGGCGGAATATAATCGCCTTTATGAACACAAAACGCGTATTTTGCGGGACAGTGAAGACCACCCTGCCCTGCGGGATACATTGCCTGAGTTCAATGCCCGTATGGCGCTTTCCGGTGCAGTGCTGGTTCATTACCGTGCACGTTTTTGTGCCAGGCTCGCGGAATATGCCGCAACAGCGCACCGTGAGTGTTCCGGCGGTCGCGAATCATTGGCACTGCACTATGAGACGGTCAAAACGATCGAAGACCCCTTTGCGGAGCAGAACATTTTGGTCGAACAGCTGATGGCGCATCAACGCGCGCATGAGCAGGCGGAGCTGACAAGCCGACTCTGTCTTTCCGGTCCGCATAAGGATGACATCGGCGTGGAGATCGGCGGTGAAAATGCCCGTCAATACTCTTCACAAGGGCAGACGCGTACGGCGGCGTTGGCATTAAAACTGGCGGAGCGTGATATCTATCAGGAAATTACCGGGGAAGCGCCCGTTCTTTTACTGGACGATGTGCTTTCCGAGCTGGACCCGCGGCGTCAGGAATATGTGCTCAACCGCATTTCCGGCGGACAAGTGTTTATTACCTGCTGTGAAGAAGACCGGCTCGGCTCCCTTTCCACCGGAAAAGTGCTGCATGTTGCAAACGGCGCGGTATGGTAGCGGACAGTCTGCTTTTACAAGGAGTTTACATGTATCTTCACATCGGAAACGATCAGATGCTGCCGGAGCGAAGGATCATCGGTATTTTTGATTTGGAAATCACTTCCCAGTCCAAAATTACGGCAGGATTTCTGAAAAATGCCGAACAGGAGGGTGTGATTCTGGATACCTGCGAGGATATTCCAAAGTCCTTTTTGGTATGCGACCACCCTTATCACAGACAAATCGTTTATCTGTCCCAGTTGAATTCCCGTACTCTGCAAGGAAGAGTGGAAGAACAGGAGAAGAGTATATGAGTGAGAACAACGAACAGAACATGATTACAGCCGTTGAGCAGGAGTACAATGCCTCCGAGATCCAGGTGCTGGAAGGATTGGAAGCGGTCCGCAAACGACCCGGCATGTACATCGGCTCCACGTCGTCGAGCGGTTTGCACCATCTCGTCTATGAGATTGTAGATAACTCCATCGACGAAGCGCTGGCGGGCTATTGCACGGAGATCGACGTCACGATCAATCCCGACGGCACCATCACCGTTGTGGATAACGGCCGCGGTATTCCCGTAGACGTGCAGCCGCAAACGGGCCGCCCCGCGCTGGAAGTCGTGTTTACGGTACTGCACGCCGGCGGCAAGTTCGGCGGCGGAGGCTATAAAGTCTCGGGCGGTCTGCATGGCGTAGGTGCAAGCGTGGTCAATGCGCTTTCCGAATGGCTGACCGTGCAGGTGCACAAAGAAGGCAGTATCTATGAGATGAAGTTTGCCCGCGGTCACATCACACAGGATATGAAGGTCGTTGGCACCACCGACCGTACAGGTACCACCGTTACTTTTAAACCCGATCCCGAAATGTTTGAGGATACGGTGTACTCCTACGATGTGCTGCACACCCGCATGCGTGAGGAGGCATTTCTGAATGCCGGGCTGAAAATCCGCACCATCGACCTGCGTGCGGGACAGGAACAGCGTGACGAGTTGTGTTATGAGGGCGGTATCCGTGAGTTTGTTGCCTACCTCAACAAGAACAAGGATGTCCTGCACGATAAGGTCATCTACATGAGCGGCGCGAAGGGTGATTCCTTCGCGGAAATTGCCTTGCAGTATAACGATGGGTATCAGGAAAATATCATTTCCTTTGCCAATGACGTGCGTACGCCGGAGGGCGGCATGCACGAAACGGGATTCAAGGCGGCACTTACCCGTGTGCTGAACAACTATGGCATCAAGGCGGGCATCATCAAGGGTGATGATAAGGTTTCCGGCGAGGATTGCCGCGAGGGCCTGAGCGCTGTCATTTCCGTCAAGCTGCCGGATGCGCAGTTTGAGGGACAGACCAAGCAGAAACTCGGCAACAGCGAAATGCGCACGCTGGTGGACAACGTGGTCTCCGACAAGCTGGATCAGTTTTTGGAGGAGAATCCCGCCGTCGCACGCGCCATTCTTGACAAGGCAATGATGGCGAACCGTGCGCGCGAGGCGGCACGAAAGGCGCGTGAAAGTATTCGCCGCAAGAGTGCGCTCGGCGGTGCGGCGATGCCCGATAAGCTGCGCGACTGCAACGAAAACAACCCGGAGCTGACCGAAATCTACATCGTCGAGGGCGACAGCGCGGGCGGTTCCGCCACGGACGGCCGCGACAGCCGCTTCCAGGCGATACTTCCGCTGTGGGGCAAGATGCTCAACGTTGAAAAGGTACGCGCCGACAAAATCTACGGCAACGACAAGCTCCAGCCGGTCATCGTGGCGTTGGGTGCCGGCTTGGGCGAGGATTTTGATATCAACAAGCTGCGTTACCATAAGGTTATTATCATGGCGGATGCTGATGTCGACGGCAGCCATATCCGCACACTGCTGTTGACGTTCTTCTTCCGTTATATGCAGCCGCTGATCCGTGAGGGATACGTTTATGCGGCGGTTCCCCCGCTCTATAAGCTCACCCGCGGTAAGACGACGCGCGTGGCGTTTTCCGACGAAGAACGCGATCGCGTCAGCGCAGAGCTGCGCGGCGACAATGCCAATGCAAAGGTAGATATTTCCCGCTTTAAGGGCCTCGGTGAAATGGACCCGCACGAGCTTTGGGAAACCACGATGGACCCCGAGAAGCGCACGCTCAAGCGCATTACGCTGGAGGATGCGCAGCGGGCGGACGAAACCTTCTCCGTTTTGATGGGCGAAAAGGTGGAGCCCCGTAAGGAATTCATCGAAAAACAAGCAAAATATGCCGTAAATCTGGACTTTTAAGAAAGGAGGTATTCATCCATGGCACATAAGAATGTGGACTATGATCCCGAAACCCTGCGCTATCCCGAACAGAAGATCATCAACAGCGAGCTTGTCAAGGAGATGGAGACCTCCTACATCGAGTATGCGATGTCCGTCATTGTCGGACGTGCGTTGCCCGACGTGCGCGACGGTCTCAAACCCGTCCATCGCCGCATCCTTTATACAATGCATGAGGACGGCCTGACCTTCGACAAAGCGTTCCGCAAGAGCGTTACCTCCGTCGGTGACGTGCTGGGCCGTTACCATCCGCACGGCGACGCGAGCGTTTATGACGCACTGGTACGACTGGCACAGAGCTTTTCCATGCGTTATCCGCTCATCGACGGCCACGGCAACTTCGGTACCATCGACGGTGACCCCCCTGCCGCTTACCGTTATACCGAGGCGCGCATGGCAAAAATGGCGAACGAAATGCTGCGCGACATCGAAAAGGACACGGTCGACTGGGATCCCAACTTCGACGAGACACGAAAGGAACCCCGCGTCCTCCCTGCCCGTTTCCCGAATCTGCTGGTCAACGGCTCATCGGGTATTGCGGTCGGCATGGCGACGAACATTCCGCCCCACAATCTTACCGAGGTCATCAACGCCTGCATCTGCGTGCTGGATAACCCGGAAGCGACCCTTTACGACCTCATGCAGCACGTTACCGGTCCGGACTTCCCCACGAAAGGCATTATCATGGGCCGCAGCGGTATCCGTGCCGCTTATGCCACGGGCCGCGGCAAGCTGATTTTGCGCGCGCGCACGGAATTTGAAGAGTTGCCGCAGGGCCGCACACGCATCATCGTCACGGAGCTGCCTTATCAGGTCAACAAGCGCATGCTCATCAAGAACATGGCGGATCAGGTCAACGACAAGCGTCTGGAAGGCATCAGCAACATTACCGACCAGAGCGACCGCAGCGGCATGCGCATCGTCATTGACGTCAAGCGCGACGCGAATCCGCAGGTGGTTTTGAACCGTCTTTTCGCACAGACGCAAATGCAAACCAGCTTTGCCATCAATATGCTGGCGCTGGTGGATAACCAGAAGCAGCCGAAGATCCTGTCGCTTCGCCACATCATTGACGAGTATCTGGCATTCCAGGAAGAACTGATCGTGCGCCGTACGCGCTACGATCTCAAGAAGGCACAGGAGCGCGCCCACATTTTGGAAGGCCTGCTCATTGCGCAGGATCACATAGATGAGGTCATCAAGACCATTCGCGAGAGTTACGACGACGCCAAGGAAAACCTGATGGCGAAGTTCTCCCTCTCCGACGTGCAGGCGCAGGCGATCTGCGATATGCGCCTGATCGCCCTGCAGGGACTCAACCGTGAGAAATTGCAGGCGGAGTATGATGAGCTGGAAAAGAAGATCGCGTACTACAACGAGCTGCTTGCATCCGAGGAGAAGATTCGCGGCGTACTCAAGGACGAGCTGATCGAGATCCGCGACAAGTACGGCGACGAGCGCAAGACCGAGATCCAGGAGGTCGAGGACGAAATCGACATCGAGGATCTTATCGAAGAGGAGCAGTGCGTCTATACGCTTACGCACAACGGCTACATCAAGCGCACATCGGCGGATGAGTACAACGCGCAAAAGCGCGGCGGCAGAGGTGTGCGCGGCATGACGACGCGCGATGAGGACTACGTTGAGGCGGTGTTTACCGCGTCCACGCATGACTATATCCTCTTTTTCACCAACAAGGGTCGCGTTCACCGCAAGAAGGGCTACCTGATTCCCGAGGCGGGCCGCGCGGCAAAGGGCACGAGCATTGTCAACGTGCTCCCGCTCGACGAGGACGAGCGCATTACCGCGGGCATCAGCGTCAAGACGCTGGACGTGGACGACCAATACCTGCTGTTCGTTACAAAGAACGGCACTGTCAAGCGCATCACGCTGCGTTCCATCAACACGCGTATGCGGGCGGGCATCCGTGCCCTGACGCTTGAACAGGGCGATGAACTGATCGAGGTGCGCCTTACCGACGGACAGCAGAATATCATTCTCATGACACATGAGGGCATGAGCATCTGCTTCGATGAAAACGACGTGCGCGTTATGGGCCGCGATGCGGTCGGCGTGCGCGGCATCCGTCTGCGCGACGAGGACTATGTCGTCGGTGCGGCGCGCGCACACGCGGGCAAGACGCTTCTCGCCGTTACCGAAAATGGTTACGGCAAGCGCACTGCGGTCGAAGAATACATGCGCGGCGACGAACCGCAAAGCCGCGGCGGTAAGGGTATGAAGGGCTATCAGGTCACGGAGAAGACCGGCCCGGTGGTCTCCATCAAGGTAGTCGACGGCGACGAGGACGTGATTCTGGTTTCCGACGACGGTACGATCATTCGCACGGCGGTGGAGAACATCAGCACCTACAGCCGCACAGCGCAGGGCGTGCGCATCATGCGTCTGGCAGACGGCGTCAAGGCGATTTCCATGGCGCGGGCTGAGAAGGACGAATCCGAAGATACGGCGAGCGTTCCCGAAACTCCGGCGGAATAAGCGCGGGAGGATCGTGCGATGCGCTTTGGACAGACGAATCCGCTGCGCGCGGCAAAAGGCAGGATGGGCGTCGGTGTGGCGCTCGTCCTGTTTGGGCTGGTCGCGGTGCTTGCCGCGCCGGGAACGGCCGATAAGCTGATGTGCGCGCTGGTCGTGTTCGCGGGTGCCGGGCTCTTTGTCGCGGGCATGCGGCAGGATCTGCGCGAGAAAGCGGAATACAGGGAAAAGGAGGCGAACAGGCAAAAATGAACGACGAGTTGACACGGGTCGACATCGAAAAAATGAAAGCGGAGCTGGAGGACCGCCGCCTGAATATCCGTCCGAAGATCATGGAGGATGTGAAAACGGCACGGGCATTCGGCGACCTCTCCGAAAACTATGAGTACAAGGCGGCCAAGGAGGCACAGCGGCGCAACGACAGCCGCATGCGCTATCTGGAGAAGATGATCGCCACGGCAAAGGTCATTGATGTGCAGGAGGCCTCCGCAGATACGGTGGGCTTGTTCAGCAAGGTGACGCTGTTCAATGAAAAGCTGGGCAAGGAGCAGGTTATCCGCATTGTCACCACGCTGCGGCAGGACGCACTCAAGGGCCTGATCAGCAAGGAGTCTCCGGTTGCAAAGGCGCTCATGGGCCACAAGGTCGGAGAACGCGTGGAAATCGCAGTCAGTCCGGATATGAAATATACTGTGGAGATCCGTGGCGTCGAGCCGGGAGAGGACGACGCGAGCATCGAGATCAGCAGTTTTTAAAGGGAGCACAACATGCGAGTTCTGTTCGTACTTATTCTGATCGTGGTTTCGCTTGTGAAGTATATTGAAAAGAACCCGGACAAGGCCGAGAAGAACCACGCGGAAAAGCAGCGATCCGTACCGAAAACGTCGGAGGAAACCTCACCCATACGCACCGTCCGGGAGAAAAAGCGTGCCCAGCTCCGTCACGCGGAGCAGTGGGCCGCGGCAAAGCATCAGCAGGACGATGCGGAGCAGGTGCACTCGATCGCGATGGACAGCTGCGAGAGCAAGCTGCAAAATCTGCGCGTACTCTACGAGGCGGGCATTCTCGACCGGGAAGAGTATGTGCAGCGCGTTGCCCGCGTGAAGGCAAACCACGCGCGCGGATAACAACGATATGTTGAATAGGTGAAAAAACGTCTGGATCTCTGCCTTACGGCAGGGATCCAGACATGTTTCGCAGTTGCCCCGCAAGGGGCGTGCGAAACGGCGATAAGAGCAAAGGGCAAAGCCCTTTGCGTGTGAAGACACGCAAGAATCCCTGCCTTACGGCAGGGATTCTTGCTGTGTGTATTTTAGGAGGGAGAAAATCACATCGGGGAAAATCCCCTTTGCAATTATTAAGATACAGTATAAATATGGCGGAATCTTGAATCGGTTGTAAACAATCTATGAACAACCGATTACTCTTTGTATTTCCGGCTTTCCGCCACCGCCAGTGCGTCGCAGCGATTGTTGTAATCATTTTCCGCATGACCCTTGACCCAGTGGTAACGCACATCGTTTTGCGCGATGAGCGGCAGCAGCTGTTCCCAGAGGTCGACATTCAGCGCAGGCTTTTTGTCGCTTTTGATCCAGCCCTTCTTCTTCCAGCCGTAGACCCAGCCTTTTGAGAGCGCGTCGATGACATATTTCGAATCCGAATAGAGTTCAACGATACAGGGCTCCTTCAAAAGCCGCAGCGCTTCGATGACGCCGGTCAGCTCCATGCGGTTGTTGGTGGTTTCCGCAGCACCGCCGGACAGCTCCTTTTCGTGCTCACCGTAGCGCAGGATCGCGCCCCAGCCGCCCGGACCGGGATTGCCGGAGCAAGCGCCGTCGGTATATATTTCAACAGTTTTCATACGCATCCCAATTGACGGCGCCTGCCGCCATCTTTTGCGGCTGCCGCATATTCATATCTTATTTATAGTAGCCCGTCTCATCTTCGACCGCCATCGGCAGGCCGTTGTGATAGACCGGCAGTGTGCAGAACTTAAAGCGGCTGGCACGGTGCTTGGCGTCAATCTGTTTTTGAATTTCGGGATCGCAGACACCCTTGCGGATATACTCGTTTACCGCATGGTAAGTAAAGCCGAGGTTGTCCTCGTCGGTCAGGCCCGTCAACCCGTCGGACGGCGGTTTGATGAGAAAGCGCTCCGGCAGGCCAAGCTCTGCACCGAGGGCAATGACTTCCTCGGTGGTATACATGCCGATGGGTGAGAACGCGCCGGCGCTGTCACCATAAATTGTGCAGTAGCCCACCCAGTCCTCAGAGAGGTTGGATGTGTTGATGACAATGCCGCTCTCCACCGTCTGCGCCACCGCATAGAGCGTGGACATGCGGATGCGGGACGGCAGGTTCACCGTCGTCTGGCGCGAGGGGGTGAGGTTGAGACGCTCCATCTCATCCAGTACGCCGCGCACGGCGGCATGGATGTTGACGGTGTAGCTGCGGATGCCCAGATGTTCCACCAGTCCGTTGCTGTAGTCGATGTCCGGCTGTACGCCGTCCGGCATCAGCACGCCGACCACGTTTTCCTTGCCGTAGGCAGCGCAGCACAGCGCCGCGATCACACTGGAGTCCTTGCCGCCGGAGATGCCGACAACCGCAGTTTTTCCGCGGCAGTTTTGCATTTGTGCGCGCATCCATTCGATCAACCCGGGCAATTGCTGCTTTGCATCGAAAGAAACCATAATGCTTCCCCCTGTCAAATCATTTGCGCGTATTCTACCACACACTGTCGTGTTTGACAAGGGCAAGCCTGCCGACAAGGCACATTATCCCATCAACGCGCACAACTCGGCATAGTCCAGCGGTTGGAGTGCAAGATTGATGCCGTAACCCACCACGCGGGACAGCTCACGGATCTGCGCGTCGATGTCGCGCGGGGTCACCATGACGTCCGCGCCGTGTTCGCGCAGTGCCGCAGGGTCAACGCTCTCTGCGCCCGTCTCCTCCAGAATGTCCAGCGCCAGAGTTGCTGCGTCCACGACCGTTGGTATGCCGACGGCAATCACAGGGATGCCGAGCGACGTACGATCGAGCGCCCGCCGGCTGTTGCCGACGCCGGAGCCGGGGACGATGCCTGTATCCGAAAGCTGAACCGTCGCGCAAACACGTCCGAGAGAGCGGGATGCGAGCGCGTCCACGGCGATAAGCACGTCGGGTCGCACCGTGCGCACCGCGCCGCGAATGGTTTCGACGGCCTCCATTCCTGTCCGCCCCAAAACACCCGGCACGAGAACGCTTACCGCGGTCAGTTCGGCAAAAGCCTTGCGATGACGCAGGTGTCGCGTCACCAGAATGTGTTCTGCCACCTGCGGTCCCACGGCGTCGGGCGTCATGGCGCCGTTTCCGAGGCAGGCAACCAATATGGTATTGACCGTCTCGCCAAGCAGGGCGCGCAGCTCCGCGCCGACGGCTGAGGCCGCGCGCTCCAGCGCATCTGCCGGGTGCTTCCAGTACGGACGCAGGTCGAGCGTCACATAGGTTCCCTCCGGTTTGCCCAGCGCCTGCGCCGCGGCGGGTGTTTTCACATTCACGACCGTTGTGTCGTAGCCGAAGCGTCGGCGCATGCAGCTGGAAACTCCGGAGAGGCTGTCCGACGCCCCTGTGCCGCGCCAGAGTTCGTGTGCTTCCAGCGCCAGATCGGTCCGCCTTTGCATCATTTTTCTTCCCCCTTCCCCACAAAATCTTGTGTACGGGTTCCAGTATTTCCGCCAAGTCTTGTTTCATACAAAAAAAGCGGGAAAAAAGCGAAAAAAATGCTTGCATTTCATGGCGAACTTTGCTAAAATACCAATCTGCACGGTGAGCATCTGTTTTGGAGGCCATCGTAGAACGTATTCGGAGGAGGTGTTTGGTTTGCCGAATATCAAGTCTGCCAAGAAGCGTGTGCTGCTTTCGGAGGCTCGTAATGCCCGCAATAAGGCGGAGCGCAGCGCTCTGAAGACTACGCTGAAGAAGTTTGACGCTGCTGTCGCGGAGGGCAATCGCACCGAGGCCGAGGGCGCGTACAAGGTCGCGGTCAAGACCGTGGAC
>CACZPK010000121.1 GCA_902783035.1 Oscillospiraceae bacterium
CGCATCCCCGTGGCGATGATGAGCTTGAAGTAGGTTTCGTACTTGAGGCTCTCCTGTTCCAGTGCGGCGATGATCTTTTGCGTGGTCGCCTCGTCCGCGACACGGATCTGCTTGCGCGTGCCGCTGTAGCGATACGTCCGCCACGCAGGGTTGTGGTCGAGAAAGCCACCCTCCATCGCGTCGGAGAGGATGCCGCACAGACAGGCGTGGACACCCTCTACCGTCGCTTCGGAGAGCGGCTTTCCGTTGTTGAGGTTCTTTGCCTTCCGCAGCTCGGAGTAGAGCTTGCGGAAGTGTTCGGTCTGCCGCGCCTCTCTGCGCCGTCCCGCGAGGTCGTAGCCCATCGACACGACGAGCAGGTAGCTGTTGCCGCGTTTTCGGATGCTTGCCATGATCGTATGCTCCTTTCCTTCTGCACTCGGCACTTCCGAGCTTTCTTGCTAGCACACAATACCGAAGGCGGTGGGAGAAAGCTACTGTAAAGATGTGCGGAAACGCAGATTCTACGAAAGCGACAAGCTACGCGCTTCTACCCTCCACACTGTCCGGGATGATGCCGGAAATCACGCGCGCCGCTTCGAGCTTGCGCTCCATCTGCGGATGGCAGTAGGTGCGCTCCAAAAACGACGTGTCCCCATGTCCCGCGAGGTCGGCAACCGTCTGCTTGTCGTCCACGCCGCCGTGGAGCAGCGTCGTCACATACAGGTGCCGGAGCGTGTGCAAATGGTACTCCCTGCTGAACCCGTGGCGGTCATAGAACTTCCGCAGATGCTTTGTGAACGTGTCGGGATGGATCAGCCGACCGAGCTCGTCGGTGAAAAGATACGCGCTGAACGGATAGCGGTTGCGCTTTGCCTCGCGGCTCTTGTAGACGAAGAACGCGGAGATGAGCAACGACATACCCTCGTCGAGAGCGATGACGCGGGTGCGTCCGTTCTTCGTTGTGCCCTCGACCACGCCGATGCCCGCGACGCTGCTGCGGGAGCGGCTGACGACCATCGACAGCTCGGCGACGCTCTCAAACGGGAAGTCCGACCACTTGAGCGCGCAGAGCTCGCCGCGGCGACAGCCGGTGCAGATCGCGAGCAGATAGTAGACGATGTAATGGAAGGGTTCCTCCGTGAGCGCGCGCAGGAAACGCGCTGCCTCGTCGGGATCGGGAATGAACTGTTCCCGCGGTTCCGTATCGGGCAGGTCGATCATGCGCGCGGGGTTCTTCTGGATGATCTCGTTGCGTTTCGCGTCGGAGAGCACCGCGGAGACGGCGGTGAGGTACTTCTGCACGGTCGCCTCCTGGACGGGCTTGCCGTGATGCGTCCGCTTCCGAAGCTCAATGAGCATATTCTCGAGCGCGATCGGACGGAGTTTTGAAAGAGGAATCGTGCCGATGTACTGGAACGTCACCTCCAGCATTCTCGTGTACATCGCCAGCGTGCTGGGCGCGTAATTCGCCTGCCGCTTGAGCCAGCTCCGGGCGAAGTCCTCGAACGGCGTATCGGCATCCTCGCCGAAGCCGTTCTTCACCAGCCGCTCGAAGTCCTCCGCCTCGTGCGCGACGTACTGCGCGATAGAGCGCGGGTGAACGCTTTCGGGAACGTGGATGGTCTTGGCACGGGAAATCTTTTTTCCATTGGTACGGTAACCGTTGCTGACGGTGATCTTGTATTTGCGGGGATCGATTTTCTTGATGCTTGCCATATCGGACTCCTTTCCGTTTTAATCGGGGGAACAGCCCGCGTCACATCGACATGCTCATGCCAAAGCCGTGGTACTCCTCAAACTCTTCCTCTTCGGCAAGCCGCTGCTGCTCTTCCTCCTCGGCGCGAAGGCGCAGTTCTTCTTTCTCCGCCATTCGCTGCCGTTGCTCTTCCGCCTGCCGCCGTTCCTGCTCCTCGGCTTGACGCTGCTTTTCCTTTTCTTCCGCCTCGGTTTCAGCCCTAGCATGGGCGTTGGCAATCATCTGGCACATGATCAGGTCGGACAGCTCCGCCGCCGCGCGCATCGTGGCTTCGGCGACCTGCGCGTCCGAGACGTTGTCCTTGTCCTGTACGGTTACGCCCCATGAAAAAGATCCTCCCACTATACGTCAGGAAATCTCGATTTTGAGGGGGTATCCTTTGCAAAGGAAACTGGCCGTACAAGCCAGTCGCCGCACCGACTTGAAGCGCACCAAAAATTTTTGAGCATTTTCATTCGGCAGGATATCCTTCGATTGGAGCGATGCAAATGGCAAAGAAAATCATTATCCTCAATGGCAGTCCCCGCGCAAACGGCAACACCTCGACGCTGACGGCAGAGTTCAAGCGCGGCGCGGAGGAAGCGGGCAATGAGGTGACGGAGTTTCACCTCTCCCGCATGAAGATCAACGGCTGCCTCGGCTGCTGGCATGGCGGCGGAGGGCGCGGGCTTCGAGGAAAGCGAGCATTGGTACGACCATCTGGAGCGGCACATCGGCGGGAAGAGCCTCGGCAAGATCCTCTGCGGCTATGTGACGCAGCCGGGAGATACCGATGGGAAAAAGGAACTGCGCGAGGCGTATGAGCTCGGCAAGTCCATCCAATAATTTTTGAAAGGAAGTCAATGACATGATGAAAGATTTCGGCGTACAGCCCTATCTGTACCCCATGCCGACCTATATGATCGGCACCTACAACGAGGATGACACCGTGGACGTCATGATGATGGCGTGGGGCGGCATCTGCGCGGAGGATATGGTCGCGCTCAACCTCGAAGAAGATCACAAGACCGTCGCCAACCTCAAATCGCGCAAGGCGTTCACGCTCTCCGTCCCCGGCACGAACACGATCAAGGAGTCCGATTTCTTCGGCATCGCCAGCGCCAACAAGGTCGCGGAAAAATTTGCGCGCAGCGGCCTGCACGCAGAAAAGAGCAGCCGCGTGGATGCGCCCATTGTCACGGAGTATCCGCTGACGCTGGAGTGCGAGGTCGCGGAGTTTCAGCAGCAGCCCTACGGCCTGCGTGTGCTCGGCAAGATCGTAAACGTACTTGCGGACGATCCGATCCCTGACTCACGCGACCTACGACGCGCCGCTGGTGTTCCTGCTGTGTTCCGACGAGAGGCGCACATGGAAAAGCCCGATGGAACTGGGGTACAGCACCGGCGAAATGGATGTGAGCATCGTCTGTACGCACATGATGCTGGAAGCGTGGGAGCTCGGCCTCGGCTCGGTGTGGGTGCGGCTGTTCGACGCGCGCGAGGTTGCATCGGCGTTTGAACTGCTCCAATATATCAAGCCGATCTGCCTGTTGCCTGTCGGCTACGCAACGGACGATTGCGTACCCTATGCCCCGTGGCATGATGTGTACCGGCCTGTTCAGGATTTTACAGAGGAGTTGTAAGCATGAGTGATCTTCGCAACGTCCCCGGCATCGGGGCAAAGAAAGAGGCGGAGCTGGTCGCACTTGGCTATCCGACGCTCGAATCGCTGAAGGACGCCGACCCGGACGACCTCTATCTCCGCGCATCGGTCAACGAGGGGCATCAGTTGGATAAATGCGTTCCGCTGCGTGGTCGCCTACGCAAAAGACCCTGCGCCCGATCCGCAGAAGTATCGCTGGTGGTATTTTGCGGATAAGAAAAAATAGTGATGCGCGAACGTCCGCGAGTAGTTCATGCGCAACTTAGGGAGGCAGCTCCGCTTGGAGCCGCCTCCCTTTTGCATTTCGATATCGGACTGTGCGCTGCCGAACCTGTTACAACTCTGCCGGAACAGACGGGATATCGCGTTTTTTCTGCTTTGCGGTGCGGGAGAGCAGAATGCTCGACAGGATCAGCACCGCGCCGATCACGCCGGTCACGCCCTGCCACTCATGCAGAAACAGCCAGCCCATCACGCAGGTGGCAAGCGGGTTGAGCGCGCAGAACAAGCAGGCTTTTTCACTGGGAACATATCGCTGCGCCAGCGGCTGGAGCGCCGTTCCAATGCTGCTGCACACGATGGCGAGAAGCAGAATGCCGACCCACTCCCGCGGCGTCTCCGGCAGACGGGGCGCTTCAAAGAGAAGACTTGCCGCCGCAGACAACACGCCGACCGTGCCGATCGTCACAAATCCCAGCAGTAACGGGTCGTCCTGATGAGAGAGCCGGTCTGTCAAAATGATGTAGGCAGTGTAGAGCAGGGCGCATCCCATGCACACCGCCGCTCCCGCCGACAGTGAAAACCGTCCGTTACGCAAAAGCAGAAAGCCCACGCCCAGCAAAGCCAGCGCGGCACACAGGAGGCTTTGCCGGTTCGGCAGACGCCGGTGCAGCGCGGCCTCCGCCAGAGGAACCAGAACGATCGCCGTATTCTCCAGAAAGGCAACGATGGCGGAGGAATCCGTCATGCGAAGCCCTTGCAGCTCAATCGCAATGATGGTGAAGAACACAACGCCCAGCGCGCCGCCGCGCGCTAAAGTACTCCGTCGGAGCTTCTTCAAATCGCATCGGGCAAAGGGAAACAGGCAGAAGAACGCAATGCCGAAGCGAAGCGTCATCAGATTAAACGTCGCAAACCCGCCAAGGCTGGCCTTGACAATGAGGAGCGAGGTCGCGCGGGCAATAATGACCGTTGCAAGCAATGCTTCCGCTTTTTTGTAGGACACTGTGCTCGCCTCCTTGACAAAACCATAGCACAGAGTTATCTTTGTGTAAAGCGATAATAAGTCAAGAATACTGTGAGGAAAACGCACATGGATACCGAAAAAATAGCCGCGCTTTTGCGCGCGCTGGAGCTGGGCAGCTTATCCGCGGCGGCGGAACAGCTTGGCTATACGCCGTCCGGCATCAGCCGGATGATGGCGTCGCTGGAGGGAGAGCTGGGATTTCCGCTGCTGATCCGCTCACGGGAGGGCCTGCGCCCGACACGGGAGTGTGAACACCTGCTGACGCATTTCCGCGCTTTGACGGCGGAGGCGGAGCGCGGCGGACATATTGCAAACGCCCTGCGCGGCTTGGAAAGCGGCGAGGTCTACGTCGGCACACCCTATCCTGCGTTTTTCCAGAAGCTGTCCCGCCTGATGGCGGCGTTCAGCAATCGGCATCCGAACATCCACATCGGTCTTCTGGAGGGCATGAGCACGGAGCTTGCCCAAAAAGTCGAGCGGCGCGAGGCGGACTTTTGCATCATCAGCCGCCGAAGCGGTGACTTTGACTGGATGCCGCTGCTGAGCGATCCGCTGGTGGCGCTTGTCTCGGACGACCACTCTTTGGCGCGGCGGGAGGCTGTTACGCCCGATGACCTCGCACGTGAACCGTTTATCCAGCTTCACCCGGAGGTGGACACCGACTGCTCACGCTATCTTGCACGGCATGGTATCAAACCGAACGTACGCTTTTCGTGCCGCGATACCTATGCTGTGTATCACATGGTCGAGGCGGGTCTCGGCGTCACCGTCGATAACGCGATCTTTGCCTCACGCTTTCAAAGCAGCGCCGTCCGCGCTCTGCCGCTCGACCCGCCGGAGATCGTAGAGATCGGCATTGCGACGCCGCGCCGGGAGATGCTTTCTCCGGCCGCCGCCGCGTTTCTCGCGATGGCAAAGGATTATTTTACGACATTGTCATAGACTGTAATTCGGACTGTCCAAAGCGCCCCGACTACTGTTTGACTACTAATTTGCGATGAAAGGAATCATGATCCATGAGAAAAATAGTTACACTGAAGCTTGACAGCGGAGGCATCGATGCAGCGGCGGAGCGGATCGTCAGCTTTGCTCCATCAGATGGCGTAACAAGAAAAAACGTCCTTCGCACCAGGATCTTTCTGGAAGAGGCGATGGCTCGTTATCAGCAGGAGTTCGGAGAGGATGCCGAAGTACTCTTTGAGGAACACACCGGCGTCCGCTATCTGCACGCTGCGGTCAAGAACAAAGGGCCGGAATTCGATCCTTTTTCCAATGAGCGGGGAGATGCGCAGGAAAGCGAGCTCATCATTGAGAAAATGCTTGATATGGAGGGAATCGTACCCGCGTAGACGTACCGGAACGGGTATAACATCCTTTCCGTCAGTTTTCTGAAGAAAAGATCTACGATCTCCCGGCTGGTTATTGCCCTGATCCTTTCCGTCGTATTGGGTGCGCTGTTCCATACCATTCCCAGCCAGGCAGGGATGGTTTTGGCGAATAAGATCTTTCAGCCCATTTACAACAGCTTTAACGGGATCATATCCTTTATTGCCGGTCCTTTGATTTTCCTGACCGCTCTGCTCGGCGTGGTAAGCGTAGGCAGCATATCCGGCCTGAGCAGGATCGGGAAACGCCTTCTCGTCATTTTCTTATCCTTTTTGGCTCTGTCGGGAATTGCGACTTTTTTCTGTACGTTTCCCTTTATCAGTCTTGCATCGGAAAGCGGAACCATGTTGGATTACTCAGAGCTGTACCAGATGGTTCTGGATATTCTTCCCAGCAACATTATCGCGCCTTTTTTGAGCGGGAACTCACTGCAGATCGTCTGTATTGCCATGTTTTCGGGCGTTGCCATGCTGTTACTGTCCGAAAAGGTGAACGATTTGAAAAGGCTGTTGGAACAGCTCAACTATATTGTCCAATGGCTCATGAATCTGATCAGCCAGTTGGTACCGGCTTTTATCTTTATCAACGTCTTTAACCTGATCGTAAACGGACAGGCAAGAACCATCGTCTCAGCATACAAGCTGCTTTTGATGTATCTCGTTTCCATCGCGGCAGTGCTTGTGATTCAACTCCTGCCCGTGTGTATCCGGGAAAAAGTCTCTCCACTGCTGGTTTTGCAAAAGAATCTCCCCGCCGCGCTCATCGGTCTGACCACCGCTTCCTCGTCGGCGGCATACAGCGAGAATATCCGCACCTGTCGGCGAGAGCTTGGGATCAGTGAGACTGTCGCCAATATCGGGGTTTCTCTGGGGCAGACGGTTTTTAAGCCCGGTGTGTATTTGGACTTCTTCCTGCTGGGCGTCTTTTGTGCGGAATTCTACAGCGTCCCGATTTCCCCGGGCAAACTGATCTCCTTTGCTCTGTTCTGCTACATTCTTTCCATCGCGGCGCCCCCGGTTCCCGGAGGCGGGCTCACCTGCTTTGCCCTGCTGACTGCCCAACTTGGACTTCCCGGTGACGCAGTCGCCTTGATGTGTACATTGGATATCATTCCGGATTTCCTGGTTACATCCCTGAATATGTGCGTGCTTCAGCAAGCACTGCTTCTAATTGACGGCAGCCTGGGGAGCCTCGACCGTTCTGTCCTGAAAAACAGGAAATAGTATTTAAAACCCGAAGAATGCAGCAGCAATTCCGTGCACATCAACATGCTTTTTTCCATGTCATTTCACGCGGCAACTGCGAAATATGGCTGCGCGCTGACACACATCGAGCGGCAGTATCGCGTTGTCTGAAACGGCGCTGAAAAATCCGGGGGAAACGTTCGGAAACAGCAAAACGGAGCGGGAGTGAGGGTAATCCTCCCGCTCCGTTTTTTATCAAGGGCACATGCGGATATCCGATGCGCCCTCCGGTAACCCCCGCTGATGTAGGCACGGGGCTTACTGCTGCGTCTTAAAGCGAGCGACCTGATCTTGCAGCTGCTTGGACTGGCTGTTGAGAGAGGAGCACAGTGCGGAGGTCTCCTCCGCCGTGGCGGCGTTGGTCTGGATGACCTCGGAAACCTGCTCGACGCCTGCTGTGATCTGCTTGATCGATTCGCTCTGCTCCTGGCTGGCGTTGGCAATGTCGACGATGAACTTCGCCGTCTGGGCGGACATTTCCTTCACGTCCTTCATGGACTCCGCGGTGGCGCCCGCAATCTCGGTGCCCTTGCCGACCGCGCTGATGGCTGCGGTTATCAGCGCGGATGTGCTCTTGGCAGCCTCCTGCGACTTGGTGGCAAGGTTGCGCACCTCGTCCGCAACGACGGCGAAGCCCTTACCGGCCTCGCCCGCGCGCGCCGCCTCGACCGCCGCATTCAACGCAAGAATGTTGGTCTGGAACGCGATATCCTCGATGGTCTTGATAATATTCTCAATTTCCTTGGACGTATCGTTGATCTCGGACATGGCGGAGACCATGTTCTGAATCTGGGCATCCTGCGAATTGACCTTTTCCTGCGTCTTTTCGGAAAGCGCACCTGCCTGCGCGGCATTGTCCGCGGTAGCCGCGATCTGCGTGGAGACGTCCTGAATCGTGGCGGAGATCTCCTCGATTGCCGACGCCTGACGTGTCGTTCCTTCGGCAAGGGATTGCGAGCCTTCCGCCATCTGCGTTGAACCCGTGAAAACGTCGTTGGACGAGGCGTTCATCGTCTGGAACGCCGTGCCGAGGTCGCGCTCGATCTTTTTCAGGTTGTCGCGGATCGCTTCAAAAACGCCCGGATAGTCCACGTGCGGCTGCGCGGTAAAGTCGCCGTTCGCCATGGCGGCAAGGATGGAAGACGCGTCGCCCACGACGGCGTTCATACCATTTTTTGCCCGCTTGAGTACACTGACAAACTGACCGACCTCGTCGTCTGCGAAGCGGTAGGTAACGTCGGTGGAATCGAGCTTGCCGCTGAGCATCTCCCGTGCAAAGAGCTCCGCATTGTTCAGCGGCTCGCTGACGCGCTTGCGGGTAAAGGCGATCAGATACACCGCGATGCCGGCAGCGCCGACGACACCGAGGAGAACGGCAATCAACGCTATGCACTGGAATTCCTTGTCGGCCGCCGCCGCGTTGGAGCCGGCAAAGTACGCACCGACCACGTTGTTGTCGACATCGTACAGGGGTGCGTAAGTGACAAAGTAATGATCTCCGCTGATCGTGGTGTCACCGTGGTACGCCGTTTTCTGGTTGAGGACGATGCTCGCGATCTTGCTGTCGATCTTGGTGCCGACGTTGCGCTGTCCCTGTGCGTTGAGAAGCGTTGTGGAATAACGCGTGTCACCCTGGATGATCGTGAACTCGCAGCTCGCCTCTTCCTTTGCCGTGTCCAGCCAGTCGGTGGTGCTCATGAGGAAGCCGACCGCGACCACGCAGGTGCCGCTGCCTATGGGCGCCTGACCGGCGTACATTCCGACCAGCTGATCGTCCACCTTGACAACGCCGCTAATCGTGCCGCCGCGCGCGACCGCCGAGAAGTCATAGCTGCTGAACGGCGTCGTGGGGCTGGCATAAACGATTTTGCCATTTTCGTCCGCAAAGATGATGAAAAGGGATTGCGAAGAGAAATTCGATTCATAAATGCGCTTGAAGTTTTGGGCGTTGCTCGCCGCGCTGCCGAGCATATTCTTCGTATCCTTTGTCAGAATGATCTGGTCGAGGTGGCAGGTGCTGAGTTCATCGCTCAACACAGCCTCCAGCACCCGCTCGCCGGAGTTGGAGCGCTCCTGCAGCAGGTTGTTGCTGTAAGATCTGAACTGCCAAATCGTAATGGCCATCAGCAGCACCACCAGCAAGGCTACCGCGGCCACCGTGAATACCGTAATTTGAATCCCGAGCTTTTTGAACGCTTTTTTGAACATGGTTTTGTCTCCTTGATATTCGCTGTGCTTGTGTATTTCATGAATCAGGCGCTGGCGGTTTTGGTCCGGTCTTTAATGATGATACCGTGCGCTTGGATCACTGACTGTAATCTGTCGAAAGTGGTCATGCCGCATTCCACTTCCGCCAATGTAATATCGGCATTGAGAAACATCAGGCGCAGCTGATCGTCTGTAAACTGCCGGGTGGCCCGAAAGCCGAGAGCAATTGTGCAGAATGCAGCGTGCAGCGCGTTGCGCTTGAGCTTTCGCTTCATGACCGCCAAATCGCCCTGCGTGCGTATCGCACTGAAATCGATCTGCGGATACGGGGTATGAAGCCCGATGATCTCCTCAATTTCTCTTACGGCCGGCGTGGTGTCGGGAAGCTTGGCAAGGTGGTTGTCCGCATATTGGTTTGCCTCGTTCCAAAGTTCAACGATACGATCAACAGCTAACGTCTCCTGTTCAATCAATACGGTCGTCAGGAGCAGATAGGCATGGTACATATTGCCAGAGTTTGCCTCGTCAATGATTTTCTGGACATTTATCGTGCTTGCAGACAGGGGTATTCTGTTTTGGTTCGTTCTCTTGCCGTGCTTGCTCATGGCGTGGTCCAAATCTCCCAACCGTTTTCGGCGTTTTGCTACTCTTGTATCGTAGCACGGTTTTGGTTGACAATGAAGTGTTCTTTTGCTACCATATTAGAAGCGTTTGGTTTCCAATATGCGCGGTAATGGAGAGTCAGATGAATGATAAGTTATTGACAACATTCCAGACGGTAGCCGAAGAAGGCAGCTTCACAAAAGCGGCAGAGAAGCTTTATGTCAGCCACACAGCCGTAATCAAGCAAATCAATCTGCTGGAAACGCGCCTTGATGTGAAGCTGTTTGACCGCAGGAAGCGCGGCGTCAAGCTCACGAGCGCGGGGCAGGTGCTCTACGCAGAGGCAATGCAGCTGGTGAAGACATCCGAGCAGGCCATTGAGCGGGTCCGGGCGGCGCACCGCGCGGAGCAGAAAACACTGCGTGTTGGCACCTCCATGTTCTTTCCCTGCCGCGATTTTATGGATCTGTGGGTCGAGATCAGAGAAAAATGCGCGGAATATCCCCTCAAGGTCATTCCGTTTGATGATGACTTGAAGCGCGTACCCCGTATTGGAGAAGATTTTGACTTTATCATCAGCGCTTATAACTCAAAATGGTATAAGGACAGGTATGATTTTCTTCCGGTAGGCAAATACCGGCTTTGTGTTGCCGTGCCAAGGACCCATGCACTGGCAAAAAAGAAAGCGATCAGCATTCGGGATCTTGACGGGTATCCGCTCATGCTGATGCACTCAGGCAGCAGTCCGATCAACAGCCTGATTCGCAGGGATATTGCACAACAGCATCTGGGGATCAATCTTGTGGACATCCATACCGATTACAGCGCATCCACATACGACCTTGCCGTGGAGCGGAACTGCCCGTTGCTGTCCATTGAATGTTGGGACAGGGTACATCCGGACATGAAGAGCATTCCGCTGTCAGGGCCGTATGAGCTGCCCTACGGTATCGTTTATTCCCGCACGCCGTCGGAGAATATGAAAGCGTTTCTGGCGATTATTAAGGAGTTGATTCCTTGCGAATCATGCAGCGTATCACATCTGTAAAAACAACGGCAAAAAGCGTTGGGAAGCGCAATCGATACCTTCCGGTGCGTCGGCTGGTGCGCCGTGATCCTGACGGACTGGCTTCTCGTATTCTTTCGCACCTGCGGGTGCGGATCCGGAGGGGCCGCTTCCCTGCCCGCAGCCATACGTAAGCAGCCGGCACTTCAAAATCAATACAGGTATTCCATCCTGTCAAACACCGCGTGCCCGTCGTAAAGCGTGAACGGGAACTCATGCGTGTCGACGGCGCCGGTGAGCTTCCACGCCCCCGTCGCGTCGTCATAGTCCTGACGGTGGATCGTCGCAATGACCTTGCCGCCCTTGCCGTCCGCCCCCATCTGTGCCTCATAGTCCACCGAGGCGATCGTCAGGTCGTCGCCACGGCCTGCGATGTATACGTAGAGCTTGCCGTCCAACTCGCGAAACTGGTCTGTCTTCGCAAGCTGCGCATCCACAAAAGCCTTGTCCACATAGCGGGAGAGCTTGTCGCTCAAGTCGCTGATCGTGTTGACGCCCGGGCTGTTGAGACGGTAAAGCTCGTACGTCACACCGCCGATTTCTGCATTTTGCTTGTCGCTGTCATCCACCGGCGCGCCGCTGTCCAGCCAGCTCCAAAGCTCCTGCGCCTCATGGAAATCACCGATCACGCGCGCCTCTGCCGGCAAGTCGAGCAGCTGCTCACCATATGCATTCAAAAAGCGGCTGATCGTACCATAGGGAATCTCAAACTGCGGTATGCCCAGCGCGTAAGGGCCAAGGTCGTACGCCTGGAACCAAACCGTCATGCCCTCCGCATGGAAGAAAACATTAAAGTCGTCCTTTTGTGAGAGCGTCTCATACCAGTTTTCAAAGAAGCCGTCGGCTTCCTCGCTTGCGCTGATCTGCGCGCCAATGGCATAGATCAGGGTCTGCTTCAGTTCATCCGGACGGTCGGTCAGCGACCACAAAGAGACAAACTCGCCCTTCGCCAGATCAAAGATCCAGCTTTGCAGGCCGTTGTCCGGATGCGCGCCCCCGAGATAGATGTAATCTGCCGCCAGAACGCTCAGCAGATCGCCGTTCTGATAGACCTCGGAGACGGTCACTTCCTCGCCGACCGGCGGCATCTCTTCGTTGTTCTCCGCCCGCAGCGCGTAAATTTCGCGTCCCTGTTCTTCCAGATCGACCTCCCAAAGCCCGGTTGACGCCGTTGCATCGTTAAATGCCTCGCAGGCGGCGAGCTGCTCTGCGGTCACGCCCTGCTCCGGCGTGCTGCCGGTGAAGGTTTCTCCGTCTTCGTTCACCAGCGTCAGGAGCGGCTGCTCATAGGATCGGGCAGCAACCACCGTGCCATCGTCTGCTTTGTACTCGTTCTTCTGCGTTTCCGTCCTGACCGCAAAATGCCACGTTTGTGCCTTTGGCGTTTCGGCCGTCGCCTGCGCGCTTTGCTGCGGCTGCGGATTCTCCTGTGGCTGTTGCGGCGCTTCTTGTTGCTTTGCGCATCCGATGACGCTCAGCATAATCGCCAGCGTCAGAAAGATCAGTTTTTTCATGTTTTCTCTCCGTTTCCTTCGTTAAAGATTTGCACCGTACGGCGATACCCGCATCACTGGGAACCAGAAGCGCGTCTGGCCGGCCTCGCCGCCGTTTTGCGCGGCTGCAATGCGGATCGGATCGCCGGTGTCCGCATATTTTATCAGATTGGAGGTCGAAGTGCTTGACATATTGCGAACAAACTGAGATCATCACATCGGGCCATTCTCTCCACAAAACGATTACAAATAAATCCGACCCCCCGGCGAAAGCAAAATTAAGATTTCTTCAGCTTTCCCGTAGGGAAATCTTAAGAATCATTCGGTATGATAGGCACACTTCACGAAAAGCGCACTTTTCTTACCGATGCTTTCCTTTGGGGAGGAGACAGAGATATGCCCGAGATTCACAATAACCATGCGGCGATCCCGCCCCGCACCGGAACGGGGTGCGGCACATGAGAGAATTATACGGCAGGCCGGCCACCGTGCCGAGGGGCTGGTATTTGCTCCCGGTCATTGCTTTCGTTTGGAACCAGACGGTCTACAATTGTTCCAACCTGCTGGCCGGTAATGCGCCGCATTACGACTGCACGACGGCGCTGGACAGAATCACGCCGTTTCTCCCGTGTTCGGTGCTGGTTTATTACTTCAGCTTTCTTTATTTTGCGATCGTTTTTCTCTGGATCGCCCGCCGGAACAGAGCGCTTGCCTATCGTTTTTTTGCGGCGGACCTGCTGGCAAAAACGATTTGCCTGCCTTTTTTTCTGCTGCTTCCGACCACCAATGTCCGCCCCGTCGTCGCGGGCGGTTCTCTCTGGCTCGACATGGTCCGCCTGCTCTATCGCATGGATGCGCCAACCAACCTGTTCCCGTCGATCCATTGCCTGCTGAGCTGGCTTTGCTGGTTGGGCGTACGCGATGCACCGGAGAGCACAACGGGCATGAAACGCGCGGCGCTGCTCACGGCGATCGCGATTTGCGCATCGACACTGATGACAAAGCAGCATGTGATCATCGATGTGTTTGGCGGCATCGCCGCGGCGGAGCTGTCCTACCGGCTTGCGGAAAGCCCGCGGATTTTGCGGGCCTACGCCGGAATGGCGGATCGAATCACGGGATTTCGACGCGCACAGCACTGTACGAGAGGATGAATTGCATATGAAATTATTAAGTGTTGCGGTGCCCTGCTATAACTCCGAGGGTTATATGGAGCATTGCATCGGTACGCTGCTCAGCGGCGGCGATGAGATGGAAATACTGATTGTCGACGATGGCTCGAAGGATGCGACGGCGGCAATCGCAGATCGCCTGCAGGCGGCGCACCCCGGCGTGGTGCGCGCCATCCATCAGGAGAATGCGGGGCACGGCGGAGCGGTCATGACCGGGCTGCGAAACGCGCTCGGTCTTTACTTCAAGGTCGTGGACAGCGACGACTGGGTGGACGAAACCGCGCTGCAGCGTATCCTTGCGCAGCTGCGTGAGTTTGCCGCAATGGAGCAGCCGGTCGACCTGCTCGTCAGCAATTACATTTATGACAAGGTGGATGCCGGCAAACGGCAGGTCATACGCTACGGACACGCGCTTGCGGAGGGCCGCGTGCTGACGTGGGACGACGTGGGACGCTTCCGCAAATGGGAAAACCTGCTGATGCACGCGATGATCTACCGCACGGACGTCCTGCGTGGGAGCGGTCTGGTGCTGCCGGAGCATACCTTCTACGTGGACAACCTCTATTGCACCGTTCCGCTGGCCGCGGTCAGGACGCTGTACTATCTCAACGTGGACTTTTATCACTACTACATCGGGCGCGAGGGGCAGTCCGTTCAGCAGGAAACGATGATCCGGCGCATTGACCAGCAAATCCGGGTCAACAAACTGATGATGGATGAAATTGATTTGGAAAACGTTCCCAATCGCTGTCAGCGCCGGACGATCCTGCACTATCATGACATGATCACCGCCGTGACCTGCGTCCATCTGATTCTCGGCGGGACGCCGGAACATCTGAAAAAGAAGCAGGAGCTGTGGCGCTACATCCGCGAAAACCATCCGTGGGAGTATCGGCGGCTGCGCCGCAGCGTGTTCGGCGTCGCCGTGAATCTGCCGGGCCGCGCGGGGCGCAGGCTGGACGCGGCGGCATACCGCATGGCCAACCGTGTGTTCAGTTTTAACTGAGGTGCGTCATGGCACGTTATGATTATCTGATCGTCGGCTCCGGCCTGTACGGCGCGGTCTTCGCACAGCGGGTGCATGAGCGGGGAAAAACCGTTCTGGTGCTGGAAAAGCGGAGCCATATCGGCGGAAATGTCTACACGGAGGATATCGAAGGCATCCGCGTCCATCGCTATGGAGCGCATATCTTTCACACCAACGAGCGCAGCGTGTGGGACTACGTGAACCGTTTTGCATCGTTTAACCGCTTTGTCAACTCGCCCGTGGCAAACTACCGGGGCGAGCTGTATGCGCTGCCCTTCAACATGCACACATTTCACAAAATGTGGGGCGTTGTCACGCCGCAGGAAGCAGAGGCGGAAATCGAACGCCAGCGCCGCGCAGAGGGGATCACCGAGCCGCGCAATCTGGAAGAACAGGCCATCTCTCTGGTGGGGCGCGACGTTTACGAAAAGCTGGTGAAGGGTTACACGGAAAAGCAGTGGGGACGCTCCTGCACCGAGCTGCCCGCATTCATTATCCGCCGCCTGCCGGTGCGCTTCACCTTTGACAACAACTATTTCAACGCGCTCTATCAGGGCATCCCCACAGAGGGTTATACCGCGCTGGTACAGCGGCTTTTGGAGGGTGTTGAGGTCCGGCTGGACACGGATTACCTCGCCGAGCGCGGCAAGTGGGACCGTCTGGCGGATAAGGTGCTCTATACCGGCCCTGTTGACGCCTATTTCGACTATCGGCTGGGAGCGCTGAGCTATCGCAGCATCCGGTTGGAAACGGAAGTGCTGGATATGCCGAATTATCAGGGCGTCGCGGTCATGAACTACACGGACCGAGAGACGCCGTGGACGCGTGTGATCGAGCACAAATGGTTTGACTTCGGAGAGCAGCCCAAAACCGTGATCTCGCGGGAATACAGCGTCGAGTGGACACCCGGCGCGGAGCCGTATTACCCGGTCAACGACGAAAAAAATCAGGCGCTCTACCAGAACTACCGCCGCCTTGCGGAAATGGAGCGCGGCGTCCTGTTCGGCGGGCGGCTGGGAGAATATCGCTATTATGACATGGACGCCACAATCGCCAAGGCATTGGCCGCGGCTGATGCGGAACAGTCCGCGCCCGCATAAGGAATACGGTTCCGGCATTTTCTGCGCGTCGGAGCGGCAAAGCCGGACAGGCCGGGACCGGTCGCCGACATTTGCTCCGCATCGCGGCGTGCGAATGTTGCAGCGGCGCCGCCCCGCCGTGCGCCGTTTCCGGGGCGAGCTGTCCCGATGCCTGACAGCGGCTTGACAATCCGTTCCCGCTCTGCTATGATACGTTCGCTTGCTCGGAGGGCAAATCATTCGTTGGAAATGACGAGCCGGATAAGGCAACAGGCTGAAATGCCTGTTCTCTTATCCGGTTTTTATATTGAGGTGATCCAATGCAAAGCAAAACGGATTTTACAAGCGGCCCAATCGTCGGCCCGCTCCTGCGGTTCTCACTGCCGATCCTGCTGGCTCTGTTCTTGCAGGCGCTTTACGGCGCGGTGGACCTGCTGGTGGTTGGAAAGTACGCAACGGCGGCGGACGTGTCCGGCGTTGCGGTGGGCTCGCAGATCATGATGACGATCACGAACCTCATCAGCTCCTTTGCCATGGGCACAACCATCCTGTTGGGTCAGAAGATCGGCGAAGGTGACCGCGCCTCCGGCGGCAGGATCATCGGGACCAGCATCGCCATGTTCTTCGCGCTCGGCGTCGCCCTGACGGCGCTGATCCCGCTGCTCTCCGGCACGCTGGCGCAGGCCATGAACGCGCCGGAGGAGGCGTTTGCGGAAACCAGGCGCTACATTGCCATCTGCGGCGGCGGAAGCATCATGATCATCGCCTACAACGTACTCGGCAGTGTGATGCGCGGCATGGGCGACTCGCAAACGCCGCTGCTCACCGTCACCATTGCCAGCGTATGCAACATTGTGGGCGACCTGCTGCTGATCGCGTGGCTCCATATGGGTGCGTCCGGCGCCGCCGTGGCCACGGTCGTCTCACAGACGGTGAGTGTGATCGTCTCCTTCTTTCTGCTCAGGCGCCGGTCGCTGCCCTTTGAGCTGACGCGGCGGGAGCTGCGGCTCGACAGCGGCATAGCGCGGCGGATCATAGGCTTCGGCGCGCCGATCGCGTTGCAGGATCTGCTGGTGGGGCTGTCGTTTCTCGTCATCCTCGCCATAACCAACCGTCTCGGCCTGATCGCCTCGGCGGGGGTCGGCGTCGCTGAGAAGGTCTGTGCCTTCATCATGCTGACGCCCGCGGCATTCATGCAGTCCATAAGCGCCTACGTCGCCCAGAACACTGGCGCGCGGCAACCGGAGCGCGCGCTCCGCGGCCTTCGCGTCGCCATTGGGCTTTCCACGGCGTTCGGCGTGCTGATGTTCTATGTGGCCTACTTCCACGGCGATCTGCTCTGCTCCATTTTTGCCAAGGATCAGGCGGTCATTCTAGCCGGCTTTGACTATCTGCGCGCTTATGCGATCGACTGTCTGTTCACCTGCTTTCTGTTTTGCTTTATCGGTTTTTACAACGGTCTCGGACGCACGGGTTTCGTCATGGCGCAGGGCATCGGCGCTTCGTTCCTGATCCGTATCCCCGTTGCCTACTACATGAGCGTCAGAACGGGACGGTTGTTTTACATCGGGTTGAGCGTCCCCTGCTCCACCATCGTGCAGATTACGGTCTGCTTTCTGTTTCTGGCACATGTCAGGCGGCGCGGAATGATTTCGGACTGAATGTTTTTCGGCCGGACGCTCAAAGCGGGCGGTACACGGCATATCGCACGATCCAGAGCGATGCTGCGCCCATCTGCGCGCTGCCGGAGAACGAGCCGCGGCCGTCCCGGTTATGAAAAAGACCGCGAAAGCATATACACCCCTCTTGACAACAGCAAACCGATGCAGTATATTTTGCATCATGAGCGACAGATTTTGCCGCTCGCGCATATGGACCAGTAAGGCAGGGGAGCCGATTGGCTGAGAGGAAGCGTTCGCTTCGACCCTTCACCTGATGTGGGTAATGCCACCGTAGGGAGCCGGTTACACGACGTCTGGTACGGGGCACCTGCACAGGTGCCCCGTATTTTTCTTTTGGAAGGAGCGTCTGTTTATGAAAAGCAATTCCACCAAAAAGCTGGCAATCGCCGCCATATTGGCGGCAGTCGCTGTTGTCGGCAGCATGTTCTCGTTCCCGGTGCTCGGCAGCAAATGTGCGCCGGTACAGCACATGGTCAACATCCTGTGTGCCGTTTTGCTGGGGCCGTGGTACGGCGTCGGCGTCGCATTCGTGGCGAGCCTGCTGCGCAATCTGCTGGGTCTTGGCAGCCTGCTGGCATTTCCCGGCAGCATGTGCGGTGCGCTGCTGTGCGGGCTCATATATCACAAGACAAAGAGCCTGCCCTTGACGCTCGCCGCCGAGGTGTTTGGCACCGGCATCATCGGCGGTCTGCTGTCCTACCCCATTGCCATTGCGTTTATGGGCAAGTCCGCGGGCGATATCGCCTTCTACGCGTATGTCGTGCCTTTTCTGGTTTCGACGGTCGGCGGCTCCATACTCGCAGGCATTCTTGTTGCGACGTTGGAAAAGACCGGCGCCCTGCACACGGTGCGGACATCTCTGGAATAAGCGGGATTTGAGGTTATTGGCATGAACGGCTTGTGCATCATTGTGTCCGGCGGCGATTTGTGCGCAATTCCGGACGGTCTGCGGTCACCGGACTATGTGATCGCCTGCGACCGCGGCTGGCAGCACGCCGCGGCGCTGGGCGTCAAGCCCGATCTGATCGTCGGCGATTTTGACTCCGCGCCGCCGCCGGATACCGATGTGCCGGTCGAACGCGTCCCGACGCGCAAGGACGATACGGACACGATGCTGGCCGTCCGGCGCGCGCTGGAAAAAGGGTTTCGCGACATCGTGATCTGCTGTGCCCTGGGCGGGCGGCTCGACCACGCCTTTGCAAACATCCAGAGCGGCGCATACATCGCCGCGCACGGCGGTCGTGCGCGCCTGCTGGGCGCAGATACGGATATCCTGATTTTCTCCGCCGCGCAAGCAAGTTTCCCCCGGCGCGATGGATGGTCGCTCTCGGTGTTCGCCCTTTCGGACGACTGTGCCGGGGTGGCTGTCCGGGGCGCCAAATACGAATGTGAGGATACTGCGCTGCACAACACCTTTCCGCTGGGCGTAAGCAATGTATGGACGGCGGAGCAGGCCGTCGTCAGTGCGCGGCGCGGCATCCTGATGGTGGTGCAGTCGAAGCTCAAGGAGGGCGAGCACATATGATCGACCTTGCATGCATGCTGGGCAACGTGCAGGAAAAGTCGCCCCTTGTCCACAACATCACAAACTATGTGACCAGCAACGACTGTGCGAATATATTGCTCGCCTGCGGGGCCTCGCCGATCATGGCGGACGATCCGGACGAGGTTGAAGAGATCACGTCCGTCAGCGCCGGATTGCACATCAACATCGGCACGCTCCACCGGCATACCGTTCCCGGCATGCTCCGCTCCGGAAAGCGGGCAAATGCGATGGGGCTCCCCGTCGTGCTCGATCCCGTGGGCGCGGGCGCGTCGAAGCTGCGCACGGAAACCGCGCTGCATCTTCTGGATGCAATACGATTCGCGGCGATCCGGGGCAACGCCTCCGAGATCCGGGCGCTCGCGCAGGGTGCGGCGGCCAAACGCGGCGTGGATGCTGACGCGGAGGGGCAGACGGACGCGGCGCATCTTGACGCCGTGGTCGCCATGGCAAAGACGTTTGCGCAGAAAACCGGCGCGGTGATCGCCGTCACCGGCGTGACGGACGTAGTCACCGACGGCACGCGCGTTTGTCTGATTCGGAACGGTCATCCCATGATGCAGCGGATCACCGGAACGGGCTGCATGCTCTCGGCGTTGACGGCGGCATATACCGCCGCAAATCCCGGCCGGATATTCGAGGCCGTTTGCACCGCCGTAATCGCAATGGGCGTCTGCGGTGAGAAGGCGCACGCGCGCCTCGGAGCGCAGGACGGCAGCGGGACGATGCGGCAGTATCTCGTCGACGCCGTCTTTCGCCTGAGCGCGGAAGAATTGAAGGAGGGCGCACGCTATGAAATGCGATAAGCGTTGGATGACGCTCTATGCCGTGACCGACCGCGCATGGCTCGGCGAAAGGACGCTGCACGAGCAGGTGGAGCAGGCCCTGCGCGGCGGCGCGACCTGCGTCCAGCTCAGGGAGAAGCATCTGGACAAGGCGGATGTTCTGCGCGAGGCCGTGGCACTGAAGGCATTGTGCGGCAGCTATGGCGTGCCGCTGATCATCAACGACGACGTGGAGATCATGCTGCAAAGCGGCGCGGACGGCGTACACATCGGGCAGGACGATGGCGACGTTGCGCAAATACGCAGGCGCATCGGGCCGGGCAAGCTGCTCGGCGTGTCGGCTCACACGGTGGAGGAAGCTGTCAGGGCGGAGCGGGACGGCGCGGACTATCTGGGCGCAGGCGCGGTGTTTGCCACCGGCACAAAACCGGAGGCGGGCAATCTGGCGTACGAAACGCTCAAAGCGATCTGCAAGGCGGTTTCGATCCCCGTGGCCGCCATCGGCGGCATCTCGGCAGCGAACGTCACGCACCTTGCGGGCGCCGGTATCGACGGCATTGCGGTGGTCAGCGCGATTTTCGCGGCGGAGGACATCGAACATGCGACCGCGGCGCTGAAGGCGCTGACCGTGGAGGCGCTGGGGCTGTGATACGCGGTGCGATTTTTGATCTGGACGGCACGCTCCTGGACTCCAACCCTTACTGGGACAGGGCGCCCGCCGTTTATCTTGCAACGCTGGGCAAACAGGCAAAGCCCTCCCTTGCAAAGGCCATCTTTTCCATGACGCTGCCCGAGGCGGTGGACTACTTGACGGCGGAATACGGCCTGATGCAGACGCCGCAGGAGATAGCAAACGGCGTCAATGCGGCCATGGAGCGTTTTTACCGCACGGAAACGCCGCTTAAGCCCGGCGTCACTTCCCTGCTGGACGCGCTGCGGGAGCGCCGCATTCCGCTGATGGTAGCCAGTGTTACAGACCGGCCGCTGGTCGAGGCCGCGCTGCGGCGGCACAACATCGCAGACCGTTTTGACGCCGTTATCACCACGGCGGAGGTCGGCGTCGGCAAGCACGCGCCGGACATTTACCTGCGTGCGGCGGAGCGGCTGGGCAGCAAGCCTTCGGAGACGCTGGTATTTGAAGATGCGCTTCATGCGCTCCAAACGGCAAAGCGCGCGCTCTTTCGCACCGTCGGTGTCTTCGACGCGGCAAGCGATGGGCTGCAAGATGAGATCCGGTCGGTCAGCGAATTCTATCTGCGGGATTTTTGCAATCTTTCCGCGTTCCTCGCGGCAATCGAAAAATAAATATCGTTTCAAAGCGGCAGGCCGGGGGCACCACTCCCTGTCGCTCTATAAAATCAATACAAAAACAGCTTTGGGAGGAAGCAGCATGAAAAAAGTATTGACAATCGCCGGAAGCGACTCCGGCGGAGGCGCCGGTATCCAGGCTGACATCAAGACCATGACCATGAACGGCGTTTTTGCCATGAGTGCGATCACGGCCTTGACGGCACAGAATACGACCGGCGTTCAGGGCATCTACGAAGTCACGCCAGATTTTCTGGCACAGCAGCTCGACAGTGTTTTTTCAGACCTTCGGCCCGACGCGGTCAAGATCGGGATGGTATCATCCGCACCGCTGATCGAAACGATCGCGGAGCGTTTAATCTTCCACAAAGCGGAAAAGATCGTCGTCGATCCCGTGATGGTGGCAACCAGCGGCGCGCGCCTCATCGCCGAGGACGCGGTCGAAACGCTGACGCGCCTTTTGTTCCCTCTTGCGCAGGTATTAACGCCGAACATTCCCGAAGCAGAGGTGCTTTTCGGCGAAACGATCGCATCGGTCGAGGATATGGAGCGTGCGGCAAAGGCGATCGGCGAACGGTTCTCCTGCGCCGTGCTGCTCAAGGGCGGCCACAAGGTCAACGATGCAAACGACCTGCTCTATGAGGCGGGCGGCTTCCGCTGGTTCTACGGCAAGCGCATCGACAACCCGAACACCCACGGCACCGGCTGCACCCTGTCCTCCGCGATCGCCGCCAATCTCGCCAAAGGCTTCGACATGGCGGAGGCCGTCGCGCGTGCAAAGGAGTACATCTCCGGCGCGCTGGGCGCAATGCTCGACCTCGGCGCGGGCAGCGGCCCGATGGCGCATAATTTCACGCTCTCCGGAGGTTTTGCGGAGGAGGCGGCAAATTGTGGCTGAAAACGTAATGGAAAACAAGACCTCCGTATTGGAAAACGGCCTCATCTGGTTTGGCGCCGGCGTGTCACTGGCGGAGATCCTGACGGGAACGTATTTCGCCCCTCTCGGCTTCGGGCGCGGCATGCTCGCCATTGTTCTGGGACACATCATCGGCTGCGCCATGCTGTTTCTCGCCGGATTGATCGGCGGCAGGACGGAAAAGAGCGCGATGGAAACCGTCACGCTGAGCTTCGGCCGGAAAGGCTGCATGCTGTTCGCCGCGCTCAACGTCCTGCAGCTCGTCGGATGGACGGCGATCATGATCTACGACGGCGCGCTCGCGGCCAACGGCGTGCTCGCGGCGGGTGCGTGGCTTTGGAGCCTTGTCATCGGCGCATTGATCGTCGTTTGGGTGCTGATCGGCATTCAGAATCTCGGCAAGCTCAACGCCGTTGCCATGACGGCGCTGTTTCTGTTGACGCTGGTTCTCAGCGCCGTGATCTTTCGCGGCGGCGCGCCCCTCGCTTCGAACGAGAGCATGAGCTTCGGTGCGGCGGTCGAGCTGTCCGTCGCCATGCCGCTTTCCTGGCTGCCGCTGATCAGCGACTATACGCGCAGCGCGAAAAAGCCCGCTGCGGCAACGGTGGCCAGCGCCATCGTCTACGGGCTTGTGAGCTGCTGGATGTACGCCATCGGCATGGGCGCGGCGATTTTCGCGGGAGAATCCGATATCGCGCAGATCATTCTCAAATCCGGCCTTGGTGCCGCGGGGCTTCTGATCATCGTGCTGTCAACGGTCACGACCACCTTTATGGACGCCTTTTCCGCCGGCGTCTCCAGCGAATCGCTCTCGGCAAAGCTGAACGGCAAATGGGCCGCCGTCGGCGCGGCGGTCGTCGGCACGCTCGGGGCGATCTTGTTTCCCATGGACGATATCACAGGCTTTTTGTACCTGATCGGTTCCGTTTTCGCGCCGATGGTCGCGATTCAGATCGCAGACTATTTCCTTTTGAAGCGTGATCGCGCCGCGCAGGCGGTCGATGTGCGGAACCTTCTGATTTGGGCCGTCGGCTTCGCCGCCTACCGTCTGCTGATGCAGGTGGACCTGCCCGTCGGCAGTACGCTGCCCGATATGATTCTGACCATTGCGATCTGCATCCTTGTGCACCGGGGGCAGCATACAGATCGGCCATCCTAGCGCGCATGGCTAAAAACCCACATTTTTGTTTGAACCGCCGTCCATCGAACGGCGCAGAGAAAGGGAGAGGCTTATTCAGCCCCTCCCTTTTGATTTGCCAGTCCGGCCGCAATATTCAGGATCGCGTTGGCGGCGCTGTCCTTGGATTGAAGCGGCAATTCCGTGACGCCGTCTTTTGTGATGACGGAGATCACGTTGGTGTCCGTGCCAAAGCCCGCGCCCTCCACTTTCAGATTGTTGGCGCAGATCATATCCACGCTCTTCTTTTCCAGCTTTGCCGCGCTGTTTTCCAGCAGGTTCTGCGTCTCCATGGAGAATCCGCAGATCACCTGCTCCGCGCGGCGGTGGCTGCCCAGATATTGCAAAATATCCTGCGTCCGCCTGAGCGGAATGGACAGGTCCCCGTCCTTCTTTTTGACCTTTTCATCGTGGTAATCCGCCGGGGTGTAATCCGCCACGGCAGCTGCCTTGAAAATGAAATCCATCCCGGATGCACGGCTTGTCACCGCGTCGAACATCTCCTGCGCGGTCTCAATCGGCACGACCTCCACGAACGGCGGCGGCTCCACCGCCATCGGCCCGGCCACAAGCGTCACCGCCGCACCGCGGAGCATCGCCATCTTTGCAATCGCGCAGCCCATCTTCCCCGTCGAGCGGTTGGTGAGATAACGCACCGGGTCCAGCGGCTCCCGCGTGGGGCCGGCGGTCACCAGCACACGCTTGCCCGCAAGGTCGTGGGGCAGCGCCAGCGTGCGCAGGATGTACTGCGCCAGCGTCTCCGGCTCAGGCAGCTTGCCCGCGCCCACGTCGCCGCAGGCGAGCCGTCCCGACGCCGGGGCAATGACCTCCCAGCCGTAATGGCGGAGGGTTTCCAGATTGTCCTGCGTGACGGGATTTTCGTACATATTGGTGTTCATCGCGGGAGCAATGAGCTTCGGGCAGCGGCAGGCCAGAACCGTGGTGGTCAGCATATCGTCCGCAATGCCGTGAGCCAGCTTCGCACAGACGTTCGCCGTGGCGGGCGCGATCATCACAAGATCGGTGCGGCGGGCAAGGGAGATGTGCTCCACCTGATGGACAAAACCACGGTCAAAGGTGTCCACCGAGACCCGGTTGCCGGTGAGCTGCTCAAAGGTGAGCGGCGCAATGAATTGGGTGGCGTGTTCGGTCATAACGACCTCCACCGAAGCGCGGAGCTTTACCAGCGCCGAGGCCAGTGCCGCCGCTTTGTAGGCGGCAATGCCGCCCGTAACGCCCAAAAGCACGGTTTTTCCGTTTAACATGGAGGGTACCTCCCGCAGAATTATATTACCGCAGTCCAGTATAGTGAATTTATCCCGATTTGTAAAGCGGGCGGCGGCAGATAAAAAATACTTGCAATCAGACGTACCTGCCGCTATAATAGCCAAGGTTTCTCAAAAAGGGACATTGGCACCGTATCCGTTCGGAGCGGCAGCCGCTGCGTGTCCCGATTTTGGAAAGCCACCCACAATCAGCCGTTTTCCCTGCCCCGAACATGCGGCGGGCAAAGCGGCAACGAAAACGCGCCGCAGCGAAAAGCGCGGCAGCAGGAGGTAATTGAATATGACTGCAACGAAGAAATTGGACGTGCGCTCCCTTGCAATTTTGGGGCTGATGACGGCGCTTTTGATCGTGTTTTCGTTCACGCCGATCGGTACCATTCCCATCGGGCCGCTGTCGATCACGCTCAACATCATTCCCATCGCCATTGCGGCGGTGGCACTGGGGCCGAAGGGCGGACTTGCCATGGGCTGTGTGTTCGGCCTGCTGAGCTTCCTGCAGTGTCTGGGCATCGGCATTCCGAGCGGAATGGGCGCGATGCTTTTTAGTATCTCGCCGTTTTTGGCGTTCATCCAGCGTTTCATTCCCCGCGCGCTGGACGGCTTGCTCGTTGGTATGATCTTTGAGGCCTGTCAAAAGCGCTTCGGCGGTATAAAAGCCAGCTTTGCAGCGGGTTTCTGCTCGGCGTTTCTCAACACCCTGTTCTTTATGAGCGCTCTGATCCTGTTGTTCGGCAACACCGACTATGTGCAGGGGCTGATGAACGGCCGGAACGTGATCGTTTTCATCTGCGCCTTTGTCGGCGTCAACGCGGTGGTGGAGATGATCTCGTCCACGCTGATTACCGGTATGGTCGGCACCGCGCTCCACCGGGCCGGGATACTCCCCCTTGACAAAAACGTATAACACAAACAGAGGAAAAGATTATGCTGCTTGCCATTGACATTGGCAATACCAATATTGTGATCGGTTGCATTCAGGACGACAAGATCATGTGCGAAGCGCGGATCGCCACCGACAAAACGCGCACCTCGGACCAGTACGGCGTGGAAATAAAATCCATGCTGGAGGCATACGGCTGCCGGATCGAGGAAGTGGAGGACTGCATCATCTCCTCCGTGGTCCCGCCGGTATTCAACGCCGTGCGCAGCGGCGTTTACAAGATTACCGAGCGCAAGCCCATGGTGGTGGGCCACGGTCTGAAAACGGGGCTTGATATTCGCATGGACAGCCCCTCTCAGGTTGGCAGCGACCGCATTGTTATTTCGGTGGCGGCGCTTGCCAAGCGTCAGGCGCCGCTGATCCTCATTGACATGGGCACCGCTACAACGGTGGAGGTCATCGAGCCGAAAAACCGCTACATCGGCGGCCTCATCATTCCCGGTGCGCGCATTTCGCTCGACGCCCTGACCAGCCGCGCGGCACAGCTGCCCGGGATCAACCTCGACAAGCCGGGAAAGATCATCGCCAAGAACACGGTCGATGCGATGCGCAGCGGCATCATGTACGGCACCGCCGCCCTGCTCGACGGCGTGCTCGACCGCATAGAAGAGGAACTGGGGCATCCTTCCACCATCGTCGCCACCGGCGGCGTGGCGCCGCATATCGTTTCGCTCTGCCGGCACAAGATCACCATTGAGCGCGATCTGCTCTTGCAGGGGCTCAACGTGATCTACAAGATGAATAAGGCGTGACGCAAACTCAAGTTTTTCATTTTCGCTCTGTCCAAACGGAGAGTTTTCCTGTATAATATCGTCAGATTGTCATGACGAGGTAAACGCTATGGACGCGAAGAAGATTTTGTTTGCCGACGACGACCCGGAGATCCGGGAGGTGCTGCGCCTGCTGCTGACCGGTGAAGGCTATACCGCTGTGGAGGCAGCCAGTGGTGCGGAGTTGCTGGAAAAGCTGGACGACTCTGTCAATCTGGTCAAGCCCTTTTCCTACACCGAGCTGGTCTCGCGTGTCAAGGCAATGCTGCGGCGGTACTGCGTGTACGGCGCCAAGTCCGCCGAGCAGGGCAGCGTGATCCGCTGCTGCGGAAACATCGAGATCGACACCGCCCAGAGCGTCGTGCGCCGGGACGGACAGGAGGTCGCGCTGACCGACACCGAATACCGCATCCTTCTGTTGCTGGCCTCGCACCAGAAGACGGTGTTTTCCGTGCAGAACATCTATGAAAGCATTTGGGACGAGCCCTATTTTTACACCTCCAACAACACCGTGATGGTGCATATACGGAACATCCGCCGCAAGCTCGGCGATGGTACAGCCGTGCGCGTGCGCTTCTTTTACTATGCCGGAGACGCATGGTTTTACTCCCTTCTTGCGCTCTCCGCCCTGACGGCGTTTCTGGCCTTTTCCATCTGCTTCATCGGCTTTGCCGGGCGGAAGCTGCGCTACGTGAGCCAGCTCCGTTCCGAGCTGGACATCCTTGCCGGCGGAGATTTGAGCTATCCGGTAACGGTGAAGGGCGAGGACGAACTCAGCGAGCTCGCCTCCGGCATTGATCAGATGCGCCGCTCCATTCTCAGCCATCAGGAGGCGGAGGAGAAAATGCGCTCCGCCAACTCCCAGCTGGTCACGGCGATGTCGCACGACCTGCGCACACCGTTGACGTCGCTGCTCGGATATCTGGAACTGATGGAGCGCGGCAAGTATGAAAACGAAGAACAGCTGCGCCATTTTATCGGCCGGAGTCTGGAAAAGACGCTGCGCATCAAGGAAATGGCGGATAAGCTGTTTGAGTATTTCCTCGTATACTCCTCCGAATGGGAGCAGCCCGATCTGGAACCCGCTGACGCGGACGAGGTATTTCGCCACTTTTGGAGTGAATATGCCTTTTCGCTGGAAAGCAGCGGATTCACGGTGCGCACCGAGTTCGGGCATCTGGGCGGGCAGATCCGGATCAACATCGATCTGCTCCGCCGCGCGTTTGACAACCTGTATTCCAACCTGCTCAAATATGCCGATCCCGGTCAGGAGATTGCAATCGTCTGCACACAGGAGGACGGTTGCGCGGTACTGGCGCTGGCAAACCGCATCTCCGCACAGCGCAGCGCAAAAGAGAGCACCAACATCGGTCTGAACACCTGCCGCCGCATCCTGCAATACCACGGCGGCTCATTTTCCGCCGAGGAATCCGACGGCGTTTTCCGTGTAAAGCTGTCGCTGCCTCTGGCGTGCTGAAGCTGCTGAACATGCGCCATGAGCGGCATTTCATGTTCCCCCGCGCAAAGTTAACATAACATTCTTTCCCGTTTGTAAACCAACAAGGGCGTATCACGAAAGCATTCCGCGATACACCCTTTCTTATATAAAATTTTGTGCGCTTTCATCGCGCGCAGCCGCTCCCGGCTTCAGGCGCAATGTCGCGGCAAGGCTAATCGTCAGGATGCCGCTGGCAACCGAAGCCACAGACGACATCAGCCAGACACCGTTGAGTCCCCAGAGCGCGGTAAGCGCAAAGAGAAACACGATGGGAAAGACCAGTGTGCCAAAAAACGAAACGAGAAGCGAGCGCACCGGGCGGTCCAGCGCGGTGAAGTAAGCGGAAAAGCAAAGGTCGATCCATCCCGCGAGATACGAGAATGAGAAGATTCGCGTCGCGGTTATGCTGACACGGACAAGCTCCGTATCGCCGGGTTTGATAAAGGCCGTCGCAACGGCGGGGCCGGCGAGAAACATGAAAAGGAATGCTGCGACTGCCGTGGCGATCACGGCGATGAGGACACGCCGGAAGATCTCCCGCATCCGCTCCGTCAGGCCCGCGCCGTAGCAGTAGCTGATTGCAGGCTGGAGCGAATCACAAATGCCGAAATTCAGCATTCCAATGATGCTGTCCACATACATGACGATAGAAAATGCGGCGACCGCGGTCGTGCCGCCGTATTTGAGCAGGAACAGGTTCATGACGATGCTCATGACGGATGTGGCAATGTTGCTGAAAAACTCGCTGGCTCCGTTCGCCGCGATATGGAAAAACAGGAACGCTGGGATATTCTCCTTCGTATAGTAAACGTCCAGCCGTTTTCCGGCAAAGCATACCAGCGTCGTGACCGAGCCGATCACGATGGAGGTACAGCTTGCAACGGCAGCAGCCCTGACGCCCAGATGCAAAACAGCGATCAGCACAAAGTCCAGCACCACGTTGGCAAGCTGCGTAATGACGCCGATAACCATGCTCAGCCGCTGCTTTCCGCAGACGCGCAGGTAGTTGTCCGTTGCAAAGTAGATCGGCACAAGCGGCGCAAACAGGGCATAAACACGCAGATACTCCGTACTGAGCCGGACGGCTTCCGCGCTTGCCCCCGGCGAGATCAGTGTGACAAACGGCTTTGCGAAGGCATAGCCGAACAGCCCGATGACGCAGGAAAAGAGCAGGATAAACTTCACGGAGAACGAAAACACGCGGGAGGCATCCTCGCGTTTTTGCTCGCCGAGAAGCATGGACATATTGACCGACGCACCGGTGGCGATCATGTTGGAGAGCGCCTCGACGATCATGATGACCGGCATGATCAGATTGATTGCCGCGAGCGCGCCCTCCCCCAGATAGCGCCCGACAAAAAGGCCGTCCACCACGGAATAGAGTGCGCCAAACACCGAGGTGACCACTGCGGGAACGGCACAGCGGAAAAACAGCCGGGTCGGCGGCAGTTGTGTAAAGATTTCGGAATCCATCATACCTCCGGAAATGATATTGCTGTCCCCTGCCCGTCTCCCCGCCGCGGACCGGGCGTCGCTCCCAAAAGCCGGACGCCGCACGCAGGAAGGCGAGGGCCGCTTCCCTCGCCTTCCTGCGCAAAAAGAGCGTATATCAAGATCAATGCTTGGCTGCTTTCAGCTGCCGCTTGATCTGCTCCAGCTTCTTCTTGATCTCTTTTCTTTCCTCCGCGTCAGCGGTGGATTTGAGCTTCTTTTCCAGGGATTTCCGCTTATTTTGCAGCATCGTAACGTTTGAGGAGCTGCCGGACTTCTCCGCCGGCTGCTCGCTTTTCTGTGCCTGTCCGGCCGTTTCTGTCTTGTCCTTCTGTTCTGTGGATGCGGCCGCATCTCCCGTGTTGTTTACGGGTTTTGCGTCTTATGCATCCTTACCGTCCGTCGGCGCATCAAACTGGATCTTTGTGCCGTTCTCGCCGTCGGGAACCATTTTGTAGCTGCCAAAGGACGCACGGTCCTCCGGACGCTCCGGTTCAAAACGGCCGCGGGCGGGGCGTACGGCGGTCTTCTGCGTCCGGTTTTCAGGCGTCTCAACCTTGTTCGTACCGGGAACACCGCTCACACGGCCTTCCTTCAGCTCTGCAACAATCTGCTCCGCGGCTTTGCGTTCCGTCTCGGGACTGGTCGTCTTTTCCTGCACCTTGTTCTGCGCAGGCTCGGTTCGAAGCTGCTGCGTATTCAGTCCGATCTCCATAGTGTTGCGCCTCCTCAATTGATTTGCCTTTTACTTCGGCTGTGTTTATTGCAGCAGGGACATGACACAAAATCCACGAAAAACCTCTTAAGAAATCTGAAGAATTCTTAAGATTCCGATGGGGCGCAAAAATTAAGATTTCTTCAGTTTTTCCGTAGGGGAATCTTAAGAATCGTCCGATATGATAGGCACACTTCACAGAATCATGCATGGAGGCTTACCATGGAAAAAACCAGATTGGACATCGGCCGCTGCCTCAGCGCGACGATGATCGCACTATTGCTGCTCTCGGCTGTTTTCGTCCTGCGCGGCTGGTTCGGCGGGAGCTTTTCTTCCGCGGAAACGCTGCGCAGCTACATCTCTTCTTTTGGGATATTTGCACCGCTCGTCCTGATCCTGATTCAGGCGATTCAGGTGGTGCTGCCCGTGCTGCCCGGATGGCTCGGCTGCATCGTTGGGGCGGCGACGTTCGGCCCGGCGGGCGGTTTCTGGTGCAATTACATCGGCATCTGCGCGGGTTCCATTGCCGCATATTTTCTGGCGCGCCGCTACGGCATCACTCTGGTGCGCCAGCTTGTCCCGATGGAGAAGTTTGAAAAGTGCGTGGCGTGGGTCAAAACGAAGGAAAGCTACACGCTGGTGCTGTTTCTCGCCATCCTGCTGCCGTTGGCGCCGGATGATTTTCTCTGTTATTACTCGGGCCTCGGCGATATGGACACGAAGAAGTTCGTATCCATCATTCTGATTGCAAAACCGTGGTGCATTCTGTTTTACAGCATTTTCTTTGCGCACTTTCTTTGAGGAGGACATTAAAAATGCTCGGTATATATAACTATACGGTTATCCTGACCTACATCGGCATGCTGGTTGGCTTCGCCGGGATCGCCAGTGCTGCGGACGGAAACCTGCACACAGCGCTTGTGTGCCTGATGGTAGCGGGCGTGTGCGACATGTTCGACGGCGCAATTGCCTCCACCATGGAGCGCACGGAGAAGGAAAAGCGCTTCGGCGTGCAGATCGACTCGCTCAGCGATCTGGTCTGCTTCGGCGCACTGCCTGCCGTCATCGCCTACATTGCGGCGGAACGCAGCACCCTCAGCTTTTGCCTCAGCGGGCTCTACCTGCTCTGCGCGCTGATCCGCCTGGCATGGTTCAATGTGGATGAGGAGGAACGGCAGGCGACGGAGGGCGGCTCACGCAAAGTATATCTCGGTCTGCCGGTCACAACCGCGGCGCTGCTGTTGCCCGCGCTGATGGAGCTGGGCGCACCGCTGGGCTGGCCGGTCGGCAAGCTCGCGCCGCTGGCGCTGCTGGTGATGGCGACCGCCTTTCTCACGCCCTTCCGCCTCCGCAAGCCGCAGCTTCCGGGCAAGGCGGCAATGCTGCTGTGCGGCGTTGCGGAGTTCGCGTTTCTAATCGCGAGGGCTGCGGTATGAGCGAAAGCAGCGCTGCGGTGCGTTTCTTCTGTGGTACGGTGCGTTTCTTCTGTGGTACGGTGCCGGGGCGTGCGCTGCTCAAGGGTGTTATACACGCCCACGCCGGCCGCCGCTGTTGGACTCTGCTGGAAACCGAGCGTTTCGGGCCGGTGATGCAGACCGAGATCGGTGCGTTCGTCGTGGGCGGCATCGTCAACGAACGGGAAAACGAGACGTTTTGCAAAGGCGAGGAAATGGGGCACTTCGAGCTGGCGGGTTCCGCCATCGTCTTGCTCTTCCAGAAGGACAGGATCCGACTGGCTTCGCATATCCGGCGGCAACTCGCAGAGGGGCGCGAATTCCGGGTAACGCCGGGAATGTGCCTTGGCGGAGCGCTTTGCGGCACATAAACACACAGTATCCGCGCCGACAGTGTCGGCGCGGATATATCGTATCGCAGGGGATGGCGCAGGGGATGCGGCGGCAAATGGACTGATATTTTAACAAAAATAGAAATACATCTTGCATTTGCTGTACGAAGGGACTATAATAAAACCGTTCAATGCCTACTAAATAAATAGATTTAGTAAGGTGTATGAGAGGCTCCGGCGCCGGACAGCTCCTCAATCACGCCCCCACCGCACAGCGGACTTTATCCGTCGAAATGGGGATGACATTTTCGGCCTGTCGGAGCAAAAAACAGGAAAGAAGGAAGAACTGTTATGAGCAATCAGGCGAAGAAAAAGGTATCTGCATATCACGACTCTCTGATTCTGATCGCATTTGTTCTGGTTGGCGCGGTCATCGGCATTGTTCTTGGCGAAAAAGCCTCGTTCCTGTATCCGATCGGCCAGATTTGGCTGAACATGCTGTTTGTTCTTTTGGTTCCGTTGATTTTCTTTTCCATTGCCGGTTCGATCGCCGCTGTCGCCGACACAAAGCGCATCGGCAAGCTGTTGCTGCTGACCATTGGCATTTTTATCGTGACGGCGGCGTTTGCGGGCATATTCATGTTTCTGGTAACGGGAATATTCGGCGTGGACACATCCGTTCAGATGGAGGCGGGCGAGAGCGCGATCAACGCAGCGGACAGCGTCGGCACGCAGATCGTCAACGCCTTTACCGTCAACGATTTCCCGCTGGTGATCTCCCGCGGGCATATCCTTGCGCTGATCGTTTTCACCGTATTTTTCGGTGTTACCGTTTCCGCGCTCGGAGAAGAGGGGCGCGCCGTTTCGCAATGGCTCGCCGATCTGTCCAAGGTGTTCTATAAAATGGTCGCGCTGTTGATGAAGCTCGCGCCCATCGGTCTGATGGCATACTTTGCAAACCTGACCGGCACATATGGCGCGGAATTGCTTAAAAGCTACGGCCGCGGACTTTTGATCTATTATCCCGCGGCAATCGTTTACTTCTTTGCATTTCTGGCGCTCTACGCCTTTATCGCGGCAGGCCCTTGGGGCGTACGCAATTTCTTCCGGCAGATCCTGACCCCCGCGCTCACGGCACTTGGCACCCGCTCCTCCGCCGCAACGTTGCCGCTCCAGCTCGACGCCTGCGACAAACTGGGCGTACCTCGTGAGGTCAGCTCCGTCGTCGTTCCCGTCGGGGCAACCTGCCACATGGACGGCGCCTGCCTCGCCACGATCTATGAGATCGTGTTCTGCTGCGTGATGTTCGGACGGCCTTTGCGCAGCCTCAGCGATTTTGCGTTTGCGCTGGTCATCGCGGTTGCCGGCTCGGTCGCAGTGTCCTCGGTGCCGGGCGGCGGTGCGGCAATGGAGACGATGGTCATCTCCTCCTTCGGCTTCCCGACGATCGTTTTGCCCGTTCTGCTGATGATGACGCAGCTCTTCGACGCAGGCTGCACGCTCATCAACTCCTGCGGCGATACCGCCGCTTCCATGCTTGTCACACGCTTCCTGTACGGCAAGGACTGGTATAAGAAGGACCTAAACCGCGCGGAAGCCGCAAATACCGTTACAAAGGCAGGCGCGATAAATGGATGATTATGACGATTGCTGCATTGTGCAGCTGACGGAACGGCACTACGCCGCGCACAGCAGCCGCCCCGATCTCGTCGGAGTGCTGATCCCCGGCAGACGGGGCCGTCTCCTCGCAACGCTTTACACCGCGGCGGGAGACGCGCCGCACCCCTGCGTGCTGCTGCTGCACGGCATCCCCGGCGTGGAGCGGAACCTCGACCTTGCCCAGCATCTGCGCCGCGAAGGGTTTCATGTGCTGACGTTCCACTACAGTGGAAACTGGGGCAGCGACGGCGATTACGCCTTTGCCCATAACCTGGAGGATGCGGAAACGGTACTGGACTATATCCTGCGCGACACGACACACGGATTCGATGTTTCCCGGATCTATGCCGTAGGGCACAGCCTCGGCGGCTTTGTCTGTGGACAGCTCACGGCAAAGCGCAGCGAGATCCGCGCAGGTGTGCTGCTGATGCCCTGCGACGTCGGACGCGCGGCGCAGCTCAAGCGTGAAAACGGCGACGCCTTCCGCACCTTTGCCGCGCTGCTGGATGAAAGCGCGCAATGGCTGCACGGCACAAGCGGCAGAGAATTGATGCGGGAAGCGCTGGAAAACGAGAACCGCTACGCGCTCTCTTCCGTAGCAAAAGCGCTGGCGCAAAAACCGCTTTTGTGTTGTACGGGGTCACTGGATCGCGATACGCCGGACGCGCTTTTTTGCGCGCCGCTGCGGCGCGCCATACGCGACGCGGGCGGAACACAGCTCCGGCACATCAGCTTCCCGACCGACCACTTTTTCGCCGATTATCGCCTGACAGTCGCGCAGACGGTTTCCGATTTTCTGACGGAGATCGATCGGCCGTATCAGGCAAAGTTTCCGGCATAACGGTATCATAAATTGAAAAGCCCATCGCCTGCATAACATGCAGGCGATGGGCTTAAACCATCTTTTACAGGATTCCCAGTGAAGTGAGCGCCACGAAGAAAGTTGCAAGCGGCGCAATGTATCGCAACAGGAACAGCCAGAGCCGTTTCCACGAAAATGCGCCGTTTTTCTCGACCTCCGCGAGCACAGCGTCCGGTTTCCACACCCAGCCGATGAAGAGCACCATGAACAGCGCGCCGAAGCTCAAAAACACGTTCTCGCCGAGGAAATCCACCGAGTCCAGCATATCATAGCCCGAAAAGCGCTCCCCCAGCCAGGCAAGCGGATGCACGCCGGAGAGCACGCCGTAGCCGAGCGACACGGGAACGGACAGGACAAAGGAAAGTATGCAGGACACCGCCGTAGATTGGTTCTGGTCCCAGCCGAGGTGCTCCGTGCCGATGGGCACCAGTGCGCCGGTGATGCCGATGCTCGTCGAAAGCCCCGCGGCAAAGGCGGAGACGAAAAAAATAAACCCGAATATCGCTCCGCCGGGCATGTTGTCGAACACATTCTTGAGCGTGATGAACAGAAGTCCCGGGCCGGAGGTCGGGTCAAGCCCGTAGGCGAACACCGCCGGCATAATGGCAAGTCCCGCCAGCATTGCAACGACCATATCCGCGATGGGAATGGCAACGGCCTGCCTGACGATCGACGTCTCGTCGGGCATATAGGAGCTCAAAAAGATGTTGGTGCCGAAACCGACGTTGATCGAGAACCACATCTGCACCACCGCCAGTGAAAATACGCCGAAGAAACCGATCTCGCGGAATGCCGCCATGTTCGGTTCAAACATATAACGCAGGCCCTCCGCCGCGCCGGGCAGCGTGCAGCTGCGCACCGCCACGACGATCAGCATGGCAAACAGCACCGGCAACAGCACCTTGCACGCCTTCTCATAGCCCGCCGCGAAATCCTTGCGGATAATGATGTAGGTCAGTCCCAGCACGATAGCCGTCCAGATCAACGGCTCGACGGGCGAGGCGATCATGGTGGAGAAGTACGTCGCGCCGTCAATGGCGGTGAAGTCGCCGCCGAAGATGGAGATAAAGTACATGCACATATACTTCATCAGATAGCCCACGATCAGCGCGTAAAAGCCCATGACGAGGATGCAGGTGATCTCATGGAACCATCCGATGAACCCCCACCTTTTGTCGACCGCCTGATAAGCCCGGACCGGGCCGACACGGAATTTGCGTCCGAAACCGTATTCCGCGATGACGATGGGGATGCCGATGGCGAACACCGCGATCAGGTAGATGACGATGAACGGAAAACCGCCGCCGCGCCCCATCTTGAACGGAAAGCCCCAGAGGTTGCCGAGTCCCACCGCCCCCGCGACATTCGCAAGGAAAAATCCCAACGTGCCGGAAAAGTTGCTGCGTTTGCCTGCCTTTGCATTGCTGCCCATGCGTGTTTCTCCTTTGATGTTTACTGATACAGATTTTTGCTGAAGTAGCGGTCACCGCGGTCGGGCAGGATAATGACGAGATTTCCCTTTGCTCCCTGCGCGATCAGCTTTTCCGCCGCCGCCAGCGCCGCGCCGGAGGACGACCCGGCGAAAATACCCTCCTTCGCCGCCAGCTCCCGCGCGCCGTCAAACGCTTCTGCGTCGGTGATCTTCACCACCGCATCCACCAGCGTCATGTCCATCGTGTCCGCGATGAAGTCGTTGCCTATGCCCTCGATGTCGTAGTCCGCGTGCTCGCCGCCGCCCATGGTCGAGCCGACGGGGTCGGCGAGGATGCCGCGGATATCGGGGTTCTGCTCCTTCAGATACCGCGCAACGCCGCTGTAGGTACCGCCGCTGCCCGCGCCGGCAATGAAGTAATCAATCTTGCCGTCCAGGTCGCGCCAGATCTCCGGCCCCGTTGTATCGTGGTGGATCTGCGGGTTTGCCGGGTTATGGAACTGCCCCAGAGAGATTGCGTTCGGAATCGTTGCGAGCAGCTCTTCCGCCTTCGCCGCCGCGCCCAGCATTCCCTTTTCGCGCGGTGTGTGGACGATCTCCGCACCGAGGGCGCGCATCAGTGTCTGCTTTTCCTGCGAAAACTTCTCGGGAACGACGAAGATCACGCGATATCCGCGGTTCAGCGCCGCAAAGGCAATGCCGAGGCCGGTATTGCCCGCCGTCGCTTCAACAATGGCGCCGCCGGGGCGCAGGCGCCCGGTACGCTCCGCATCGTCCAGCATTGCCTGCCCGACACGGTCCTTCACGCTGCCCGCGGGATTCCAGAGTTCCAGCTTGGCAAAGAGCTGCACGCCCTCCGGCATTCGGATGTGGTTCAGCTTGACGATCGGCGTGTTGCCGATCAGATTATGCATCGATTCGTAATACATGTCAATTCTCCTTACTCAATTTAATAGCCTGCGCCAGATCGTCGCGCAGGTCGCTCCAATTTTCGATCCCGACGGAAAGGCGGATCAACCCGTCCGTTATGCCCACCTTTTGCCGCACCTCATAGGGTATGGACGCATGGGTCATGCTCGCGGGATGGCAGACCAGCGACTCCACGCCGCCGAGGCTCTCCGCCAGCGCAACGAGCCGCAGCGAAGCGAAGAATTTGCGGATGTCACAGTCCTCATGCAGCTCGAAGGATATCATCGCGCCGCCGTTTTTGGCCTGTTTGCGGTTGATCTCGTACCCCTGCGCACAGGGAAGGCCGGGATAGTAAACTTTACTGACTGAGGGATTCTGTTTGAGCCATGCCGCCGCCTGCTCCGCGTTTTGAACGTGGCGATCCATGCGCACGGCGAGCGTCTTGATGCCGCGCAGCAGCAAAAAGCTGTCGAACGGCCCCAGCACCCCGCCGGTAGCATTCTGCAAAAACGCCAGTTTTTCCGCGAGCGCCGCATCGTTTACCACAGCGAGCCCCGCCACCACGTCGCTGTGCCCGCCGAGATACTTGGTTGCACTGTGCACAACGATGTCCGCGCCGAGTGTCAGCGGACGCTGCAAATAGGGCGTCATGAACGTGTTGTCCACAATGGTCAGCGCACCGCGGCGCTTTGCGCGCTCCGCAACCGCCGCAAGGTCGGTGACGGTCAGCAGCGGATTGGCGGGACTCTCCACCAGCACCGCCTTGACGTCCGGCGTCAGCGCTTTTTCAAAAGCGTCGAGGTCGGTGGTGTCCGCAATGGTGTAAGAAAGTCCGAAGCGCTGGAACACCTTGTCGAGCACACGGTATGTACCGCCGTAAACGTTGGATGAGATAACGACGCGGTCGCCGCTTTGGAAAAGTTGCAGGACGGCGGTGATCGCCGCCATGCCGGAGCCGAACGCGAAGCCCGCCGTACCGCCCTCAAGCTCCGCGATCAGCGCCTCCAGCGCAGCGCGGGTGGGATTGCCGGTGCGCGAATACTCCCAGCCCGTGTTCTGTCCGAGCCCGCTTTGCTCGTAGGTCGAGGTTTGGTAGATCGGTACGTTCACCGCCCCGGTGGTCTTGTCGCCGTAGATTCCGCCGTGGATGACGGCGGACTCGATTTTTTGATAGTTTCCCATAAACAGCCTCCCGATTATAATAAAATCCCGCCTGTCCATCGAAGCCGATGGGCGGACGGGAATTCCGTTTATGCTTCGCAGCGCGCGGCTATGCCGCCTCTCCCGTCCGTTGATGCGAACAGGAAAGACAGGTATTCTCATGGATGGCAAAAAATACTTGACGCATTTGGCAGCCTCACATTATACATAATGTTGATTGATATAGTAGGCATTATAGGGTATGAATCTTCTTTTGTCAAGTAGCAGGAGAAATTTTGTGTAAAAAAATACGACGGAGCGGCATAAGCGCTCCGCCATATTTTCGTGTTCCTTCCCGAAACGCGCTTTATCTGTCTTTCAACGTACTGTGCAGCGGTGCCGCGCCAAACCACGCCTTTGTTTGATTGGCGATCCGCACAAGCAGCAGCATGACCGGCACCTCGGTCAGGACGCCCACCGTCTTCGCCAGCGCCGCCGGGGAAGTCGTGCCAAACAGCGCGATTGCCACGGCAACGGCAAGCTCAAAGAAGTTGGACGCACCGATCATACCGGCGGGAGCCGCGATCCGGTGCGGCAGCTTCAGTGCATGACAGGCAAAATAGGCGACGGCAAAAATCAGAAATGTCTGCAAAACCAGCGGCACTGCGATGTTGTGGATGACCGCGCCGATCCCGACGCCGATGAGAACATAGGGAAAGACCTTCTTCGCCGTGGAGCTGACCTGCTCCCATGCGTACTTGAGCCGGTCTCTGACGTGAAACTCCTGCTGCGGAAGGTCAATATTCTTGCCGCTCCGGATATACGCCTCCACCTCGTCGTCCATGTGCAGCCGCTCGATCAGCGAGCCGCCGGCGACGGCGATCACAAGTCCCAGCACCACATAGACGATCGCAACCCGCCACCCGAAAATGCTCATCAGCAGCACAAGGCTGCCCAAATCCACCATCGGGGAGGAAATGAGAAACGAAAACGTCACGCCCAGCGGCAAGCCCGCACTGGTAAAGCCGATGAACAGCGGGATCGACGAGCAGGAGCAAAACGGCGTCACGGTGCCGAGCAGCGCCGCAACACAGTTTGCCCCGACACCGCGGAAACGGCCCAGAATCTTTTTGCTGCGCTCCGACGGAAAGAAACTCTGGATGTAAGAAATGGCAAAGATCAGCACGCCGAGCAGCAGCATGATCTTGACGCAGTCGTAAAGGAAAAACAGAATACTGCCGCCGAGCCGGCTGCCCGTATCCAGGCCGAGCGCGGACAACCCCGTGTTGATCAGGCGGTTCAGCCACGCCATGCCAAGCACTTCGTTCTGGATAAAAGCCCACATAACAAGGTCCTTTCAAAAATCGAAATATTGAAATCTGTCTATTTATAGTGCTTGAATAAACCGCGCGGGACGGCGCGGTTTTATGAATGGCCGGAGCAGCAGTCTGCCTCCGTTTCCACGGCGTTTGTCAGCGCAAGCAGCGTCCGGACGGCCTTGTCCGCTCCGTCCGGCGAGATGCGGTAGTGCATCCACTTTCCCTCTTTCCGTCCCAAAACAATACCGGAATCGCAGAGGACTTTCATGTGGTGGGAAAGTGTCGGCTGCGCAACGGCCAACGCTGCGTATACCGGCGCAGACGGGGACTTGCCCGACGGACAACAGCTGGCGCAGCGCTATGACGGGCGCATGGTCATCAGCGAAGCAGGTCAGTACACCCTCACCGGCGAGATGCGCGGCGTGGTGTTCATCGATCCCGGCGCGGGCAACGTAGCGCTGACACTGGACGGCGCGCACATCGACGGTGCAAACGGCCCCGCCATCGTGGCCATGAGCGGCGACAGCCTCTCCATCGAACTGGCAAACGGTTCCCGCAATTTCATCGTCGGCGGCGAGAACGGCGGTTTCGGCGCGGCGGTCTACAGCCAGGTGCCCCTGACCTTCTCGGGCAGCGGTTTTCTGGACATGCAGAGCCTCGGTCAAAACGGTGTGCGCGTTGAAAACGCACCGCTGGTCATCAACGGCGGCAATTTCAATGTCAATGCCGGTCAAACCGCGTTCAACGCAGACAATGTCGCCTTTAACGGCGGTGAGGTCAGCTTCGGCGCGGGCATGAACGGCTTTGCGCCCGACGCAGCCGTCTCGATGAACGGCGGCACGCTCAACGAGCTGCCCGATTCCCGGTCCTCGACCACGTCCTCGGAAAGCCAGAGCGAGCAGGGCGACACACAGGCCCCTTCCGCACCCGCCGCCGGCCAGACTGCGCCGCAGCTTCCGGTGAACAGCCGGGGCAGCCAAAGCAACCCGCAATTCCCCGGCAGTCAAAACGCGCAGGGTGAACAGCCGCTCGCCCCGAGCGGTCAGAGCCAGAACAACAATGCGCAGTCCACGGCCAGCTCCGCGACCACGGTCGTGAACGGCACCACCGAGAACAGCGCCATGAGTCTGGAGGCGGACTATGACATTGCAACGACCATCGTCATCACGGACGAGAACAGCGTCGTGAAGATCGATGAATCCGGCACCTATATCGTCACGGGTTCCTCCTCCGACGGCAGCATCACCGTCAAGAAGGACACCACCGGCGTCGTGCTGGTTCTGGACGATCTCGATCTGACCAGCACCTCGGGCGCGGCGCTTTCCGTCAACAAAAACGCGGAGGTGCAGGTCGTGATCTCCGGCACCGTCACGCTCACGGACAATGAAAACCCGGACGATGAATACTCCGCCGATGCGGACGTCGCCGACGCCTACGACGGTGCGGCCATCAAGATCAAGGCGGGTGCCACCGTCTACATCACCGGCAGCGGCACGCTGAACGTCAACGGCAACGTGAAAAACGGCATCAAGGCTGGCGACGAGAGCAGCCTCATCATCGGCGGTGATCTTGCCTTGAACATCAACGCGGTCAACGACGGCATCAACGGCAACTATGACGTGACCATCCTCAGCGGCACCGTCAACGTCAGCGCAGGTGACGACGGCATCCACGCCGACCACATCCTCACCATCGGTGCGAACGGAGATGGCCCCAACCTGACGGTCAGCAAAAGCACCGAGGGACTTGAGGGTACGGTCGTGAACATTGCGGGCGGCAACATCAACGTGACCGCCTCGGATGACGGCATCAACGCCGCCAACGGCGACGGCCTTTACGAGAGTGAGCTGGACTATGCCGTCAACATCATCGGCGGCAGCGTGCAGGTGACTGCCGGGACCGACGGCATCGATTCCAACGGCAACGTCAACCTCATCGGCGGCAGCGCAACGATCCGCAGCGCCAACAACGGCGGCGATGCGGGCATCGACTACGACGGCGACTATTACGTCTCCGACTCGTTCCGGCTCAACAATCAAAGCGGCGTTGCCGGCCCGGACAACATGATGGGCGGTATGGGCAGCGCCCCCGGCGGTGATATGGGTGGTCCCGGCAGCGATATGGGCAACGCCCCCAGCGGCGACATGGGCGGCGGCCCCGGCGGCGACATGGGCGGCGGCGACATGGGCGGCGGCCCCGGCGGCGACATGGGCGGTGGTCCCGGCGGCGACATGGGCGGCGGCCCGATGGGCAGATAAATCCGCAGAACCAGCAGCAATGCCCAAGGCGGGCAGACATACTGCAAGCTCCGCAGTAATTGTGTGAAGCGCAGACCGCTGCACACTTTTCCGACAGCACCGGCGCGAGGCAAAAGTCCCGCGCCGGTGCTTTTTTGCGCGCGTACCCCAAATAATAAGCTGCTTGCAACGAATACTATTATAAAGGGATCGCAAAGGGGAAAACCGTATGGGTGAGTTGGAGCAAATGGCGCTTGCCGCAAAGGTGGACGAAGAGCAGTTCGGCATACTGGCGAAGCGCCACAAGGTCTGGATGCTGCACATTGCCTCGGAGGCAACGCATCGCTATATTACCGACAGTGACGACGCCTGGTCCATCGCACTGACGGCATTTCATGAGGCGGTGCAGCGCTACGATGAAAGCAAAGGTTCATTCCGGGGGCTTGCGGCATTGGTGATCCGTCGCCGCGTTGTGGATTATCTGCGCTCGGAAGGCAAGCACGCGGACGAGCTCTGCGTAACGCCCGCGGCGTTTGAAGGCAGTCTTGGCGAGGAGGATTCCGCCGGCGTCAATTTGCAGGTACAGCGGCGCATGGCCGAAGCGGCAAGCGATGCGCCGGGCGAGGACACGGCAAGCATGGCCCGTGAGGAGATTGCCGAGATCCAGGGTATTTTACAGCTCTACGGCATTTCCTTTTTTGATCTGGCGGACGCCTCGCCCAAGGCAGAAAAGACAAAGCAGAGCTGTGCCCGGGCCGTGCGGGCGCTGGTTGCCAGCGCGCTTCTAATGGCGCGGATGCGGCTCAGGCGTCTGTTGCCGATCAAGGAACTCAGCGCGGCAAGCGGCGTGATCCGCAAGATACTGGAACGGCACCGCAAATACATCATCGCATCGGCGGAAATACTGGACGGAGATTTTCCGATCCTATCCGGTTATCTGGCGTTCATGAAAAAAAGCAGTTCGCCCGCGACGTGAGGAGGAGCATTCAGTCATGAGAGCAATCATATTGGAACGGCGCGGCGACGAAATTGCCGTGCTCCGCGAGGACGGCATGTTTGCCAGAGCGCGCCATGCCGGCGAGATTGGCGAAACCATTGAACTGCCGGAAACGGCCATCGCCTTTCCGAAGAAGAACCGGGACGGCTGGATGCGCGGCGCGGCGGCGGCAATGCTGGCGCTGACGCTCACAGGCGGCACGCTCGGCTACATGGGCGGCACGGCAAGCGCTTACGTCTCTCTCGACGTCGGCGAGGATTCCGCCATCGAGTTGACGATCAACCACTTCGGCCGTGTCATCGCGGTGAGCGCGCTTGACGAAAGCGCACAGGCGCTTGCCGAAAGCCTGTCCGGCGAGGTGCGCCACCACCGTGCGGAAGCTGCGTTCGACATCACGATGACACGCTTGCAGGACGAAGGGTATCTGGACGACGAAAGTTCCTCGGTGATCGTCGGCGTTGCCACGGACAACGACAAACGCGCGTCGGAGCTCAGGGAGCTTGCCGAGCAGTCGATCGGGCGCGGCGGCGCACATCCTGCCTATGTTTCCGCATTGAGCCGCGCCGAGCGCGAACAGGCAAAGGAGCAAAACATCAGCGCCGGCAAATTCGGCTTTACGCGGGATCACCGGGGTCTTCCCGCGCAGGACGACGGCATAGCGGAAACGGATACCAAAACGGAGCAGTCAACATTGCCCGCCATCCCCGCCAACCGCACAGAAAGCGGCGTCTCCGATGCTCAACCGTCACAAAACGACGCACAGGATACCCAGGAGCAATCGTCGCAGGACATCGGGCAGTCCATACAGGAGCGAAACCGGCCGCCGCAGAGCAGCGAGCAACCCGCACCGGAGCAGGGCCAGCCGCCGCAGAGCAGTGAGCAACCCGCACCGGAGCAGGGCCAGCCGCCGCAAAGCAGCGAGCTGCCCGCACCGGAACAGAGCCAGCCGCCGCAAAGCAGCGAACAGCCCGCACCGGAGCAGAGCC
>CACZPK010000122.1 GCA_902783035.1 Oscillospiraceae bacterium
CAGGAGATCAGCGCCATGATCCTCCAGAAGCTCAAGGCGGACGCCGAGAGCTATCTGGGCGGCACGGTCACCGAGGCGGTCATCACCGTCCCCGCGTACTTCACCGACTCCCAGCGCCAGGCGACCAAGGACGCCGGCAAGATCGCCGGCCTCGACGTCAAGCGCATCATCAACGAGCCGACGGCCGCGGCGCTCGCCTACGGCGTGGACAAGGAGGGCCAGCCCCAGAAGATCATGGTCTACGACCTCGGCGGCGGCACGTTCGATGTGTCGATCCTCGACATTGACGACGGCGTGATCGAGGTGCTGGCGACGGCGGGCAACAACCGCCTCGGCGGCGACGACTTCGATAAGTGCATCATGGACTACCTCGTCGAGGAGTTCAAAAAGAGCGACGGCGTGGATCTGTCCACCGATAAGGTTGCCATGCAGCGTCTGAAGGAGGCGGCGGAGAAGGCGAAGATTGAGCTTTCCGGCGTCACGACCTCCAACATCAATCTGCCGTATATCACTGCAGACGCCACGGGTCCGAAGCACCTTGACGTGACCCTCACGCGCGCAAAGTTCAACGAACTGACCGCACACCTCGTCGAGGCGACGATGGGCCCCGTGCGTCAGGCGATGAGCGACGCCGGCCTTAAGGCAAGCGATCTTGCCAAGGTGCTGATGGTCGGTGGTTCGAGCCGTATCCCCGCCGTGCAGGAGGCCGTCAAGGGCTTCACCGGCAAGGAGCCGTTCAAGGGCATTAACCCCGATGAGTGCGTGGCCATGGGCGCCGCGCTGCAGGCAGGCGTGCTGACTGGCGACGTCAAGGGCCTGCTGCTGCTCGACGTCACCCCGCTTTCCCTCGGTATCGAAACGATGGGCGGCGTTTGCACCAAGCTCATCGAGCGCAACACCACCATCCCCGTCAAGAAGAGCCAGATTTTCTCTACCGCCGCGGACAACCAGACCTCTGTTGAGGTCAATGTTCTGCAGGGCGAGCGTGAAATGGCGGCGGCGAACAAGAGCCTCGGCCGCTTCCATCTCGACGGCATTGCCCCGGCGCGCCGCGGCGTGCCGCAGATCGAGGTCACCTTTGATATCGACGCGAACGGCATCGTAAACGTCAGCGCAAAGGATCTCGGCACGGGTCAGGAGCAACACATCACGATCACCGCGTCCTCCAACATGAGCAAGGAGGACATCGAAAAGGCAGTCAAGGAGGCGGAGCAGTATGCCGCCGAAGACGCCAAGGCGAAGGAAAAGGTCGAGGTGCGCAACGCCGCCGATCAGATGGTCTATCAGAGCGAAAAGACCCTGAACGACGTAGGCGACAAGATCCCCGCCGACGAGAAGGCAAAGGTGCAGGCAGGCGTCGACAAGCTCAAGGAGACCCTCAAGGGTGAGGATACTGCTGCGATCAAGGCAGCAACTGACGAGCTGACGCAGCTGTTCTACGCCATGAGCGAAAAGCTCTATCAGAACGCGAATCCGCAGGGTGCGGCGGGCGCGCAGGCAGGCCCCGACATGGGCGGTGCGCAGGCAGGCGGCCCCGGCGGTCAGCAGTACTACGACGCAGATTACAAGGTCGTTGACGAAGACGAGAACAAATAATATAATGATGTAATACCACACGGGGACAGTCTGCGCGGCTGCCCCCGGCTGTGGCGTTTTAAGGAGTTGTCCCATGGCGGAGAATAAAAGAGACTATTACGAGGTGCTGGGGCTTTCCAAAGGCGCCTCGGAAGAAGAGATCAAAAAGGCATATAAAAAGCTCGCGCGTAAATATCACCCGGACATGAATCCCGGCGACAAGGACGCTGAGGAGAAATTCAAGGAAATCAACGAAGCGAACGAAATCCTGTCCGACCCGCAGAAAAAGGCCCGTTACGACCAGTTCGGCTTTGCGGGCGTCGATCCCAGTTACGGCGCTGGCGCCGGCGGCGGATACGGCGGCGGATACGGCGGCGGTATGGATTTCGACTTCGGTGATCTCGGCGACCTGTTCGGGAGCTTTTTCGGCGGTGGTTTCGGCGGTACGCGTGCGAACCCCAACGCCCCTCAACGCGGTGAAAGTCTGCGCACCAGTGTGAATATCACATTTGAGGAGGCGTGCTTCGGCTGCGAAAAGGACGTCATCATTGAGCGCGTGGAGCCGTGCGACGCCTGCAAGGGTACGGGCTGTGAGCCGGGTACCACGGCGGAGATCTGCCCCGATTGCGGCGGCCGCGGAATGGTACAGCGTCGCCAGCAAACGCCTCTGGGTTTCATGTCCACCTCCTCCCCGTGCGGGCGCTGCGGCGGCAAGGGCAAGATCATTCACAAGCCCTGCAAGGTCTGCGGCGGCCGCGGCTTGACGCGCAAGCGCAAAACGCTCAAGGTCAATATCCCCGCCGGCATCGACAATGGACAGACCATTTCCCTGCGTGGGCAGGGCAACGCGGGTCGGAACGGCGGCCCCTCCGGCGATCTGCTGATCGTGATCGCCGTGCGTCCGCATGAAATCTTCCGCCGTGAAGGCACCAGCATTCTCTGCGAGGCGCCGATCACCTTTGCGCAGGCTGCGCTGGGCGCAGAGCTGGAGATCCCCACGGTCGACGGCAAGGTGAAGTACAGCATCCCCGAGGGGACGCAGTCCGGCGACGTGTTCCGTCTCAAGGGCAAGGGCGTGCCGGGCATGGGCGGCCGTGCGCGTGGCGACCAGTATGTCACCGTTTACATCGAAACGCCGCGCAACCTGACAAAAGAGCAAAAAGCGGCGCTCAAAAAGTTCAGCGAGCTGCTGGGCGAGAAAAATTACGAAGCGAGCAAGAGTTTCTTCGGGTTTGGCAAGGGCAAGAAGTAAGGGAGACAAATCATCATGCGTTATTCTGGCACGCGGGGCTATCAGGGATACCGCGGACGGCGTTCCGGTGGCAAGCGATGGCTGATCCTGATTCTGGTGCTGATTCTTCTGGCTGCAAGCGCGTTTTTGATCGCGCAGCGCTACATGGTTTATGATATGGACGGCTCATACCACTTTGAGCTGCCGTGGTTCCGCCATGCCGAAAACGGCTCCGTACAACAGCCCACCGCGCGCCCCGGCAGGCGGCAGGATCTGGAGATCATCATTGAGCAGCCTCCTTTGGTGGAAGCTGCGTATCAGGAACTGCATGCCGTGGAATTGGATACCGCTGCGTTGCAGGGCGGCGCATCCCGTGCGCTCTCTGCTCTGCCCGAAAATGTCAATGCCGTCGCCATCCGCCTGAAAACGGTGGACGGCGACCTGCTCTATCCGTCGGCGCTTGCCGAGGCGGCGGAGGCCAGAGCCGTCGCAGGCGGCAGCATTGCGCGCAGCTCCATTGAGGAGTTGACGGGCGCAGGCTGTTATACCATTGCGCGTCTTGCCGCATTGCATGACAGCCGTTTCTCCCTCGCGCACAAGGCGGACGCCGCTATCCAGCAGAAGAAGTATAAAAATGAAGTCTGGTACGCACCGGACAACAGCTTTTACCTTGCCCCCGAAAAGGAGCTGACACGGCAGTATCTGGTGAACATTGCCGCGGAGGTCGCATCTCTGGGATTCAATGAACTGCTTTTCGACGAGTTTGCCTATCCGACGGTCGGCCGATTGAACAACATCAAAACCGCCGAGCGAGAAATGTCAATGGAGGACGCCCTTTCCCTTCTGGCGGACAATCTGCGCGAAACGCTGCTGGACACCAACGTCAGACTTTCTGTTGTGATGGATGAAAAGACCGTCCTGCGCGGTTCCGATACAAAATCCGGGCAGGTGCTTGCCGACCTTGCCGCACGCTTTGACCGGATCTATGTTCCCACAACGGAAGAGCAGCTCCCCGCGCTGCAAGAGGCGCTCGCCCCCTATCCGGCGGAACTGGTACCCATATTGGAATCCGCACCCGCTGTGGGCGTATATTTGATCCCCACGGCACAGGAATCATCATGAAAACGACAAAAAGGAGGGCCGCACCATGCGCCTGATTTCATGGAACGTCAACGGCCTGCGTGCCTGTCTGAACAAGGGTTTTCTTGACTTTGTCGCCAATATCGACGCGGATATCATCTGTTTGCAGGAAACCAAGCTCAAGGAGCATCAGGTCAATTTTGAGCTGCCCGGCTATCACCGCTACTGGAACTGTGCGGACAAGGCGGGCTACTCCGGCACCGCGGTGTTTACCAAGACGGAGCCGCTGTCCGTTGCCTTCGATTTCGGCGCGGATGTCCACCGCCACGAGGGGCGCGTCATCACGGCGGAGTACCCGGATTTCTATCTGGTTTGCTGCTACACGCCGAATTCGCAGGACGAGCTCAAGCGTTTGGATTACCGGATGCAATGGGAAGATGATCTGCGTGCCTACCTCTGCCAGCTGGATCTGGTCAAGCCGGTCGTCTATTGCGGCGATCTGAACGTAGCACACAAGGAAATTGACCTGAAAAACCCAAAAACAAACCATTTTAACCCCGGTTTTTCCGATGAAGAGCGCGGTAAAATGACCCAGCTGCTGGGTGCCGGGTTTGTGGATACGTTCCGCGCGCTGCACCCGGACGCAACGGACGCCTATTCCTGGTGGAGCTACCGCGCTGCGTCGCGCGAGCGGAACGTCGGTTGGCGCATCGACTACTTCATTGTGTCCGAGCGCCTGCGCGAGCGCGTGGAAAACGCATCGATCCTCTCCGAAGTCATGGGCAGCGACCACTGTCCGGTGATGCTGGAGCTGACGGAATGAGCATGAAAAATCCCGCCGAAGGGCGGGATTTTTGTTTTCTGTCTTCTTTTCTTGACGGCTTATTGCCGGTTCCGCATCAGCTGATCTGCTTTCTGCGGCTGAGGTTCATCGTGCCGTCCTGCATATCGCTCACGCTGTCGAGGCTCTTGCCCGTGCCCTTGGCCACGCACTGAATCGCGTCCTCGGCAATGATGGTGGGAATGCCCGTGCGCGCCGTCACCAACTTGTCAAATCCGCTGACCAGACTGCCGCCGCCGGTCATGACAATGCCATTGGTGGAGATATCTGCCACCAGTTCGGGCGGCGTGCGCTCCAGCACCTGATGCACCGCCTCCATAATGCGCTCCACCGGCTCTTCAAAGGCATCCATCATCTCCGTGGATGTTACGGTGACAAGCTTGGGAAGGCCGGTAAGCAGGCAGCGTCCCTTGACCTCCATGGTGGTCTCTTCCTCCGGCGGGAAAACACAGCCGATGCGCATTTTCATCTCCTCGGCGGTACGCTCACCGATGAGCAGGTTGTGCGTGCGGCGCATATACTTGACGACCGCCTCGTTGAACTGGTCGCCCGCGACCTTGATCGACGCGCTCTCTACCACACCGGAGAGCGAAATGACCGCAATATCCGTCGTACCGCCGCCGATATCAATGACAAAGTTGCCGTCCGGCTGGGTGATGTCAATACCCGCGCCGATGGCGGCGGCAACCGGCTCCTCAATCAGATAGACGCGGCGCGCGCCCGCCTGAATACCCGCGTCGATGACCGCACGCTCTTCGACTTCGGTGATGCCGGAGGGCACGCAAATGATGATGCGCGGCTTGAAGAACTGGAAACCCGCTACCTTGTGGATAAACTCCTTGAGCATCCGCTCCGTCACCTCATAGTCGGAGATGACACCCTCACGCAGCGGGCGGATGGCGATGATGTTGCCCGGCGTACGTCCCAGCATGGCTTGTGCATCCGCGCCGACCTTGAGCAGCTTGCCGGAATTTTTGTCGATGGCAACGACAGACGGCTCGTTAAGCACAATGCCCTTGCCTTTGATATAGATCAGCACCGACGCGGTGCCAAGGTCGATACCGATATCTTTTCCCAGTGCCATAGCGTTACCTCAACAATTTCACCAATAGTCGATAATTTGCAGAACATATTATAACGGGTCAAAAAATACTTTGCAATAGTATTTGTGACAAATCGACGTTTCTATGTATTGCGCACATGTGCCAAAATCTACTGTATCGCGGTCATTTATGCGTTTGCGTGCTTGCCGCGGCCAGACATGCGCATACAACGCTCTGCGCGCCCGCGTCCTTCAACACCCGCACGCATTCCGCAAGGGTCGAACCGGTCGTGATGATATCGTCGATGAGCAATACGCGCGCGTTTTGGATGGGTGCGTCGCGCAGCGTCTCATAGACCCCCAGCACATTGCCCCGCCGTGCAGCCGCATCCAGTCCGGACTGCGGCGGATTGTCGCGCGCCTTGCGCAGCATCGGCACAGGCTCGGTCCCCCATATCTTCGCCGTCTCGCACGCCAGCAGATACGCCTGGTCATAACCGCGCGTACGAAACCGGCGTCCGGAAACGGGCGCCCAGGTCACTACGTCGAACTCCCCGCCCAGTTCCTCTGCGACGCACTGGGCAAGGATCGGGCCGAAGCTTTTCGCGGCGCTCCGCCCGCCGCGGAACTTAAAGCGCAAAATCCCGTCGCGCACCACGCCCTCATAGCGCAGCGGCGCGGCGCATTTGCCGAAGCCTCCGCCCTCGCGCAGCGCACCGTCGAGGTATGGCAGCGCTTTTTCGCACGCGGAACAGACGCCATGCACGCCGACCCTGCCGCAAAATGCGCAGCGCGGCGGAAAGAGCAGGTCAAGAATTGCGGCGCCGATACCGGACATATCAGTCCTTCTCCTCCGGCACGGGCATCGGCGCATCGAAATTCATGCCCCGCGCGTGCCAGACGTCCTCCTCCTTGATGGTCATGAGATCCTCTTTCGTAAACTCCGTCATCGCCGCGAGGCGGTTTGCCTGCTCGGTCAGGATCTGCTCAAAGAGATTGCGCACACCGCGCGCATTGCCAAAGGTAATGCCGCCGGCGTCGTTCGCCTCGTCTATGAACTCGCGGATCTCCTTCTCCGCTCCGTCGCCAAGGGTATAGCTGCCCTTTTTGCACTGGAACTTGAAGATATCCACCATCTCATCCGTGGAGTAGTCGGCAAAGTGCAGATATCGGTTGAAACGCGACTCCAGGCCCGGATTGGAGTGGATAAACTGCTCCATCAGCTCGTCGTAGCCCGCCACGATCACAACCAGATCGTCACGGTGGTCCTCCATCGCCTTGAGCACGGTGTCAATGGCCTCCTGCCCGAAGTCATTGTCGCTCTTGCCGTTGAGGGCATACGCCTCGTCGATAAACAGCACGCCGCCGAGCGCCTTTTGGATCTGCTGCTGCGTCTTGATGGCGGTCTGTCCGACATAGCCCGCAACCAGTCCGCTGCGGTCGACCTCGACAAGCTGGCCCTTGGACAGAATACCCAGCGAGCGGTAGATCCGCGCCATAAGCCGCGCGATCATCGTCTTGCCCGTGCCGGGATTGCCCGTAAAGACCATGTGCAGCGAAAAGTCGGTGGTCGGCAGTCCGGCCTCCTTGCGGCGCTGGAATACGGTCGCCATATTGATGAGGTTGGAAACCTCCTTTTTGACCTCCGCCAGACCAATATAGCCGTCCAGCTCCGCCTTGAGGTCATTGATATCCTCGGGCGGGGGCAGCTCCTCTTCTTTCTTCTCATTGCCTTCGCCGCCGCTGGTGGCCGTAGGCGGCGCTTTTTCATCGTCCTTTGCGCCGGTTTCAACGCCCTTCGGCGCGGCAGGCGCATTGGTTTTCGGCGTGCCCCAGAAGTCATCGTTCATACGGCGGAGGTTGTTTTCCGACATGCTGCGGATGACCTCAAGCTGCTGGAGGATGATCTCGTCTTTCTTGTCCATGGTGCCCTCCTTGTTTTCAAAGCGTGATTCTGACGCCGCCTTTCCCTCTTATGCAAAAAGCGGAAAGGGCCGGTTTCAGACTTTCCGAAAGGAAAGGACGCTTTCGTATTTGGTATGTTGTGCGCCTTTTCCGATGCGCACGCCGAAAGGCGCTCTGCGCTTGCGCGCTTGCGTTCGCACGGTGTTTGTCGCTTTATTCCGCCACATTCTTCAAAAAGCGGTTGCCCAGCAGCATTCCGGTGACAAAACCCGTCAGCGCACCGGTAAAAACCGACACGACCAACAGCGCCGGCAAGTACGCCAGCGGCGCAAGGCTGCCAAGGGTCACGATCGCCGCCGCGACTTGTCCGCACTGGTGTGCCGCCGCGCCGCCGATGGAAACACCATAGACCGAAAGGCGTTTTGCGCGCACGAGCAGCGCCATCACGCCCAGCGCCGCAAGGCCGCCGAGCAGCGAGTACAAAAGCGCCGAGGCGTTGCCCGCGAACATCGCGCCCAGCAGCACACGCACCAGCAGAATCGCCAGCGCATACGGCGCGCCGAGGGCACATAGCGCAAAAAGCGTCACGATGTTCGCAAGACCCAGCTTGACCCCCGGCAAGGGCAACGGTGCGGGAAACATGCCCTCCACATAGGAAAGCGCCAGCGCCAGTGCCGCGAGCAGCGCACACAGGGTAAGTTGTTTTGTCGTAAAACGCATGACGTCCCCCCTATCCCGCAATCGCGTCATAGGGCGCGGCGCCCGTACCTTCTACGGTAATGACGATCCGTGCCGGCAGGCAAACGATGCTCTGTCCCTGGCGGGAGATGCGTCCCGTATGCACACAGTCCTGCGTGGGACAATCCGCCTGTGTGACCCGGACACTCTCCGCCGTAACGGCGATCCGGAGGGTGTACCCGTTGTTCTGATATGTCCGCTCCGCATCCGCGAGCGGCAAACGGTCGATCTCCGCACCGTCCGCTCGGACAACGACCTCTGCCGCCCCGTCCGTGGGCGCAAGCCAGAACCGTGCGGCGCACAGCAGCGCCAGCGCCAGCACCACCAGGATAACCAGCGCATCGTACCGGTTGGGTTTTTGTTCAGGAAACCTGTTCATAACTGTATGGACCCGTCTTTTCCGGCGTAAAGCCCGCGCAGGTGTAACGCACCGCATTCCCGTCCGTGACGAGTATATAATCGAAAGGCATCGTCTCCGCAAGGCTCTGCCGCAGTGTTTCGGCGCTCTCGGCGCCCAGCACGCAAAGCGCCGTTGCCAGCGCGTCCGCCCAGATGCCGTCACGGCAGATCACCGTCGCGCTCACAATGCCGTTGTCCGCCGGCCATCCCGTCCGCGGGTCAATGATGTGATGGTAGCGCACGCCGTTTTCTTCAAAATACCGCTCATAGACGCCGGAGGTCATCACGCAGATGTCCGAAGCCTCCAGCACGCCGAGAAATCTCTCGCCGTCAGCGGGGTCCTTGACCGCAATGCGCCAGTCGGCCCCGTCGGGTTTCTTGCCGATCACACAGACGTCGCCGCCGAGATCGAGCACAGCGCCGGTGATCGTCGACGAAAAAATATTGCTGAGCTGCATGGCCGCATAGCCCTTGGCGATACCGCCGAAATCCACCTGTGCGGGCAGATCGAGCCGCACCTCCACCCCGTCGCTGCCGCGTGAAACGTGTTCACGTCCGACATACCTGAGCGCCTCGGCAATCGCGCCGGCATCCGGAACGTGCTGCCCGTCGGCGTTTTCACCAAACCCCCACAGTGCCAGAACCGGAGCGATTGTCACGTCAAACGCACCGTCCGTCGCGGCGGCAATTTCATCCGCGCGGGCAAAAAGCCTTGCGGCGTCGATGCTGCGCACGCTGCCACTGTGGTTGAGCGTATAGACATCGCTGCCCTCACGCGTGCGCGCGAGCGCATCGTCGAGCCGGTGCAGCTCCTCCTCCGCCACGCGCAGCGTATCCTCATTTCCGCCGTAGACGGTCAGGTTCATCACGGTGTCCATCGCAAATACGGTGCGGCTGCGTGCCGCCGATGCATCCGAACGCGCGCCGCAGCCTGCAAGCAGCAGGCAAAGCGCCGAAATCAAAACAAAAGCGTATTTTTTCATGCATACATTATAATGGCTAAGCGTTTCATTTTCAACCCAAAAAGAAAGACGCCTTGCGGCGCCTTTCTTTTCGTTGCTGATGGATTACTTATACATTTCCACGAGCTTGAGCAGATGCTCGTAACGCTCTTTCGCAGCCTCTTCGTTGCGGGTAAACAGCGTTTCGGAACGCTCGGGGAACTCGCGGGTCAGACGGCTGTAGCGCGCCTCGTTCATGAGGAACTCGCGATAGCCGCCGGCGGGCGCCTTGGAATCGAGCGTGAACTTCTGCTCGGCGTCGGGGTTGAAGCGGAACAGGTTCCAGTAGCCGCACTCGACCGCCTTCTTCATTTCCTTCTGGCAGTTCATCATGCCGCCCTTGATGCTGTGCATCTCGCAGGGGCTGTAGCCGATGATGAG
>CACZPK010000123.1 GCA_902783035.1 Oscillospiraceae bacterium
CTCGCGGCCGATGATGCGGCCCTTCATCTCGTCATTGGGCAGGGGAACCACACTGACGGTGATCTCGGCGGCATGATCCGCGGCGCAACGCTGGATAGCGGTGGCGATGATCTCGCGGGCGCGGGAATCCGCCTCGTCACGGGCGCGCTGTTCAAGCTCCTTGATTTTGATTGCGGTCTCGTGCGTCACTTCGCTCTCGACCTGTTCAATGAGGTACTTCTTCGCCTCTTCGGCGGTGAAACCGGAAATGCGTTCAAGCATTTCGGTCTGGCTGCGCTTGATGATCTTGATCTCCTCGTTTTCCTTGTCAAGCGCGGCATGCTTCTGGTTGAGCGCCTCTTCCTTTTTTTCGAGGGTTTCGGTCTTCTTGTCGATGTTTTCTTCTTTTTGCTGCAACCTGCGCTCCTGCTTTTGCAGGTCGGCGCGGCGCTCCTTGTTTTCCTTCTCAGCCTCGTTGCGCACCCGCATGATCTCTTCTTTCGCCTCAAGCAGCATTTCCTTGCTCTTGCTCTCGGCGCGCTTGTGCGCGTCATTTTCGATTTGCAGCGCCTTTTGCTCGGCGTCCGCGATGGTCAGTTCCGCTTTCTTCTCCGCTTGTTTCCTGATCCAAATGCCGAGAAGGACGCCCAAGGCCAGCAGTGCCAGTCCGATCCCGAAATGGATCGGAGCGAACATGGGTTGTGGGGCTGGCATGGTATCCTCCTGTTCTTTCATTTTGATCTATCAAAATGGGAATGTGGGTTCCGCCGGGGGCTTCCCCTTATGCCCCCTAAAAATCCAAAGTATAGTTTACTCGTTCAAACGCACCGTGTCAAGGACAAATCTGTGCCGAAATGTTGTTAAAAATATTATCAAACAGATGTTGCATTTTGCGAAAAAGTGTGCTATACTCATCAAAAAGTATCTGCGAAGGAGGACGAAGCACATGGGCAAACGCGCGGAAATGCAGCAGCGCATTTACCAGTTCATTGTCGAGAGCATCCGAGAGAACGGCTACGCGCCCTCGGTGCGCGAGATCGGTGACGCGGTGGGGCTGAAGTCACCCTCAACGGTGCATTTTCACCTGAAAAATCTGGCGGAGCTGGGGTATATCGAAAAAGGGGCGTTTAAGGGGCGCGCCATTGTGCCGACAGACCGGAATACCGCTGCCGCCGCTCCGCGGGAGAGCGCACAGCCTGCGGCACCCACTGTGCCGGCGTATCCGCCGCAGGAGAATACGCGCAGTCAGGTGCCCATTGTCGGGAACGTCGCTGCTGGCAGTCCGATTTTGGCGCAGGAGTGCGTGGAAGACTATCTGACTTTTGACGTCGGCGGGCGCGAGGATGAGTATTTTGCGCTGCGTGTGCGCGGGGAGTCCATGCTGGGGCTGGGCATTTTGCCGGGAGACCTGGTGGTGGTGCACCGCGCCCAGACGGCCCGCAACGGCGAGATCGTGGTGGCGCTGCTCGGAGATGAGGCAACGGTCAAGACCTTCAGCCGCAAGGATGGGCATATCTGGCTCTTGCCCGCGAACCCGGACTATGAACCCATCGACGGGACGGAATGCTCGATCCTGGGCAAAGTGACCGCCGTGGTCAGGCAATACTGATCGTATATCAAAAAATGAAAAACACCGCCTGTATTGGCGGTGTTTTTGCTGTCCCGAAATCAGGAGAAGTGGAACGTCCATTGTTCCAGATTCCGAAGCGGTCGCGTCATGGTTGGGGCGACGCCGTCGATCAGGCCTTCGGGCGTCAGCACCGAAACGGATTTGAACACGATCGGCAAAATGGGGGCCTTTTCTGCCAATTCGCGGCAAAGCTCCGCGGCAGTGGCGCTGTTTTCGTTGGCAAGAAATGCCGCAAGCGCCTTTTCCACGGCGGCGTCGCTGAACTTGCCGTAATTGAGTGCGCCGCCCGTGCCGACCAGATTTGATATGTTCCAGTCCGCGGTGAGCCGCACTTCGCCGAGCCAAAGGTCGAAATTGCCGTCTTGCAGCGCCGTCAGATAGTCCGCCCACGGCAAAATGACCGCCGTAACGGTGACGTGCGCCGCCGTGAGCTGCCGTGCCAGATATTCGGCGAGCGCGGCCTTAAAGCTGTTTTCCGCGTTGACCAGAAGCGTCAGCTCCAATGGGGCGCTTTCCGAAGCGGGAGCGTCCTCTCCGGCGGGAGTGAGCGCGGCCTCATAGGCGCCCACCGTGTAGGGCTCCTCCAACGCCGTGGGATAGAGCGGAGAAACGGGAGAGATGGGGAACTGCGCCGCCTGTGCGTGCCCCGCCAGCAGCGAGGCAATGATCGCCTCGCGGTCGAACGCCGTGCGCATCGCAGCGCGCAGCTTGGCGTCGGCGAGCGCGACGCGCTTGGTGTTGAAGCCGAGGAAATACATGCTCGTCGTGGGCGCGTCCGCGCGTTCGACGCCGCCGAGGGAGGCGACGGAGGTGTCGCCCAGCAGGTCTGCGATGAGCAGGTGCGCCTTTTTGGCCGAGAAGAGGTATGCTGCGGTGTCCGCATCTTTGGCGCCTGCAAGCGGGATGCGCTCGGGCAGCCCCTCACCTTCGCACCACCAGTTTTCGTTCCGGACGAGGAAAGAACCGTCGCTTCCGGTCAGGAAGAGATAGGGGCCGGTGCCGAGGGGGACGGCGTCCTTCTCTGTTCCGGAGCGGACGATCGGAATGTCCAGCAGGGCGGGCAGCGCATTGTCCGCCTGCAGGAGCGTGATGACAAGCGCGCCGCGGTTGACGCGCATGGACGCGATGTTGGCGAAACGGGCGGCATACCGCTCGGAGACCTGTGCGCGGCGATAGGTTGCCAGCACGTCCGACGCGGTGAACGGTGCGCCGTCGGAAAAAGTGACGTCGTCGCGCAGCGCGAAGGTGTAGACCAGCCCATTGCCGCCGACACTGTAAGATGCGCAGAGGGCAGGCTGGGGCGAGAAGGTCTCGTCAAGGGTGAAAAGGCCCTCATAGAGCAGCGAACCGACGACCTGCTGCGCCCCGTCGGCGCAGGCGACGGGGTCGAGCGTCTGGCTGTTGAGATAGGGCAGGGTCAACTCCGTCAGCTGTGTCTCGGGCTCAGGCGCGGCAGTTTCCTCCGGCTCCATTTCCCAGAAATCCAACTGCTCGGCGTTTTCCTCCCAGCAGCCGGCCAGCGCCAGACAGAGCGCCAGCGCCAAAACAAATGCGCCGCCCCGCTTCATCCTTCGTCCTCCAGCGCAATGACCGCGATTTGCCCGCCGCGGCGCGTGCCGAGGCGACGGTGTGACCAGTAACGCTCCGGATGGCACATGGTGCAGTCGGGATGTACCGCGATGTTGTGCGGGTCCAGCCCGCCGCGCAGCAGCCACAGGCGGTTGATCTGCTTAAGGTCGACATGGTATTTGCCGTTTTCGCCCTTCGTGATGAACCGGTCGGCGCTTTCGGACAGCTCGGCGCGGATGGCGTCGGGCACATCGCGGTCGGTTTCAAAGCAGCAGGCGCCGATGGAGGGACCGATGGCGGCGCGGACGGTCATGGGATCGGCGCCGTAAGCGCTCATCATGGCGACGAGCGTTTTGAGCGCTATGCCCAGCGCCGTGCCCTTCCAGCCGGCATGAACCGAGCCGACGCAGCGGCAGGTGGGGTCGTAGAGCAGGATGGTGCAGCAATCGGCGCTATAGGCAACCAGCGGCAGCCCCGGCACGTCGGTCAGCATGGCGTCGGCATCATAGGGGCGCTCATCGTAGAGCAGCTTGCCGGCGTCCTCCGCGCGGATGAAGCGCACCAGATCGCTGTGGATCTGGCGGCAGCCGACGGCGCGGGACATGTTGATGCCCGTCGCCTCACCAAGCAGACGGTAGTTTTGCATGACGTGCTCCGGCGTATCGCCGATGCGCTCAAAAAAGTTGAGCGAATCGAACGGCGCGGGGCTGACGCCGCCGAGCCGCGTGGTGAATGCATGACGGATACCGCCCGCGGCGCTCAGACCGTCGGCGGTATCGTAGACCAGGCCGTTGACGTTGTGTTCCGAAAAAGCCATAAAAGCCTCGCAGATAAGTGGGATTCAAAATCTTCGATTTTGTTCGTCGAACTTATGTTTTGTGCCGCTTCGCGCCCACAGGCACGAGCGGTTTCTAACGAAAAATCTGACGACATGCGCGTCAGATTTTTCTTTTTGCGCGGAGCGCCCGCGCGTGCTTGCACATGCGGGAAACGCAGCGAAACCATCTCAAAAAAGTGCTTGCACTTTTTGGAGCGTCAGCGTCCGCAGCACTGCTTATACTTCTTGCCGCTGCCGCAGGGGCAGGGGTCGTTGCGCCCGATCTTTTGAACCTTGCGCGGCTGTTTTTTCACCGTGCCGTCGCCGGCGGTGGTGGCGTTGATGCCCTCCGCCACGCGTTCGCGCTTGACCTCCGCCTCGGTTTTGACGCGGGCGGAGAAGATGCGGCGCACCGTGTCGTTCTGGATGGCGGCAACCATCTCTTCAAACATATCCAGAGAAATGCGCTTGTATTCGTCCACGGGGTTCTTGTTGCCGTATGCCTGCAGACGCACGCCCTGACGCAGCTCGGTCATGGCGTCGATGTGATCCATCCAGTATTCGTCCACGACACGCAGCATGACCACACGCTCCAGCTCACGCATGATCGGGGAGGTCAGCGCCGCCTCTTTGGCGTTGTAGAACTGCTCCGACGCCTCGACCAGCTTGTCGGTCAACTCCTCGGCGGAGAGCGCGGAGAGCGAAGACGCATCCACGGCCCCGCGCGGGAAATACATGCCCTCGCAGGATTTGAGCGCCTCGGCGGCGGACGCGGCGTCCACCTTGCCGTGCTCGCCGAGGGCGATGGCAACATTGTTTTCAATGCCGGAGCGGATGAAGCCGAAGACGGTGTTCTTGATGTCGAGACCGTCGAGTACCTGCTTGCGCTGGCTGTAGATGATCTCGCGCTGTTTGTTCATGACGTCGTCGTATTCCAGAACGGATTTACGAGACTGGAAGTTGCGGGATTCCACGCTGGTCTGCGCGTTTTCGATGGACTTCGAGAGCATCTTCGCATCGATGGGCGTATCTTCGTCCATGTCGAAGCGATCCATCAGATTTGTGATCTTATCGCCGCCGAACAGGCGCATCAGGTCGTCGTCGAGCGACAGATAGAAACGCGTTTCACCCGGGTCGCCCTGACGTCCGGCACGGCCGCGCAGCTGGTTGTCGATGCGGCGGGAGTCATGGCGCTCGGTGCCGATGATGAACAATCCGCCTGCCTCGCGTACCTGTTCCGCCTCGCCCTTGATCTCCTCGCGGTGCTTGGCAAGCGCGTCCGCGAACATCTTGCGCGCGTCAAGAACCTCCTGATTGTCCGTGTCGGCATAACCGGTTGCCTCGGCAATCATTTCGTCGCTCAGCCCGGCCTTGCGCAGATCGGTGCGCGCCAGATATTCGGCGTTGCCGCCGAGCATGATATCGGTACCGCGGCCGGCCATGTTGGTGGCGACCGTTACCGCGCCCAGCTTGCCCGCCTGCGCGACGATCTCAGCCTCTTTCTCGTGGTTTTTCGCGTTCAGGAGGTTGTGCTTGATGCCCTCGCGCTGAAGCAGATAGGAAAGCTTTTCGTTCTTTTCGATGGACACGGTGCCGACCAGCACGGGCTGGCCTTTTTCGTGACATTTCTTGACCTGAGCGATGACCGCGCGGTATTTTGCCGCCTCGGTCTTGTAGACCACGTCCGGATCGTCGATGCGCGCGAGCGGGCGGTTGGTCGGGATCTCAATGATATCGAGGTTATAGATCGTGCCGAATTCCTCTTCTTCCGTCAGCGCCGTACCGGTCATACCGGAGAGCTTTTTGTAAAGGCGGAAGTAGTTCTGGAACGTGATGGTCGCAAGCGTTTTGCTCTCGCGGGCGACGGTGACATGCTCCTTCGCCTCGATCGCCTGGTGCAGGCCCTCGCTGTAGCGGCGGCCGAACATCAAACGGCCGGTGAACTCATCGACGATGACGACCTCGCCGTCCTTGACGACGTAGTCAATATCGCGTTTCATGACGCCGTGCGCCTTGATCGCCTGATTGATGTGGTGGGCGATCGTGGAGTTTTCGGGGTCGGAGAGGTTTTCCAGATCGAAATACTCCTCCGCCTTCTTCACGCCGCGCGCGGTCAGCGTCGCGGTGCGTGCCTTTTCATCGACAATGTAATCGGCCTCTTCGTTGACGTCTTCCTCGGCCTTCTCGTCCGTTTCGGCGATGACCTTCTTGCGGAAGCGGGCGACCAGGTTTTCCGTGCGCGAATACATCTCCGTGGACTTCTCACCCATGCCGGAGATGATCAGAGGCGTGCGCGCCTCATCGATGAGGATGGAGTCCACCTCGTCCACGATGACGAAGGCGTGCCCGCGCTGAACCAGCTCGCTTGCGAAGATCGCCATGTTGTCACGCAGATAGTCGAATCCCATCTCGTTGTTCGTGCCGTAGGTGATATCCGCGGCATAAGCGGCGCGGCGCTCTTCGCTGTTGAGATCGTGAACGATCAGGCCGACGCTCAGGCCGAGGAAACGGTGGATCTTGCCCATCCACTCGCTGTCGCGCTTGGCGAGGTAGTCGTTCACGGTGACGATATGCACACCCTCGCCCGTGAGGGCGTTGAGGTAGGACGGCAGGACGGCGACGAGCGTTTTGCCTTCGCCGGTTTTCATCTCGGCGATGCGCCCCTGATGGAGCACGACGCCGCCGATGAGCTGTACGCGGTAAGGATAAAGCCCGATGACGCGCTTTGCCGCTTCGCGGACGGTGGCAAACGCCTCGGGCAGGATGTCGTCGAGCGTTTCGCCGTTTTGCAGGCGTTCCTTGAATTCCGGCGTTTTGGCCTGCAGCTGCGCGTCGCTCATGGCGGCGTATTCATCCGCCATCGCCTCGATCTTGTCGACGATGGGATAGATGGCCTTGAGCTCGCGTTGGCTGTAGGTGCCGAATACTTTGGTAAAGAGACCCATATGATCAGATACTTCCTTTCGGAGAGATACAAAACACATTATTTTGCACGGGGCAAAATAACACCCGTACAGTCTAGCACATCGCCGCGGGATATGCAAATGCTATTCTGTGAACGGACTGTAAAAAATATCGGCCGGAATACGACATAGTCCTTGCTTATGCTGTGCATTTATGCTAAACTGATATATATAAAGCCAGTGAGCTTTGTGCAAAACGGGGAGGAAAGCCATGAAACTGTATTTTTACGGTGCCGACCGTGCGGTGACGGGTTCCTGCCACTGCGTTTCCATCAACGGCAAACATATCCTGATCGATTGCGGCCTGCAGCAGGGACGCGACGAACTGGACAACACGATGCTGCCCTTTGCGGCAAATGAGATCGACTACGTGCTTGTGACCCATGCGCATATCGACCACTCCGGACGTCTGCCGCTGCTGGTCAAGCAGGGCTTCCAGGGCGAGATCATCACGACGCGCCTGACCGCACGGCTGCTGGAGATCATGCTGCTTGACTCTGCAAACATTCAGGAGAGCGACGCGGAATACCTCAACCGCAAGGGTGAGCGCGCGGGACGCGAAAAGATCGAACCCCTGTATACCACCGCCGACGCGGAGGCCGCGATCCAGTACATCCGCCCCTGCGATTACCACGATACCCTGGAGCTGTGCGAGGGCGTGGAGGTCACGTTTACGGACGCGGGGCATCTGCTCGGCTCGGCAAGCATCACGATGGTGCTCACCGAAGGGGACGTGATGAAGACCGTGGTCTTCTCCGGAGATATCGGCAACGAGACACAGCCCATACTGTGCGCGCCGGAGCTGCTGAAGCATGCGGACTATGTACTCATGGAGTCCACCTACGGCAACCGCAACCATGAGGGGGAATGGAACTATGAGGGGCGGCTCGCACAAATCATCGACGAGACGCTCAAGGCCGGCGGCAATGTAATCATCCCGTCGTTCGCTGTGGGCCGCGCGCAGGAACTGCTGTACTTTATCCGGCGCATCAAGGATCAGGGGCTGGTGAAGTCCGTGCCCGACTTCCCGGTCTACATCGACTCGCCGCTGGCAAAGGCTGCGACATCGATCTTCTGCGGCGACGTACGCGGCTACGTGGATGAGGAGTCGCTGGCATTGTCCACGGACGACCGGCACATGTTCTCGTTTACAAACCTGCACATGGTCGAATCGGGCGAGGAGTCGAAACAGCTCAATGCCGACCCCACGCCGAAGGTTATCATCTCCGCGTCCGGCATGTGCGACGCGGGCCGTATCCGCCACCACCTCAAGCACAACCTCTGGCGTTACAACTGCACGGTCATCTTCGTCGGTTATCAGGTGCCCGGCACGCTGGGGCGCCGCATCATCGACGGTGCGGAGAGCGTCAAGCTCTTCGGCGAGGAAGTCGCGGTGCGCGCGAAGATTGTGAACTTCAAGGGCCTGTCCGCGCACGCCGACCACGACCATCTGGTGGGCTGGGTACAGAGCTTTGACCCCAAGCCGGAGCGCGTGTTTGTCGTCCACGGTGACGAGGACATTGCCCCCGCTTTTGCGGAGGAGCTGCGCGGACTCGGCTTCACGGCGGATGCGCCGATGTTCACCGCCTGTTTCGACCTTGCGCGCGGCGTGGAGCTGGAGAACGGCTACATGCCCGAACGGCGCAAGACCGAGGCGCGCAGGCGCGCCGACGTTATCTACACGAAACTTGTCGGCGCGGCGGAGGAGCTGCTTTACTTCATCAAGGGCAGCAAGGGCATGCCGAACAAGGATATGGCATCGCTCACTTCGCAGATCCATGCGCTGCTTGAAAAGTGGAAGTGAGAGAGCAAAAAGGAGATTATGGGAGCGTTGCAGAATAACGACAACAATAATCTGCGGAAGAATCAAACGATTACCGTCGGCATCGAAGGGTATGCCGACGGCGGCGCGGGCGTCGCGAGAGTCGGCGGCCGCGTCGTTTTCGTGCATGGCGCGCTGATGGGCGAGCGCTGCCACGCGCTTGTTTTGAAGGCACAGCGCAACATCGCCTTCGCCAAGATGACGGAGCTGCTTGAGCCGTCCGCGCACCGGATGACGCCTGACTGTCCGTACTTTCCGCGCTGCGGCGGCTGCGTTCTGCGGCACATGGATTACGCCGAAGAAAAAATGCTCAAGTTGCAGCGCGTGCAGGATGCGCTGCAGCGCATCGGCGGCTGCAAACTTCAGGTTGAAACGATTCTGGGCGCGGAGAGCATTTTCCGCTACCGGAACAAGTCGATCTGGCCCGTGTCGCCCAACGGCGCGGTGGGATTTTACCGCGCGCGGACACATGAGGTCGTCAACACCGAGCACTGCCAGCTGGTGCATCCGGCGGCGGAGGCTGCCGCGGATGCGCTGCGCGGCTGGATGGCGCGCTGCGGCGTTCCCGGTTATGATGAAACAACGGGCAGGGGACTGGTGCGTCATCTGCTTGTGCGCAACAATGTCAGGGGAGACGTTCTCATCTGTGTGATCGCCAACGACGACACGCTTCCCTTTGAGGCGGAGCTGGTCGGCGCGCTGCGCGGCGCGTGCCCGCAGACCGTGGGCATTGTGCTGAACACCAATGCGCGGGATACGAATGTTGTCCTTGGCGATACCTATCGCACGCTCTGGGGGAACGATCGCATTGAAGATACGCTTTGCGGCATGACGCTTCGGCTGTCGGTGCCGTCGTTTTATCAGGTCAATCACGCGCAGTGCGAGCGCCTGTACGAAAAGGCGGCGGAATACGCGGGCCTGACAGGGGAAGAGACGCTGCTCGACCTGTATTGCGGCACGGGAACGATCGGGCTTTCGATGGCAAAGCACGCAAAGCATGTCATCGGCGCGGAAATCGTGCCGGAGGCGGTGGAGGACGCACGGGAGAATGCTGTGCGCAACCGGATCGGCAATGCGGAATTTATCTGCGCCGATGCGTCAATGGCGGCGTCGCGCCTCGCCGCGGAGGGGCTGCGGCCGGACGTGGTGACGGTGGACCCGCCGCGCAAGGGGCTTTCCGAAAGCGTGATCCCCATCATCGCCGGTATGGGGCCGCGGCGTGTGGTCTACGTTTCCTGCGATCCGGCGACGCTGGCGCGGGATGTGAAACGCTTTGCCGAAAACGGCTATGATGCCGTACGCGCATGCGCCGTGGATATGTTCCCGCGCGCGGATCACGTCGAGACGGTAGTGTTGCTGTCGAAAAGTACCTGAGCGGAGGTGTGCGCGGGCGCATTCATTTCCGCCTGAAGGAGAATCTGCCATGAAACGTATTCTCATTATCTATACCGGCGGCACCATCGGCATGGTGCGCACGCCCAACGGCTATGCGCCGCAGCGCGGGTATTTCCGCGCGGCGCTGGACGCCATCCCCTCGCTGCACATGGAGGGGATGCCGCACTGGGAGCTGTTTGAAATGGAACCGCTGCTGGATTCGTCCAACATGACCGTGGCGGAGTGGAACAAGATCGCGCAGCTCATTGCGGAAAACTACGGGCGCTATGACGGCTTTGTTGTGCTGCACGGAACGGACACCATGGCGTACACGGCTTCGGCGCTGTCGTTTATGCTGGAAAACCTCGGCAAGCCGGTGGTGCTCACCGGCTCGCAGATCCCGCTGTGCGAGCTGCGCAGCGACGGACGCGACAACATTATTACGTCCATCCTCATCGCCGCGGACGAGCGCGTGCATGAGGTGTGCCTTTACTTCGGCGGCAACCTGTTGCGCGGCAACCGTGCGACGAAATACTCCGCCGACGGGCTGATCGCGTTCGTTTCGCCCAATTATCCCGCGCTGGCGGAGGCGGGTATCACCATTCGCTACCGCAAGAGCGCGTTGCTGGCGAAACCCGAAGGGGCACTGCGGCTCCAGCTGCTGGAAAATGTACCCATCGGCGTTATCAAGGTGTTCCCGGGCATCCAGTTTGAGCTGTTCGAGTCCATCATGACCGAAAAGCTGCGCGGCATCGTCATCGAGACCTTTGGTGCGGGCAACATTCCCGGCGACGGAAACGCGCTGCTGCCGATCATCCGGCGTGCGTTTGAGGGCGGCACTGTGCTGACGGTCTGTTCCCAGTGCCCGCAGGGCGCCGTTTCGCTGGGCGCTTACGAGACGTCGAGCGCGCTCAAGCAGGCGGGGGCGGTCAGCGGACTGGACATCACCACCGAGGCCGCCGTTGCCAAGCTCTATTATCTTTTCAGCCGCGGCTGCGACAAGGAGACCGTCAAGGTTGAGATGGAACGGGATTTGCGCGGCGAAATGACCGTATGAAGGCGGGAAAACACGACATAGATTGTGCAGAATCGACAATTGCATATTTGCTTCTCCCCTTGTATAATAAATCTATCTGTGACTTTAGAGGTGTAAAGGGGAAAAGCAAATGGAGAGAGAAAACTTCGGGACCCGTCTCGGGTTCCTGCTGGTAAGCGCAGGCTGCGCCATCGGCATCGGCAACGTATGGAAATTCCCATATGTGACGGGGCTGTATGGCGGCGGCGTTTTTGTGCTGTTTTATCTGCTGTTTTTGGTGCTCATGGGCGCGCCGGTGCTGACGATGGAGCTTGCCGTTGGCCGTGCCAGCCGCCAGAGCGTTATCAAAGGCTACCGCGCGCTGGAGCCGCAGGGCAGCAAGTGGCACATCCACGGCTGGGTTTGCGTGCTGGGCAACTACGTGCTGATGATGTTCTACACGGTGGTGTCCGGCTGGATGCTGGACTACTTCGTGAAGTTCCTCACGGGGCGTTTTTCCAATATCCCGCCGGAAGAAGTCGAGGGCGTGTTTGGCTCGATGATGAGCAGCGCAACGGAGCTGGGCACCTATATGGCGATCACCGTGGTGCTGGGCATCCTGATCTGCTCGCTGGGCATCCAGAAGGGCGTGGAGAAGGTCACGACGGTGATGATGACTTGCCTGCTGGCACTCATCGTGCTGCTCGCCGTCCATTCGCTGACGCTTTCCGGCGCGGCGGAAGGGCTTTCGTTCTATCTGCTGCCCGATTTTTCGCGCGCGAAGGCGGCGGGGCTTGGCAATGTCATCGCCGCGGCGATGAACCAGAGCTTCTTTACCCTGTCCATCGGCATGGCGTCGATGGAGATTTTCGGCAGCTATATGACCAAGGAATACACCCTCGGCGGAGAGGCGATCCGCATCTGTGCGCTTGATACCTTTGTGGCGCTGGTGGCGGGCCTGATCATTTTCCCGGCCTGCTTCTCCTATGGCGTGGAGGCCAGCGCCGGCCCGCCGCTGATCTTCATTGCGCTGCCGCAGGTGTTCATCCACATGCCCGGCGGGCGTATCTGGGGCACGCTGTTCTTCCTGTTCATGACGTTTGCCAGCCTTTCCACCGTGGTTGCGGTGTTTGAAAACATCATTGCCGCGGGTATGGACAACCTGGGGTGGAGCCGCAAGAAGTCCGCCGTGATCAATCTGGTTATCCTGCTGCTGGCGAGCCTGCCCTGCGTGTTCGATTCCAACATCTGGAGCGGCATTCAGATCATCGGCGCGCGCGGCGTGCTGGACAGCGAGGATTTTCTGGTCAGCAATCTGATTCTGCCCTCCGGTTCGCTGATTTTTCTGCTGTTCTGCGTGACGAAGTGGGGCTGGAACTTTGACAGCTTTATGGAGGAGGCGAACACCGGCCGGGGCGTTAAGCTCTCGCCGATGCTCAAGCCCTATTTCCGTTATATCCTTCCCGTGCTGATTCTCGCGATCCTGATCCAGGGGCTGCTGTAACGGAGCAATAAAGTCCCGACAAAGGAAGTGCTGCGCAGTGAATAGAGGCGGCTTTGCAACCCGGCTGGGCTTTCTGCTGGCCAGTGCGGGCTGTGCCATCGGCATCGGCAATGTTTGGAAGTTTCCCTATGTGACGGGGCAATACGGCGGCGGTGTCTTTGTCCTGTTCTACCTGTTTTTCCTGATTGCCGTGGGCGTTCCCGTCCTGACCATGGAGCTCGCCGTCGGCCGCGCCAGCCGCATGAGCGCCATGCGCGCCTACCGCGTGCTGGAACCGGAGGGGAGCCGCTGGCATCTGCACGGCTGGGCCTGCCTGCTGGGCAATTATCTGCTCATGATGTTCTACACGACGGTGTCGGGGTGGATGCTGGACTACTGCGTGAAGTTTTTGGTCGGGCGATTTGACCGGGCGTCGGAGACCGCCATTGAGGCAACGTTTGGCAAAATGTTGGCAAGTCCTGTGGAGATGGCGGTCTACATGAGCCTGACGGTGGCGTTCGGCATCCTTGTTTGCTCGCTGGGTATCCAGAAAGGGCTGGAGCGGATCACGACGTTTATGATGACCCTGCTGATCCTGCTGATCATTGTCCTCGCAGTCCATTCCCTGATGCTGCCCGGCGCGGTGGAAGGTATACGGTTTTTCCTGCTGCCCGATTTTGCCCGCGCCCGTGAAGCGGGCCTTGGCAAGATCATCACAGCCGCGATGGATCAGAGCTTCTTTACGCTCTCGCTGGGGATTGCCGCAATGGAGATCTTCGGCAGCTACATGTCCCGGGACTATACGCTCGGCAGTGAGGCGATCCGCATCTGCGCGCTGGACACCTTTGTCGCCGTTATGGCGGGGCTGATCATTTTCCCGGCGTGCTGTTCCTACGGCGTGGAGCCGGATGCCGGCCCATCCCTTATCTTTATTACGCTGCCGCAGGTGTTCATGCATATGCCGGTCGGTTGGATCTGGGGGACGTTGTTCTTCCTGTTCATGACGTTTGCCAGCCTTTCCACCGTGGTCGCGGTGTTTGAAAACATCATCGCCATCTATATTGACAGTTTTGGCTGGAGCCGCGGCAAGGCGTCGCTGTTCAATCTGCTGGTGCTGCTGCCCGCGGGGATTCCCTGTGTGTTGGGATTCAACGTCTGGAGCGCCGTCCACATCATCGGTGCGCGCAGTGTGATGAAAAGCGAAGACTTTCTCGTCAGCAATCTGCTGCTTCCGCTCGGCTCTCTGGCGTTTGTGCTGTTCTGTGTGGTGAAATCGGGGTGGGGCTTCCGCCGTTACCTGTCGGAAGCAAACACCGGCGAGGGCGTGAAAATTCCGGAGACGCTCAAGCCGTACTTCTGCTTTGTCCTTCCGGTGCTGATTCTCGTGATCCTGATCGAAGGGCTGATTTAGCGCCATATTTGCATAAAAAGCTGTCCGCGGCCTCATCGCCGCGGACAGCTTTTTGCAAAAAATAAAATTCCCCCTTGACTTTTGGGAGAACATCCGGTAAAATAAAGCGCTTATATGTGAAAGTGGGGCTATCTTCGATACTCCACCTACTACAGCCATTATAGCGGATTGCGGCAAAAAAAGCAAGAGCGGCTGAAAGACTTCTATCAACAACGCCGCGCGTATCGAAACCGACCAATACTTTGTGGAGACGGCAGAAGTCACCGTTTCCAAGAAAGGCGTGAAGAGTAAATGGCCCACGACAAAATGTACGGCAAGACCCTCCGCAAAAACTTCGCACGGCACGAGGAAGTCATGGAGATGCCGAATCTCCTCGAACTGCAGAAGACCTCCTACCAGTGGTTCCTGGAGTCCGGCCTGCGCGAAGTGTTTGCGGACGTGGACGCGATCACGAACTATGCCGGCAACCTGGAGCTGAGCTTCATCGATTATAAGATGGACGAGCAGCCCAAGTACGATGTGGAGGAGTGCAAGGCGCGTGACGCGACCTACGCTGCCCCGCTCAAGGTCAATGTCCGGCTTTACAACAGGGGAACGGACGAGGTCAAGGAGCAGTGGCTCTTCATGGGCGATTTCCCGCTCATGACACAGTCGGGCACCTTTGTCATCAATGGCGCTGAGCGCGTCGTCGTCTCCCAGATCGTGCGCTCGCCGGGCATTTATTACGGCAAGGAGATCGACCTTAAGACCGACCTGCCGCTGATGACGGCGCAGGCGATCCCTTACCGCGGCGCGTGGCTTGAATATGAGACCGACGCCAGCGAGATCTTCTGGGTGCGTATCGACAAAAACCGCAAGCTGCCCGTGACCGAGCTGCTGCGTGCCATCGGCCTTCGCACGGACAGCGAGATCATGGAGTATTTCGGCGACGATACCCGCGTGGCCGCTACGCTGGAAAAAGACGCCTGCAAGACCTACGAAGAGGCGATGCTGGAGATTTACCGCAAGCTGCGCCCGGGCGAACCGCCCACGGTAGAGGCGTGCGAGACGCTGATCAACAACCTCTTCTTTGATCCGCGCCGCTATGACCTGAGCATGGTCGGCCGCTATAAGTACAATAAGAAACTGGCGCTGCGCACGCGTGTCCGCGGCCAGAAGCTGCTTGAACCCGTCGCCGACCCGCGCACGGGCGAGATCCTCTTCGAAGCCGGTCATGTTATGAGCGGCGAGGATGCGGACGAGCTGGACGCCATCGGCGTCAACTCCGTGACGCTGGATCTGGATGGGCGCAGCATGCGCGTGTTCTCCAACAACATGGTCGATCTGGCGCGTTTTGTGGACTTCGATCCCAAGGAGTGCGGCATCCGCGAGCGCGTGTGCAAGAGTGTGCTTGACGAGCTGCTTGCGCAGTATTCCGGTGAGGAACTCAAGGACGCGGTGCGCGAGAATGCCGACCGCCTTGTGCCGAAGCACATCCTTGTGGACGATATCCTTGCTTCCATCAACTACATGAACGCGCTGGCGCACGGCATTGTCTTCAAGGACGATATCGACCATCTGGGCAACCGCCGTCTGCGCTGCGTGGGCGAGCTGCTGCAGAACCAGTTCCGCATTGGCTTCAGCCGCATGGAGCGCGTGATCCGCGAGCGCATGACGATCCAGGATCTTGACATCGTCACGCCGCAGAGCCTGATCAACATCCGCCCTGTCACCGCCGCGATCAAGGAGTTCTTCGGCTCCTCGCCGCTGAGCCAGTTCATGGACCAGACGAACCCGCTGGCGGAGCTGACGCACAAGCGCCGTCTTTCGGCACTCGGCCCGGGCGGTCTTTCCCGCGAGCGCGCGAACATGGAAGTCCGAGACGTGCACTACAGCCACTACGGCCGCATGTGCCCGATCGAGACCCCCGAAGGTCCGAACATCGGCCTGATCTCGTATCTTGCCACCTACGCCCGCATCAATGAGTACGGCTTCATCGAGGCGCCGTATCGCCGCGTTGACCACGAGACGGCC
>CACZPK010000124.1 GCA_902783035.1 Oscillospiraceae bacterium
ATTTCAAGGCTGCTTCGGTACGAACCGAAACAGCCTTGAAACCCGCATGGTTGCGGCGTTTGTTGACAGAATAGGATTTTTATTCTGTCTTTCTGGTATGCCCGACAGGATTCGAACCTGCGACCTTGTGAGTCGGAGTCACACGCGCTATCCAGCTGCGCCACGGGCACATATTCAGTTTTCCGCCCACCACGGGCTGGAGCCGATTTTCAAAATCAGTGGTCAAATAGTAGTCAACGGCGGGCGCTCCCGCCTCCCGCCGTTCCCGCTTTGCCAGACCACAGGCGGCTTTGCGGGCTTATCTCAACTGAGAGCGTCTGAAACGTCGAAGTCTGACGCTCTATCCAGCTGAGCTACGGGCGCGTATTAGATTGTGTTCCCTGCGGAGAAGGCCGGAGAAAACCGATCACTATTGGGCAGTATAGCAGACCTTGCGCAAGAAGTAAAGCAAAAATTGCCAGAGAAAAAGATCGTTAAAAAAGTTGACAAGTTTTTCACAATAGTCTACAATGATTTGGAATCAGAAGCATGGGGAAGAAGATGCACTATGAAAAAGCAGCACATCTCCGACGCCGTCGTCCGACGGCTTCCACGCTATTACCGCTATCTTGATGAATTGCATTCCCGCGGCGTCGTGCGCATTTCCTCCAGCGTGCTGGGCAAGCGCATGGGCGTTACCGCATCACAGATCCGGCAGGATTTAAGCTGTTTCGGCGAATTCGGGCAGCAGGGCTACGGCTACAATATTATGGAACTGCGTGCCGAGATCGGGCACATCCTCGGCGTGGACGAGCCGCGCCGTCTTATTATCATCGGCGCGGGACATCTCGGTCACGCGCTGCTGCAAAACTTCGACTTTGCACAGGGCGGTTTCCGGCTTGATACCGCGTTCGACGTGTCCGAGGCGCTTATCGGCACGGAGATCAACGGCGTTGAGATTCATTCTATGGACGAGCTGGAGGATTACTGTGCCCGCAACCATCCCGCCGTTGCCGTGCTGACCGTGCCGAAGGCGGCGGCTCAGGACACCGCGGCGCGGCTGGTTGCACTCGGCGTACGCGGGCTGTGGAACTTTACGAATGTGGAGCTTGCCGTGGACGAGAGCGTGTTTGTCGAGAACGTGCATTTTGCGGACAGCTTGCTTACGCTGAGCTACCGTATCTCCAAAAACGCCAACCCGGAAAAGAGATGGCCATGAAACGACGCAAGTTATGGATTTTCCTTTTGCTCGCGGCTGCGCTGCTGACAGGCTGCGTACTGGCGGCAGGGGGAGACGCGGGTGATCCGCTGGTTTCGCGCGCCTATTTGCAGGACGTCTTTGCGCCGAAGGCGGAAAGCGCCGCGCAGGACAAACTGGATGTTACGGGCTGGAATGCTTATGGTGCGGCAGAAGCGAAGTGGCGCGCGGCGGTTTCTGCGGCGGATTCGTCCGCGGGGACGGAACGCACGGCTGTTTGGACGGAGGCGTGCCTCAAACGGGGCGATGTGATCTCTGTTTCCACGGGTGCGCAGGTGCTGCTGCTTGCGGGAAATGCCGATGCGCACTTTACCGGCGGTGCGGTCGTTGATGCGACGGATGGCACCGAGCTGGCGCCCGGCGGCACGCTTCGGGCACGGCACCGTTATCTGGTCGCCGAGGACACGGCGGCTTGCTGCACGGTGACCTCGCGCACGGCGGTGGTTCAATATTGCGGCAATTACCATATCACCTGTTCGGAAAACACGCCCGATTATTATGCGATGGCGTCGGCGCTCCGTTCGCTGTCCCTGTTCCGCGGCACGGATACGGGCTACGGCGGGGGATTTGATCTGGAGGCCGTGCCCAGCCGCATACAGGCACTGGTCATGCTGATTCGCATGCTGGGGGAGGAGCAGGCCGCGCTTGCCTGCACGGCGCCCGTTCCCTTTACGGATGTGGCAGAGAACTACTGGGGACGCCCCTATATCGCCTACGCCTATGAAAAAGGCTATACCAACGGCGTGGAGGGCAATAAGTTCGCCCCGGATCGCGCCACGAGCGACGGAATGTACGTCGAATTCGTGCTGCGCGCGCTGGGTTACAGCGATACGACGCAGACCGACGTTTCCACCGCTGCGGAGCGCGCGTTTACGGACGGTATCATCACGGCAGGGGAGAGCTTTGCGCTGCGCGCAAATGAATTCCTGCGCGCCGATGTGGTCTACCTCTCCTGGTACGCGCTGGAAACGCCGCGGCACGGGGAGGAGCGGACGCTGGCGCAAAGCCTGCAGGATGCGGGCGTATTTACCGCTGCGGATTACGCGCGCGCGTGCGGGCAGGTCGGCTCGCAGCGGCTGTAACGATTTTGGCGTGCACGCTTTTGCACATGGCGCATACGATGGGATGAGACCGCCGAGGGCAGTCTCGGGGCATCCGCCCACATCTTCATAGGAGGTTGCGCTATGTACAACAACTGCTTTGGCGGCAACAATTGCTGCTGGATCATCATCCTGATCCTCATCCTCTTCTGCTGCAGCGGCAACGGCATCGGCTGCGGCTGCGGCGGCAACAACAGCGGCTGCGGCAACAGCTGCGGCTGCTAAGCCCCGCGCCATACACAGATCCCGCGCGGCAAAACATGAAAAACGCCCGGAAAAGCAGACGCTTTTCCGGGCGTTTCGCCGTTACGATTCCTCGGGTGTATTCCAGTCCACGGAGCGGATACGTCTGTCCGCCATGAGCCCGCTTGTGACCGTTGCAGGCTCCTGCTCTTTTTCCATCCGCACCGTCATGGCGCAGCGCAGCACGCCGTCGTCCGCGCGGCGGACGCGATTTTCAATGACTGTGATGTGATACCGTGCCAACACGCTTTGCAGCGTATCCAGAATACCGGATTCGTCCTGCATGGCAATGACAATTCTTTGGTTGACATAACTATCCTGCATCAGCGGGATCTTATGCATGAAGAACTGAATGGCGATCACGCAGACCGTGGCAAATACACCGATCAGATACATGCCGGCGCCGATCGCCATGCCGATGCTCGCCACGGCCCAGATACCGGCCGCTGTTGTCAGGCCCTTGGTCATATTTTTGCGGTCACGGTAAATGACGCCCACGCCCAGAAAACTGATGCCGCTGACGATCTGCGCGGCGATACGCGCCGGGTCGGCGTCCCGTACGCCGGCAAACGGCACGCCGCTCATATTGACCAGATCGGTGAACCCGTATTTGGAAATGATCATCAGTACCGCTGCCGTGCAGGCGACCATGGAATGCGTGCGGATACCCGCACCCTTGAGACGGCGGCCGCGCTCAATGCCGACCGCTCCGCCGCAAAACGCCGCAAGGATGATGCGGAGGATCATCTCCGCCTGCAAGCCCCAGGTCAGCCTTGCTGCCGTCAAAGCATACAATGTCATGCTGCCATTCCCCCTCGCTGCGCGCAGGACCGCTTGCGCAGCGCCATGTATCTGTGCTTCTATATTATAACATTGCAAAAAGATACGCAAGGGGTGGCGTATACAATTTCAATCATGGAGAAAGGCTATTGACTTTTTCGGAAAAGTGATGTAATCAGTGGAAATGTGAAAAAAGCCCGATTACAGTGCTACGCCTGAAAGCGAAGCAAATCGAGAGGAGATCAAACGATTATGGATTATGCGAAGGAATCCCTGCGCTTGCATGAGCAGTGGAAGGGCAAGATCGAGGTGGTCGCCACCGTCCGGACCGACACGAAGGATGACCTGTCGCTGGCCTATACGCCCGGCGTTGCCCAGCCTTGTCTTGAGATCAAGGAGGATATCAACAAGAGCTATGAGTTGACCCGCCGCCACAACCTCTGTGCCGTTATCACCGACGGTTCGGCGGTACTCGGCCTCGGCGACATCGGCCCCGAGGCGGGGATGCCCGTCATGGAGGGCAAGTGCGTGCTGTTCAAGAATTTCGGCGGCGTGGATGCCTTTCCGCTGTGCATCAAGACAAAGGACGTAGACGAGTTTGTCAACGCCGTGTACCTCATTTCCGGCAGCTTCGGCGGCATCAATCTGGAGGACATTGCCGCGCCGCGCTGCTTTGAGATCGAGCGCAAGCTCAAGGAAAAGTGCGACATTCCCATCTTCCACGACGACCAGCACGGCACCGCCATCATCACGCTTGCGGGCCTCACCAACGCCCTGAAGGTTGTGGGCAAGAAAAAAGAGGACGTGAAAATCGTGACCTCTGGCGCGGGTGCGGCGGCGGTCTCCATCACGAAACTGCTGCTCTCGGCGGGCTTCCGCAATATTGTCATGACCGACCGCAGGGGAGCGATCTGCGAGGGACGCGAGGGCCTCAACTGGATCAAGGAGGAGATGGCGCGCCTCACGAACCGCGGTCAGGAGCAGGGGACGCTTGCCGACGTTATCCGCGGCGCGGATGTGTTTATCGGCGTTTCCGCGCCCGGTACGCTGACGACCGACATGGTCAGGACCATGAACCATGATGCGATCGTGTTTGCCTGCGCCAATCCCACGCCGGAGATCTTTCCGGACGACGCAAAGGCCGGCGGCGCGAGGGTCGTTTCGACCGGACGCAGCGACTATCCGAACCAGATCAATAACGTGCTGGCTTTTCCGGGTGTTTTTCGCGGCGCTTTCGACGTGCGCGCGAGCGACATCAACGAGGAGATGAAAATGGCGGCGGCACGCGCTCTGGCAGGACTGATCGCCGACGACGAGCTGCGCGAGGACTATATCATTCCCAAGGCGTTCGACCCGCGCGTCGGCCCCGCCGTCGCGCAGGCGGTTGCGGAAGCGGCACGCAGGAGCGGCGTCGCACGGATATGATTTTCCACATCGTGCAAATCGGGGAGGGCGGATGCCCTCCCCGATTTGCGGGTTGTGACATTCTTTCGATTTGCAGGTTGTGACATTCCTGGGATTGACAAAAACAAAAAAAGTGCTATGATAAACCCTTGTGGACTTTGCATGACAGTTGTGTGATGTCCTTGCAGAGCCGCAAAATGCTAACTTTTAGGAGGAAGAAAATGAAAATCTTCAAGAGCCTGCCTGCCAGGCTGCTGCTTGGCATCGTGCTGGGCATTTTGCTGGGCCTTGTGTTGTCCGAGAACGTGATGACCGTGGTCGTGACCCTCAAATACATCATGGGCCAGCTCATCACCTTCTGCGTGCCGCTCATCATCATCGGCTTTATTGCCCCGTCCATCACCAAGCTGGGCAACAGCGCCACGCGTATGCTGGTCGTCGCGATCGTGATCGCCTATGTTTCCAGCATTCTTGCCGCGTTCATGTCCATGTTCGCCGGTTTCGCCCTGATTCCGCACATGAGCATCGTCACCGATCCCGAGGGCCTGCGCGAGCTGCCCGAGGTTGCGTTCCAGCTCAACATTCCGCAGATCATGCCCGTCATGTCCGCGCTGGTGTTCTCCGTGCTGCTCGGCCTTGCCGCCGTCTGGACGAAGGCAAAGACCATCACCGCCGTGCTGCAGGAGTTCCAGAACATCGTGCTGGATATCGTGAAGAAGATCATCATTCCCATTCTGCCGTTCTTCATCGCGACCACGTTCTGCGGCCTCGCCTGGGAAGGCTCCATCACCAAGCAGCTCCCGGTGTTCCTGCTGGTCATCGTGATCGTTATGCTCGGCCACTACATCTGGCTCGCCGTCCTCTACGGCACGGCGTCCGCCTACTCCGGCCGTTCCGGCATTGAGGTCGTCAAGCACTACGGTCCCGCGTACCTGACCGCCGTCGGCACGATGTCCTCCGCGGCGACGCTTGCCGTCGCGCTGGAGTGTGCGCGCAAGAGCAAGAACCTGCGTCCCGACATGGTGGACTTCGGTATCCCGCTGTTCGCCAACATCCACCTCTGCGGTTCCGTGCTCACCGAGGTCTTCTTTGTGATGACCGTTTCCAAGGTGCTTTACGGCCAGCTGCCCGCCGCGGGCACGATGGTGCTCTTCTGCCTGCTGCTGGGCATCTTCGCCATCGGCGCGCCCGGCGTGCCCGGCGGTACGGTCATGGCGTCCCTCGGCCTGATTACCGGCGTGCTTGGGTTTAATGAGGACGGCACCGCCCTCATGCTTGCCGTCTTCGCCCTGCAGGACAGCTTCGGCACCGCCTGCAATGTCACCGGCGACGGCGCGCTGACCCTGATCCTCACAGGCTATGCCGAGAAGCACGGCATCAAGGAAGAGAAGATCGCCTCCGTCGATCTGTGATCGGACGGAACACACCGTATTTTGCGTCGGCGCCCGCATATGCGGGCGCCGAATTTTTAAGGATTTTTATTCGCCGAAATATACAAAAAACGTTGAAAGATTTGTCGATTCTGAATCTTGAAATCGTTTTCGCCGGGAGTTAAAATTGCTTGCGTCAGGAATGTAGCGCAGTAAAGTGACATTCCCGGCGAATAAGTGAGAGGAGATGTTGTGTATGCTTAGCTTTTTCATCTGTCTTGCGATCCTCGTCGGTGGTTTTTTTACCTATGGCAAACTCGTTGACCGTACGTTTGGACCGGATGATCGTGAGACGCCTGCCGTCACCATCAATGATGGCGTCGACTACGTTGTGCTCCCGCAGTGGAAGCTGTTTATGATCCAGCTGCTGAACATCGCCGGTCTCGGACCGATCTTCGGTGCGTTGACGGGCGCTCTGTGGGGTCCCATCGTGTTCCTGTGGATCACCTTTGGTACTGTCTTTGCCGGTGGTGTCCACGATTACTTTGCCGGTATGCTTTCGGAACGTAATCGCGGCGCTTCGATCTCCGAGGTTACGGGTACTTACCTCGGCGGTACGATGAAGAACATTATGCGTGGGTTCACCGTGATCCTGCTGATCATGGTCGGTACGGTGTTCGCGGTCGGCCCTGCGGGCCTGCTCAAGACCCTGCTGATCAACAGCGGCGTGGACAAGGCAAGCCTCTTCACCAACGCGGCATTCTGGCTGGCGATCATCCTGATCTACTATTTCATTGCGACCTTTATTTCCGTTGACAAGGTCATCGGCAAGGTCTATCCGATTTTCGGTATCTGTCTGATCATCATGGCGATCGGCGTTGCGTTCGGTACGCTTACCAACGGCCATCTCATTGCCGTTGACATCGACGCGAACGGCAAGGGCGTTGTTGCCGCGGCGCAGACCGTTGTGCCCAGAAGCATCCCGGAGATCTGGAACAACTTCACCAACATGCACCCCAAGGGACTGCCGGTTTGGGCGTTTATGTTCATCACGGTGGCTTGCGGCGCAATCTCCGGCTTCCATGCCACGCAGTCCCCGATCATGGCGCGCTGCCTGAAGAATGAGCATCAGGGTCACTTCGTGTTCTACGGCGCGATGGTCGCCGAGGGCATCATCGCCCTGATCTGGGCGGCGGCCGGCTGCACGTTCTTTGAGGGCGCGGGCCTGATGGCGATCGGCAGCGGCGGCGCCACGTCCGTCTACGCGATCTGCAAGGAGACCATGGGCACCGTCGGTACGATCCTCGCCATGCTGGGTGTTATCGCCTGCCCGATCACCTCGGGTGATACGGCGTTCCGTTCCGCACGTCTGACGCTGGCCGACTGGTTCCAGCTGGACATGAGCAAGTGGCAGACCCGTCTGTACCTCTGCATTCCCGTCCTCGGTGTCGGTGCGATCCTTGGCTTCGGCAACACGCTGGGCTTTATCGATTACAACGTGATCTGGCGTTACTTCAGCTGGTCCAACCAGACGCTGGCGATGATCGTCCTTTGGACGGGCGCCATGTATCTGGCCAAGGAGAAGAAGAACTACTGGATCTGCGCGGTGCCTGCGACCTTCATGAGCGCGGTCTCCATGACCTACTTCATGATGGCCGGCGAGTGCATGGGCTTGATCGAGTTCTTCAAGAACAACAAGACCGTCGGTTATCCCGTTGGCATCATTTTCGCCATCGCGATGCTCGCCCTCTTCCTGAGCAAGGCGAAGAAGTACGCCCCGGCTACGGACAAGACCCCTGCCGCGAAGTAAGAAAAACCGCAAAAAACACGAAGAGGCGGGAGAGCGTTCTCCCGCCTCTTTTTAAGGAGTTGACACGATGCTCTTTGTACCAAAGCTAATCGGCACGACGCCGCTGGATGAGGAAACGCTTGCCGCCGACAAGAAGGGCTGCGAGAAGATCGGACCCTGCGGCGTCGGACATAAGGCGGTTTACATGGGCGGAAGACTGATCGACCGCGGTTTCTATGTGACCTATGGCGACATACAGCGCATCTTTAAGCGTGTTGCCATGAGCAAGGGCGGTTTCACCGGAAAAGGCATGTTCGGTGCAATGGCGTATCTGGTCGTCCAGTTTGCGGACGGGCATGAAAAGCAGAGCTACTGCAAGCATGAGGAAGAAGTGGATCAGATCCTCGCCATCATCGAGCGGGAGCATCCCGAGATCCCCACGCACAGTGAGGCGGCGGAGCGCAAGCTGCGCGAGGCGGAGGAGGCGGAACGCGCGCGCTATCTGAAGGAGCTTTCACCTGCGGCGCAACAGGCCGTCGATGAACTGCGCGCGGCACAGGAGAAGCTGATGCGGCGCCGCGATCTGACCGACCGGCTTGCCTTTGCGGCCCGCCAAAAGCGTGTGATCGACGGTATCAACCCGACCTACCGCTTTGCTGCGGTCGCGATTTTCCTGCTCGCCGTAGCGGCGGCGGTGCTCGGCGTGTATATGCTGCTGCATGGCAGAGATTACGCAGGCCTTGTGGCGGCTTTTGGCTTTGCGGCGATCTTTCTGGTCATTTCCACGCGCGTCATGCCTACGGGGCGCAACAACAAGCGGTACGGGCAGGAGCAGTGGGACCGGGCGCTGGCAAACATGCGCGCCTTGCTGGAGGAGGAGAAGGGCATTCCGGTTCCGCCGCAGTATGCGCATCCTGTGGTGCTGGAGCGAATGATCCGCGTGCTTCGCGAAGGGCGTGCCATGAGCGTCGATGAAGCGTATGGGGTGATGAAAAGCGATCTTAAGGCGTTGAACTCCAGCGTTACGGTGACGCAAAAGGAGTACGACGAGGTCGTTGCGGTCAAGCCGATGTTTCTGGTCTGTGAATATGCGGACAAGGTATAGCGGATGACATTGAATGTGAAAATTTTCTCAAAAACATATTGACAAAGCGGCGGCTCTTTTGGTATACTAACCCTTGTCCTGCGTGGCAGGATATTTGGCGGCATAGCTCAGTTGGCTAGAGCATGCGGTTCATACCCGCAGTGTCCCCGGTTCGAATCCAGGTGCCGCTACCATAAGTCGCGGGATGTCCGCGAGGGCATCCCGCGACTTCTAAAATTTCCGCTCAGTGTGTGCAACCGCCCACCTACGGCCCGTTGGTCAAGTGGTTAAGACACGGCCCTTTCACGGCTGTAACATGGGTTCGAATCCCGTACGGGTCACCACGCGGGACGCTTGCGTCCCTCTCATACGGAGGCTTAGCTCAGCTGGTTAGAGCGCCTGCTTCACACGCAGGAGGTCACTGGTTCGAGTCCAGCAGTCTCCACCAAAAAGTTCCGGTTTTCAGCAGAAAATCGGAACTTTTTCTGTACTTTTGCCGGAAATCAATCTGGGTCAGGAAATGGGTCAGGGCTTGACCCATTTCCTGACCCAGAACGCGGCAGGAGCGGGCGGCACAAAACGGCACGGGGCAGGATTGTCCTGCCCCGTGCCGCTGTTTTCTTGCGGCTTACATCGCTTTGCCGATGACCGCGCCGATGGTGTCGGCGGCGTCGCGCTTCATCTCCTTCGTCGCGTGGGTGTAGGTGCTCAGCGTGAACCCCGCGCTGAAGTG
>CACZPK010000125.1 GCA_902783035.1 Oscillospiraceae bacterium
AACTGACGTCTCATGCGATCTCTGACGCGCCTAAAGGCGCTATAAAAAGCTTTGCCCAATCAAAGCTTTTTATCAGAGATCAGTATTAACGCTGCCGTCACGCTTTACGCACCTCACGCCAGTCCAGATCGCCGTTGCCAAGTGCCAGTACAAGCGCTTCTGCCGTTGCGGCGTTGGATGCGAACGGTATGTTGTTCCGGTCGCATTCCTTGGACAGGTAGGTCGTATCCTCCGCATAGGTGTCCTTGGCCGGGTCGCTGAAGAACAGCACCAGATCAATTTCGTCCAGCGCGATACGGGCGCCGATCTGCTCAATGCCGCCCTGCGCCCCGTCCATAAACCGCTTGACGGAAATGCCGGTCTGTCCGCTTAGAAAAGCCCCTGTCGTGCCCGTGGCACAAAGCTCGTGCCGGCTGAGAATGCCGACGTAGGCGGTGCAAAACTGCGCCATCAATTCCTTCTTGCCGTCGTGTGCGATGATTGCAATGTTCATCCTGTTTCCTCCCTTACATACCGAGACGCACCGCGTCCCGTTACAGGGCCTTTGCAGACGTACGCTGAATTTTGATTGCGAAATATTATATATTGCAAGGCGTACACAACCGTTACAAAATCGGTCGTTTTTTGCAGGTGGCCCCAAAATATTTGAGGCATCCTGCCGACGCCTCAAATTTTGATAAAAATGCGTTAAGATTCATTAAAATGCAGCCGCCCGTTTGTCAATTCCGCCCAGCTGTAGTCGATCATATACTGCCCGTGAAAGGCATTGACCGCGCGCATGTCACCCGCAAGCATCCGGTAGTAGTCGCAGTCCAGCATTTCGCGCCGAACGGCGAGCTGCCGATGCTCCCGGAGCAAAACATCCTCCATGCCGATTTCCTTCAGTGCGGCACGAAGGTCGTGGATGATCAGCCGGATGCGGGCCTTGGCGGCTTTCATGTCCCCGTCGTCTTCCCACAGCGCGGCGGCGATCTCCTCGGCGGTGCAGGCGCGCCCTCCGCGGTCAATGAGAAAAGCGAGCAGCTCCTTGCTTTGCCTGCGCTGAAAGATAACGGGTTCGCCGCGCCAGAAAACTTCAAAATGCCCGAAGCACTGGACACGCAGCTTGCCTGCCGGAACCGCGGCGGCATCCGGCAGGGCGAGCGCATCCAGCTCCTCCCGTATTTTCTCCGGCGCCGCGGGCTTCATCACGTAGCCGTTTATATGACGCTTATACGCCTCAATTGCGTATTGCGAATAAGCGGTGACAAAGACGATCTTCGCTTTCGGCGCCTGCTTTTTGATCTGCACGGCAAGGCTCAGACCGTCCATGCCGGGCAGCTGAATGTCGGAGAAGACCACATCGGGCATACCGCTGCCCCCATCCAGCGCGGCAAGCACATCCGGCGCGGTTTCAAAGTCCCTGATTTCCGCGGACGGCTCCGCCTCGGCAATGGCGTCGTGCAGCTCCGCGAGCAACGCGGGCTCGTCGTCGATGGCAAAAATCAGCATGCCTTCGCCTCCTTCGGCAGTTCTATCGTGACGCGGCAGCCCTGACCCGGCGCGGAGTCGAGGCGCAGCGTTCCGCCGACACTCCGCAGCCGTGAGCGCACGTTTTGCAGGCCGATGTGCGCCTTGCGGTCGTCCGGCGGTTTTGTATCGGGATCAACCCCCGGGCCGTCGTCCGTGACGGTGATCTCAAACCGGTCGGGATATTCGCGCGAGGACACCGTTACCGTGCCGCGTCCGTCTGCATTGCCGCGCACGCCGTAAAACACGGCGTTTTCCACCAGCGGCTGGAGCGAGAGCGTCGGCAGCAGAAAATCCATCGCCTGCAGATCATAGACGACGTTCAACTTTTCGCGGAAGCGGAGCTGTTCCAGCTCCAGATAGGCTTTTGTATGCTCCAGCTCCGTCGTAAACGGGATCGGCTCGGCCTGCAAGAGGGAGTCCATGTTTCCCTGCAGGTAGCGGGCAAATTTGGCGACCGCGGATTTTGCCTCCGGGTTGTCGCGGCACAGGTAGCCGATCGCGCCGAGGGTGTTGTTGAGAAAGTGCGGCTGGATCTGCGAGAGCATGATCTCCGTGCGGAGGCGTTCGTTCTCCGACGCCTGTCGGTAATAACGTTCGACCTGCTCGCTCTGGATGTAGATGAACATGACCATCGCGGCGACCGAACTGCCCAGAACGATAATCGCCAAACCATAGTGGAGCATCTGGACCATTATGCAGGCTATCGGGAGAAGGATATAAACCGCAAATGCCTTCCGTTCCCGTCTGGTGAGTTGGCCTTTTTGCCTCCACAACACCGTCAGATTTACCAGCATGACGCCGACAGGCAACGCCAGCAGCAGGGGATAGTATGGCCCGCGGTGGTAGGCCCCGTTTGCATCGTAGTAGTAAATGGACGTGGAAAACTGCGTGTAGACCAGCAGTGCGAGATAGACGAATTCCAACCCGGCCACGATACGCAGCACCGTGCTGTGCCGCCAGTTAGGCTCGCCGCTTTCCTCCAGCAGAAAGCATGTCAGCAGGGGTGTGAGAAGGGACGAAAAGGCGGATTCAAAGAAAAGGGCGGTTTTCCAGGCATTGACGCCGCTGCCGAACCGGGTGATGATACTGGCTGCGACATAGGCGACAAGCAGAGAGAAAAAGACAATGAAATACTGCCGCGTCCGCTTCTCCATAGAACTGGCGGCAATCGCCTGCGCAAGCCCGAGCCCGCAGATGGATAAACCCGAGACGCAGATGACAAGATTCGTGATATACGTGTCGCCCACAGCCTTACCTCCCCGCAAGACGTTTGCTTTTTTGAGTATAGCAGATGTCGGCGGAAAAATGCAACAGGGATATGGAAGCGGCGGATGCGGATAACACAACCGCCTGCGCCGCAAAGCAGAACGCTTTTTGTTGACAATCGAAGGAGTTTCAAGGTTTGTTCAAGATTTGTTCAACATTGATATTGTTTTTGAGCCCGCTTAGTGTTATTTTACTTTGATGCCTGCTCGGCACCGTTTATGCCGCAACGAAACGACAAAAAGGAAATTGCCGGTTCGTTTCCGCGGCGGAGATGGCGAAGAACCGCGCGGCATGATTGCAAATACCTATCCCTGGCATAGAGAAGGAAAATCACCATGCACACCCAAAAGCCCCTGTCCATCCTGCTGACGCTCTGTATGATCGTCGGCCTTTTGCCCGCCGCGGCGATTCCCGCCCGCGCGGATGCGCCGACCGGACCGGTCGGCATCTCGCTCGACGTGAGCGCGGTCGAAACGGGCGATACCGTCTGGTTCGGGAAGAACAACGATGACCCCATTGCGTGGCGCGTGCTGTCGCCCAAGGGCGATACGACAAACGCGGTCAGCGGCAGCGATGACGTGCTGGTGATCTCAAAGTATTTGCAGGAAGAAACCACATTTGCCGACAGCGGCAACGTGTGGGAGAACAGCCGGGCGCAGGCGTGGTGCAGGGGATACGGAAACGGCTGGCCTGTCGCGGAAAAGGCCGCGATCAAGGAGACGAGCGTCTCGGAGTCGGCGAACTATACTACCAAAGAGGTGCTCGATGAAAAGATGATTATGACCACGGTGGTGATACATATGGACCCGCCTCGCTGGAAGGCGAACACTTCTTCTTCCTGTCGGCGGAAGAAGCGGATACCTATTTTGCGGACGATGGCGACCGAGTGGCATATGCCTCGGAAGTCAATGAGACTTCCAATAACGCTTCGAGTTGGTGGCTTCGGTCGCCTCAAGACGGGGGCAGCGACGCCGGTCGTGTAGGAAGACTCGGCGCGGTGAACGCCAGCTCTGTCAGCAACGGCAATATCTGCGTGCGGCCTGCTTTCAATCTTAATCCGAACGCTGTCCGCTTTATCTCCGCCATAGGCTTCAAAGAAGAGACGGCGACGGCGGGGACGCTGAGAGAGATTGGCGCTTATAACGGAAACGGCTGGAAGCTGACGCTGCCGGACAGCAGCCGCGACAGCTTTGCTGTGACCGAGACGACAGCGACTACCGTTCCCGGCGGCGCGGTCACGCTGCATTACACAGGCGCGGCGACCGGCGATAACGAGTATGTATCTGCGCTGCTGTACGACGCTGCGGGTACGAAGCTGCTGCACTACGGCAGCGGCGCCGCGCTGACGAGCGCGGGCGGCACGGTGAGCTTTACCCTGCCGGCCGACCTTGCGCCGGGTATGTATACGCTCAAGGTGTTCAACGAGCAGAAAAACGGCAACAATTTAAGCGACTATGCCAGCGCGTTCAAAACCGTGACGCTGACGGTGAATGCGGGTAATTTGGTTAAGGTCATCAGAGGCGAAGGCATGACGAGGAGCGCGGCCTCCGGCGCGGCGTCGCAGGGCGTTACAAGCGGAAGCTCCATAACCCCCGTGGTCTATACGGCAAACGAGGGGTATTACTTCCCGGAGAACTACACCTCCCTCGGTACGACAACCGGCGTCACCGCGACGCGCGAGGTGGACATCGTGATGATGTATAACTACGCACAGGCGAAGGGTTACGACACCAAGGCGCGCGTGAGCCTCGATCAGTTCTCCGACGCGGCCAGCGTCAGCCCCGCAGCGAAAGAAGCGATGGAGTGGGCGGTTGCCATGGGTCTCATCAACGGCATCAGGAACCCGGACGGCAGCGTTACGCTCAACGCGCAGGGCATCGCGTCCCGCGCACAGGTTTCAGCCATCGCGCAGCGCTTCTGCGAGAATGTAGTGAAGTAAGAAGCAGTCAACAAACAAGGCCGCGGCGGTTTTTAAAACCGCCGCGGCCTCTTTTTGCGCGAACGTCAAATTTGGACAGCTCCATGCATGCCGAAAATCCAAAGAAGTATTGCGCCGCGTGTCCACATGGTAGTAAAATGTTAATGGACAAGAATACATGTTCGGAGATGATTCAACCGCATGATCATGGAGCGGGAAAGAAACAGATTGTCGAGACCGGGCGGCACAGGCAACGGGAGGCACTTATGAAAAAAGAGGAGCGAAACCAATTGCCCCTGCACGGCAAGGAGCATTATAACCGGCGGCTGAAGGCGTCGCCCATCGGCGAGCGTGCACGGCGTGTCTGGAACGCGCTGCGCCATAAGAAAAATGCCGACGGCAACGACCCCGACGCGCAGAAAAACAGAGAGTAACAGCGGGAGGGAAAGGCTATGTTTTCCCCCAATTGCGGTAATCAAGTTATGGACGGCGCGATTCCCACGCCGCCGCTCGACCCGACGGATACCGCCCCAACGGACGGAACGGAGTTTGAGCCGGAGCGCCCGACGCCCAACATCCAGCTTTGCACCGACGGCGTGTACCGCTGGTTCTATCCCTTCGACATGCTCAAAAACCCGACCATCCTGTTCACAACATGGAAACTGGAGACATTTGCAGTCGTCGTTACCTATCTGATTTTGACGCCTCTTTTTGCGATCTCCAGCGGGGATAACCTGTTTGCGGTCGCGTGGGCGCTGGGAAAGGGCTTTTTCCTGATCTGGCTGTTCTGCCTTTTCCTCGGCGTGATTGCCTATCTGATCCTGGCAAAGATGTACGGCTGGCGCTATCTTGTGATTTTTGAGATGGGTGAGGACAGCATCCTCCACAAGCAGATGGAGTCGCAGGTTGAAAAGGCGCAAGTGATCGCGTGGGTCGGACTTTTGACGGCGCGGTCGGAAACGGCTCAGGGCGCGGCGCTGATGGCGATGTGCAAGCATGAGCTGCCCAGCAGCTATTCTTCTCTGCGGTCGGTCAGGATCAACCGTCACCGCGACACCATCAAGCTCGGCGAGCGGTTTTATCACAATCAGATCTACGCCGCGCCGGAGGACTTCGATTTCGTGCTGAACTATATCCTCGCGCGCGTTCCCGAGGGAACGAAAGTTGCGGAGCGCTGAAACGGAAACCCGCACCCGATCTACACGACGATGTGTGGGACAATTCCGGGACAATCGACTTTCTGAAGGAGTAAGGAAAAATGAGAAAGACGATTCATGTCGCCTTGGCGCTGTTGTGCACCGTATTGCTCGTCGGCTGCAAGACGGCGGAGCAGAAGGAGGCGGAGCGGCAGCAGATGCTCGCGGAGATGAACGAAGCCGCCCAAGCGCGAAACGAGTTGCGCAAAGCGTACTGCAATTCGATGCTCTGCACGACGGGACGGGCGTATCTGGAGGCCGCGCTGGAGGAACTTGTGCCGGGCTGTGAGTATACGGTCGACATGGAACCGGACGGCATGCTGCTCAAGGAAGAGCCGTCGGAGCAGTTCTCGATCGTCGTGACCGACGCGGAAACGGCACGGTTGTGCTTCACCAATTTCTATGCGACGATCAAAGTGGATTACTGGAACCACGGTGTCGAGGCGGAAAAACTCTGCGCGGCGCTTTTGGAGCGGGGGATCGGCGGCCGGATTGCCGATGGAGAAAACAGCCACGGCAACGCATGGCTGCTCGACGCGAGGAACGGAACTTACGAGTATTATCAGCAGCCGGGGGTATGAGGTGCCCTGCGGACTTTGCGACGGACGGAAAAGGGATTCTCGATTCGGCTGTGAATGGTTGTGCGAAGCAGATGATGGTTGACACGGAAGATACTGATAGCGGGAGCGATGGCTGAAAAAACGGCCGTCGCTCCTTCATAATTGACGTTCGTGCATGAAACATGTACGTTCGTGCAGAAACTATTGATTTTCTGATGAGCCGATGCTAGAATGATACCTTGCGAAACGACAGTGACACACACGCTGCCGCAAAGCAAAATCTTGCGCTAATTGGCGCGATTGGGAGGTAATCGCTATGCACCACAAAAGCAAACTCATCTCAGCTTTACTGACCCTTGCAATGCTGTTGAGCCTTTTACCTTTAGCGGCGATCAGCACGTTGGCAGCTTCTGCCGCCGCGCAGGTGGGCAACACGTATTATGATACTCTGGAGGAAGCAGTCGCCGCGATACAGAACGGCGACACCATTATCTTTATGGTATCTTCTATCGGCTGTTTTTTCTGCCGGGGTTGCTCGTTCATCATATAGTCACTTCCTTTTGTCGGAAATGTGTTGCACCATGCGACAAATTAAGCCCTGCGGACGATGTAGAAATGTGTCGCATGATGCAACACAATACATCCCGCGGGCTTTTCATAAATATGTTGCATGGTGCGACACATTTCTCGGTATTGCGGGGGAATGACAGGACGGACGACCGCTTGGCAGCAGTCCACGGGAGTTTCACCCCGGCCCATGCTTGTGGGTGCGCCGCGCAATGCTTTGAGGGCGTTCAACGCGGGAGCCTCTTTGATCCGCAGGGAGATCGTCGCCCCATGCGCCGCCACGCGTATTTTGCGGCCTGCGTCTGCTCGCCCGCCGAGGCGGGGTCGTGGCGCGTCAGGCCGTATGGCTCATTCCGTGCGGAGGATGTTATCCGTCTGCCTATTCAGTTGTCAAAGTACGGATGCGCCACAGCTACGGCAAACCTGTCTCCCCGCATAGGGAAGCAGGTGGGAGGCAAAATTGCCTCTCACCTATTTCCTAACTAAAGCGCGAAATTATAACCCTCTATGCAAGAAAATTTTTGAGATTTTGAACTCGCCGAAATCTACAAAATTCCGCGCGCTGCGGCAAAACACGGTGTATTCTGCAAGCAAAAATCTCCCGTCCTCGACGCTATCCCCTATCATTCGATAGGGAACACTGTCGAAAACGGGAGAAAATAGAAAGAGTGCGGAAGGCCGTCCGGCTTTCCGCACTCTTGCAGATGGTATTGACTTGCTCCTCTCGCGCCCCTCCTCATCGGGAGGGGCGGCTGTATGTTCGGTCAATCACATCGCCTGTTTCTTTTCTTGTGTTCGCCTTGGCACCTCCTGTTGCCGATGTAGCAGCCTTTTACCTCGCCACGTTCTCGACGAACCGCTCGATGATCGCCGCAAGCTGCGCGCGCGTGGCGGGAGCTTGCGGGGCGAGCGTGCCGTCCATGCCGTTG
>CACZPK010000126.1 GCA_902783035.1 Oscillospiraceae bacterium
GACCGGCAAGGGCATCTACGGCGTGACCTTCCTGCTCTACGATTGGGGCAACAATCCGCTCGGACAGTACACCAGCGACGATAAGGGTTTCGTCCGCATCGAAGATTTGGACGCCGGACGCTACAAGCTGCGGGAGTTGGAAAACCCCGGCTATATGGTTGATACCCAGCTCAAAACGGTGGAGGTCAAGTCCGGCCAGACCACGCTCATCGAGTGGAAAAACACGCCCATTACCGCGCAGATTCAGATTACCAAGAAATCTGCCGACTATAACCCCACCAACGGCCTGCCCGCGGGGACGCTTTTGGAAGGCGCGGTCTTTGAGATTTACGACAAGGCGAGCAACCTTGTTGACACCATCCAGAGCAACAATCGCGGGCTTGCCGTATCGAAGCCGCTGCCGCTGGGACGCTACACCATCCGCGAGGTCAAGGCTCCGGCAAACTACGGCGTGAACGAAAACGAGCTGACGGCGTATCTGGAGCATGAGGGGCAGATCGTGCGCTTTGAGGTGCTGGACAAGTCCCTGACGCTCGGCGTCAACATCAGCAAAACCGGCCCGAAAGAGGTCGTGCCGGGACAACTTGTGCGCTATCAGTTCTCCGGCATTGCCAACACGTCCAATGTCCGCCTCGACAGCTTTTATTGGAGGGACACGCTGCCCGCCGAAGTCCGGCTGGAAACGGTCGTAACCGGAACGTACAACTTCCCCGAAACGTATAAGATCACTTATCGCGTCAACGGCGGCGAGCCTCGGACGCTGGCGGACAACCTCTCCACCAGCCGCAATTATACGCTGGCGGCGTCCGCTGTGGCGCTGGGTCTTGCCTCCAACGAGCGCGTGACGGAGATCATGTTCGTGTTCGGTCAAGCCCCTGCGGGGTTTGCGCAGGTGGAAGCGCCGCGGCTGGATTGCACCGTCATTTCCAATCCCACCACCACGTCCTTTGTGAACACAGCGGACGTGGGCGGCGTTTATAGGGGACAATGGGTGCAGGGCGTTTCCCGCTGGGTGACGACCATCTACAAGAAATCCACGCCGCTCCCGCGCACGGGCTACTAAGCAAAATCGAATAACGGACCGGATAGACCGGGCAGGGGTGATCCTCTGCCCGGTTTCTGTCCGGGAAAGGAGATCGCCTATTGTTTATCAACACATTCCATTACACGCCGGAGGACGTGGATTGTAAGCTGTGCGCCCAATACGTCAAGGGTAAGGGCTGCACGGAGGACGCCTGCCCTTGGCTGGCGGAGCGCATCGAGGCGGGCGTCGTGGGATATGCGGAGGCCGTCCGCGACCTGTTCCCCGGTACCGAGCGAAAGCCATACCGTCTGAACGCGCGGCTGCACAATGCCATCAGCGATTTTTCCGGCTCCCTCTATCTGGACGAGCAGCACAAGGCGCGCATGGAGCATCTGAAAGCGCGGGACGGGCATTCCCGCAAAGACGCCGCCGCGCGCTGCGCGGTCATGTACCTGCTTTCCGCGGATAAGGACCTCTATGCGCGTACCCAAAACTGCTTTTGCCGTCACGGGATCGAGCTGGACTATGCCACCGTGCGCGGCATCTCTGCGCGCGACTACGCGCTCCTGTCAGCGGCGAAAAGCATTTACAGCGGCGCGTCCGGCGTGAAGCTGGACGATCTTGCGGATGCAAAGGTCGTGGACGCCGTGGCGTTCGGCCTGATCGTCAACGCCATGCTGATTGCCCGCTTTGGTCCTGCCGCGCTGGGTATCCGGGAAAGGAGCGCCAAATGAAACCGCTGCATCTGCCGATCACCGGCGACGAGCTGCTGTCGGTCGCGCGTTTCCGCGACGATACCCGGCACATGGCGGAGTACCTTGTGCTGTCCGACTGCCCGTTGGGAAACGCGGGCGCGTATATCCGGCGCTTTCTGACGGAGCGCGGTTACGCCGAGCTGTTGGAGGCCCAGCGCCAGCGCAGCATCCAAATCCGCAAACACGCAAACATCATCGAGGGGCATATTCTGCCCGACAATCCGAAAAAGCACCAGAAGCATCGGCGCAAATAACGAAGGAGGAATGACCTATGTATCACTATGACGACCTGATGATGGCACTTCATAAGCTGTACTTTGACGCCATCGAGGAGGCGGACTACGCCCCGGAATCCGTTGAGGAATTGTTCGGGCAAATCGACATCAGCGCCCTGCTGCAAGCGGTTCGGCACAACGCGCAGACCGTATATGCCTACACCACGCAGGGCAAGCAGAGCAAGTCCTTCAACTACCGGAGCTGCGAGCTGTTCGACCAGCGGGCGACGCTTCTCTATGACGAGTTTGACAGCAACACCGCCGAGGTCGCCGTCACCGACCGCTCCTATGAGCTTTGGCTGTTGGAGGATATGTCGCTGGTCGTGACCGCCCGCGTCACCGTGGATTTCAACTGCGGCGAATATGTCACAGTCTACCGTGAGATCATCGGCGAACCGTATGACGGCACGATGTCGATGGAGCTGGAGGAATTGACGATGCGCCTGCAACAGCTCTATGACGCCGTTTATGAGAGCGAGCAGCCGGTCTATGAGCTGTGAGCGGAAAGGAAAGGTGATCTGAAAGCGGCCTCCCCATGCGGGGAAACGGCGAAATCTTCTCAGTTTGCAATTTTTCGGGCGGCAAGGATTCGACGGCCATGCTCCTGCTGATGATCGAGCGGGATATGCCTATCGACATGGTGATCTTCGCAGACACCGGCATGGACTTCCCGGAGATCACGGAACACATTCAAAAGGCGGACGCGCATCTTTACCGGGAGCGCGGCATCCACATCACAACGCTCAAAGCGGCGCACAGCTTTGAGTGGTATATGTTCGACAACCCGCTCGTCAAGCCCAGCGCCATCGAGCGCCGCGCCGAAAAGGGCGTCCCTCCCTATGGCAACGGCTGGCCGGGGATGCGTGTGCGCTGGTGTACCGGACAGCTCAAAACCCACCTGATCCGCAAGGAAGTCAACCGGCTGAAAGCGGAAAAGAACGCCGTCCACTTCATCGGCATCGCTGCCGATGAAGCGTGGCGGTGTAAGGACGAACGCTATCCGCTGGTGGAATGGGGCATCACCGAGGCCGACGCGCTGCAAGTCTGCTATGACCGGGGATTTGACTTTGGCGGCGTCTATCGGATATACCGGCGCGTTTCGTGCTGGTGCTGCCCGTTCCAGCGCATATCGGAGCTGCGGGCGCTGCGGGAACATCACCCGGAGCTGTGGGCGCGGCTGCTGGATATGGACAACCGGGCGCGGGCGCAGTTCGGCCCCGGCCCCCTCGGTCAGTTCAAAAAGGATTGGAGCGTGGAGCGGCTGGAGGAACGCTTCGCGCGCGAGGAATCCTCCGCATAACATCTGAATTTGAAAAGGACGTGATGATACATGGCAACATACCGGGTGGAGCGCACAAAGGACTATACCGTAATGAGCAACTGCCACCTGCGGGACAGCAGCCTGACGTTGAAAGCAAAGGGGCTGTTGTCCATGATGCTCTCGCTCCCCGACGAGTGGAATTACACGACGCGCGGCCTCGCCGCCATCTGCAAGGAGGGCGTGGACGCCATCGGCAAGGCGCTCAAAGAGCTGGAAAACGCCGGATACATCGTGCGCCGCCAGCTCCGAGGCGCAGGCGGCAAGATCAGCGACACCGAGTATGTCATCTACGAAAAGCCGCAGCAGCGGCCCCTGCCGGATACGGATAATCCAGATACGGGAAAACCGGATACGGATTTACCAGATACGGAAAACCCGTATCTGGATAACCCGGATACGGTAAAACCAGATACGGCTCAACCGGATACGGAAAACCGCGCGGAATTAAATAAAGATATATCAGGTAAAGAAAAATCAAGTACGGATTTATCAATTACTCATTCATTCCCTCCGTCCCGCGCGGGCGCGCCGGTGGAAGGACGGACGGAAGTGAGCGAGAAAAGAGAACAAATCCGGGAGCAGATCGAATACGACCTGATCGTTACCCCGGCCAATCGGGAGCAGGTCAGCGAGTTCGTGGAGATCATGCTGGAGGTCGCGTTGACGCGCAGCCCGACCATCAAGATCGGGCGGGACGCGGAATACCCGACCGCGTTCGTTCAGCAGCGGTTTGAGCAGCTTGATTCGGAGCATATCCGCAAGGTGCTGGACGGCATCGCGGAGAACACCACTCGCGTCAGGAACACAAGGGCGTATCTTCTCGCCGCGCTGTTCAACGCGCCGTCTACCATCGACAATCACTACACCATGCTCGTCAATCACGACATGAGCGGCTAAACAGCCGCTTTTTTCGTATCTGCCGGGAAAGGAGGTTTGATACCCATGCAGGAGGAAGTGGAAAACCGGACGCTCACGCTGGTCGTGAACGGCACAAAGTTTTCCGGGCGGATGTTGAAATCTGCCATCGGCAAGTACCTTGCGCACCGCGCGGAGGCCAAGCGTCAGAAAGCGCGGGACGGTCCCGTGACACCGCACGGAAAGCAGACGGTCAAGCAGCTCATCGGTCAGGGACAGGGCGTGAACAACATCGAAGTCAATGACCCGTCCCTCCGTGATTTTGAGCGGATCGCCAGAAAATACGGCGTCGATTACGCCATCAAGCGGGACCGCGCGGCAGACCCGCCGCGATTCCTGATCTTCTTTAAGGCGCGGGACGAGGCTGCGATCACCGCGGCGTTCACGGAGTTTTCCGCGAACAAGGTCCGCAACGCCTCGCGGCCCTCGGTGCTGCAAAAGCTCGCGGAGCTGTCCGCGAGGATCAAAGCGCCGGTCAAGGCGAAAGAAAAGCACAAGGAGCCGGAGCGTTGATGCGGAATCTCGCAAAATATCTCCGGCGCTCGTTTCCCTACCTGTTTTTCGGCCTTTATGCGACGAAGCTCGCGCAGGCGTGGAGGCTTGCGGAGGGCGCGTCGCCCTCCCAAAAGCTGCTGCACCTGATGGACGCGCTGAACGCCGCGCTGCAATCGCCTTATCCCAGCTTTCATCCCGCTGATCTGCTGGTGGGGCTGCTCTGCGGCGCGGCGCTCTGGCTCGTTGTCCGTATCAAAGCGCAAAATGCCAAGAAGTACCGGCATGGTGCGGAATACGGCACGGCCCGCTGGGGGACGGAAAAGGACATCCGGCCCTACATGGACCCGGTTTTCGCCAACAACGTCATCCTGACGCAAACCGAAAGCCTGACCATGAACAGCCGACCCAAGGACCCCAAGACGGCGCGCAACAAAAACGTGCTGATTATCGGAGGCTCCGGCAGCGGCAAGACCCGCTTCTGGCTCAAACCGAACCTCATGCAGTGCGTTTCGGAAAAGTACCCCTGCTCTTTCGTGGTCACGGACCCAAAAGGCAGCTTGATCGTCGAAACCGGAAAGATGCTCCAACACTTCGGCTATCGCATCAAGGTCTTAAACACGATCAATTTCAAGAAATCCATGCACTATAACCCGTTCGCGTACATCCACAGCGAAAAGGACATTTTGAAGCTCGTCAACGCCCTGATCGCCAACACCACCGGCAACGCGAAGTCCGGCGACGATTTTTGGGTAAAAGCGGAAACGCTTCTCTATACGGCACTCATCGGGTATCTCTACTACAAAGCGCCGGTGGAGGAACATACGTTTTCCGCGCTGGTCGCCATGATAAACAAGATGGAGGTCCATGAGGACGACGAGGAATTTAAGAACCACGTCGATCTGCTCTTTGACGAGCTGGCGGCAGAGGAACCGGACCACTTTGCCGTCCGGCAATATGCCAAGTTCAAGCTGGCGGCGGGCAAAACGGCAAAGTCGATTTTGGTGAGCTGCGGCGCGCGCCTCGCCCCGTTCGACATTGCGGAGCTGCGCGAGGTCACAGCCTACGACGAGCTGGAGCTGGACACGCTGGGCGATGAAAAGACGGCGCTGTTTCTCATTATGAGCGACACCGACGACACGTTCAATTTCCTGATCTCGCTCTGTTACACGCAGCTATTCAATCTCCTGTGCGAGAAAGCGGATGATGTGTACGGAGGGCGTCTGCCGGTCCATGTGCGCTGCCTCATTGACGAGTGCGCAAACATCGGGCAGATTCCCAAGCTGGAAAAGCTCATGGCGACGATCCGCTCACGCGAGATCTCCGCCTGTCTTGTTTTGCAGGCCCAATCTCAGCTCAAATCCATCTACAAGGACAACGCCGATACGATCATCGGCAACTGTGACGCATCCATTTTCCTCGGCGGCAAGGAACCGACCACGCTCAAAGAGCTGTCGGCGGCGCTGGGGAAAGAAACCATCGACACCTATAACACCGGCGAGAGCCGAGGAAAAGAGGTATCTCATTCTCTCAACTATCAAAAGCTCGGCAAAGAGTTGATGTCTCAGGACGAGCTGGCGGTGCTGGACGGCGGCAAGTGCATTTTGCAGCTTCGCGGCGTCAGGCCGTTTCTCTCCGACAAGTATGACATTACCAAGCATCCGCATTACAAGTACCTTTCAGACGCCAATCCGAAAAACGCCTTTGACACAGAGCGTTTCCTGTCAACAACGCTTCGTCCCAAGCCGGATGAAGTGTACGACGTGTATGAGGTTGACGTTTCCGAAGAAGAAATTGACGATACCGGCGACGCAATAGCGTAACGCCGGATTTTCCATATAAAAGGGGGATAAGCGTCTTAACGCGCAAAAAATCTAAGAATTTGGAGGTACAAACCAACCCCGTTTCGCAGGCTCATTCGTAATAAGTCCCCTCCCGTTCCTCTGCTTCATCGCGCAACGATGAAACCGGAGGAATTTTTGTTTTGAAAGGAAATACCGGATCGCAGTCCGCGGGGCCGCGCGCCCACGCACTACCTCCGCGCTTCATCGTGATCTGTGCGCAAACACAAAATCTGCGATTTGGTTTCATTTCACATGGCATTTTTTCAGTCTGCTGTTCAGGTCCTTCAGACCCTTGTGGTCGCGCTCGGTGCCGGCCTTGGCATTTGGGGCGCGATCAATCTTCTGGAGGGTTACGGCAACGACAACCCCGGCGCAAATGCTCATGTACGGTAAGGAAGCAAGCAACCGAAAACAAGAGATAGACCGCCAGCACTACAC
>CACZPK010000127.1 GCA_902783035.1 Oscillospiraceae bacterium
AACTGCTGGGACATCTACTGCTGCGGCAAGGTGTTCAAGTACCTCAAGAGCATCGGCGGTCTGGAAGAGATGAACCGCCGCAACATTGAAAAGGCGAAGATTCTCTACGACTTCCTGGATTCCTCCAAGATGTTCAAGGGCACGGTCGTTCCCGAGGTGCGCAGCCTCATGAACGTCCCGTTCGTCACCGAGAGCGCTGAGCTGGATGCCGAGGTCGTCAAGGCGACCAAGGCGGCGGGCTACGACAACCTCAAGGGCCACAAGAGTGTTGGCGGTCTGCGTGCGTCCATCTACAACGCCATGCCCAAGGAGGGCGTTGAGGCGCTGGTGGCGTTCCTGAAGAAGTTTGAGGCTGAGCACAAGTAAGGGAGGATGTACCGATGAGAGTTCTGGTTACCGACGGAATGGACAAGGGCGCAATTGCCAAGCTGCGCGAGGACGGTTACGAAGTCGTTGAGCAGTACTATGAGCCGGAAGATCTGGGCAAGGCGCTGCGCGATTTTGACGTCGTTGTGGTACGCTCCAAGACAAAGGTGCGCGCCAACCATATTGACGAGGCAAAGGGCGGCAAGCTGCGCCTCATCATCCGCGGCGGCATCGGCGTGGATAACATTGATGTGGAATACGCCAAACAAAACGGCATTGCCGTGCGCAATACGCCGGATGCCTCCACCGAGTCTGTGGCAGAGCTGGCGCTGGCGCACATGCTTGCCTGCTCCCGTTACGTCTCCATTGCGGGCAATACGATGCGCAATGGCCAGTGGGAGAAAAAGGCCTACGGCAAGGGCGTCGAGTTGGTCGGCAAGCGCCTCGGCATTTACGGTTACGGCCGCATTGGCAAGCGCCTCGGCATCATGGCGAAGGGCATGGGCATGAACGTGCTGGCGTATCGCCGCAGCGCAATCCCCGAGTCCATCGACGACGCGGGCATCATCTATGTCACCGAAGAAAAGCTGCTGAGCACCTGCGATTTCATCTCGCTGCATGCTCCCTCCTCTCCTGCCGGCCCCATTGTCACGGCGGAGAAGATCGCGCAGATGAAGGACGGCGTTGTCATCATCAACACCTCCCGCGGCGCTAACATTGACGAGGCGGCACTGCTTGACGCGCTCAACAGCGGCAAGGTGCGCGCAGCCGGTCTGGACGTGTGGATGGACGAGCCGACGCACAACCAGGATCTGATCAATCATCCCAATGTCTCCTGCACGCCGCACATCGGCGCGGCAACGGTCGAAGCGCAAAAGCGCATCGGTGCGGAGATCGTGCACATCATCGAAGGCTTCAAATAAGCCTTCGCGTCATTCGCACAAAAATCATAACAGCCTCCCGTATCGAAATGATACGGGAGGTTGCTTTCTCTGTGGCGCCAAATAGCTAGCCACCTCGATGGCGATTTATAATATAATGCAGATCAGTCCGCCGCTGCCCTCGTTGATGATGCGTTCCAGCGTTTCGCGGAGTTTTTTACGGGCATCGTCCGGCATGCGCTTGAGCTTTGCCTGCAAATCTTCGTTGACGATCTCATGGAAACTGCGCCCGAAGATGTTGGACTGCCAGATCTTCGAGGTATCCCCTTCGAATTCCTGCAACAGATAGTTGACCATGTCCTCGGACTGTTTTTCGTTGCCGACAATGGGCGAAACGGTCGTTTCGATATCCGCTCGGATCATGTGTATGGACGGAGCGCTCGCCTTGAGCCTGACGCCATAGCGTCCGCCCTGTTTCATGATCTCTGGTTCTTCCAGATCCAGTTCCTCGACACTCGGAACCACGATGCCGTAGCCCGTATCGCGCGCGTCCTGCACTGCCTGCGCCACTTTGTCATACTCTGCTTTGACCGAGGAAAGCTCCCGCAGCAGGGACAGCAGGTCACCGTCATCACGAACCGGGAATCCGGATTGCTCGCTCAGGGTCTGATAGAACAGTATGCGCGGCAACTGCAGTTCCGCATTGGCAACGCCGCTGCCCAGCTCGATTGAGGTAACGCTTGCCTCGCTGATATCATCCAGCTCGCCCATTGCCCTGACCGCACCGGCAACCTGCCGGATGTGGCGCAGTTCGCGAGCGCTTTCGCGGATGGCGCGATACAGCCCGCTTTTGATTGGATGCTCCGCCGGAAGTGCGCCTACCCAAGACGGAATGGCAATATCCAGTTCCGTGAGTGGGAATTCGTAAAGAATCGCCTTAAGGATCTCTTCCACCGCGGCATCGTCCAGTGTCAGGCAGTTGACCGGCAGGCAGGTTACGCCATAGCTTCGGGCAATGTCTGCCGCCATGTCCTGTACGCGTTCTGAAGACGGATCGGCGGCGTTGAGCAGAACCAGAAAGGGTTTTCCGATCTCTTGCAGCTCACGGATCACGCGACCCTCTGCCTCGACATACGCTTCGCGCGGAATATCGGTAATGCTGCCGTCCGTTGTAACAACGACGCCAATGGTCGAATGCTCGCGGATGACGCGGGTCGTGCCGAGTTCTGCCGCCTGCGCCATGGATACTTCCTGCTCGGACCATGGTGTCGAAACCATGCGCGGTGCTTCACCGTCGGTATCCCCCGTTGCGCCGGGAACCATATAGCCAACGCAGTCGATCAGGCGCACCGAGCAGTTTGCACCGTCGCCAAGGGCGATCTGCGCTGCCTCTTCGGGAACGAATTTTGGTTCCGCGGTCATGACCATACGCCCCGAACCGCTTTGCGGCAACTCATCCTTAGCGCGCTCACGGCGGTAGACATTGTCAATATTCGGAATAACCTGCGTCTCCATAAACCGCTTGATAAATGTGGATTTTCCGGCACGAACGGGACCGACGACGCCAATGTAGATATCCCCTGCCGTGCGGTCGGCAATGTCCTGATAGATCTGAGTGTTGTTGTTCGTCATGTCGACCACCTCCTTAGCGCTTGCGCGGAATGAGCAGCATCTGCCCCGCCTCTATGGCAGCGCTCTCTGTCAGCTCGTTTGCCGAGAGGATTTCCTCCACGGTCGTACGGTACTGCTTGGCAACATCCCAGAGCGATTCGTCTGCACGCAGAGCGCGCAGCACAAGAGCGGGAGTATTGCTTCCGTTTTCTTCCGTCTCGCCGATGCCAAGGCCGGTCAGACACATACAGGATGGCGTTCCGGCAGAAACCACGGTAAATTCCACAGGGAAACGCAGTTCCACGCCGCCTGCGTTGATGCTTGCCGTAATGTCACCTGCGCAGACGGCCTCCACAGCTGCCTGTGCCGCACCGTCCGCATCCGTTTCCGCTGTGATCTCGACGCGCCGCTCCAGCGAAAGCGGAACGCCGTTTTCGTCCTGATACAGCAGCGCAATCGTCGCTGCGGTGCGCAGCACAGCTTTGCCGCCTTCCTGCAGTACAGCCGTGCCGCTAAAGCACACGTCGGCGTCCAGCACGCTCTGTACGTCCGTGCCCGTGTCAAATTGCTCGCGTACACTCTGCGTGACAACGGTGGTTTTCGGCTCCTGCCACAGCTCCACGCGCTCTGTCTGCGCGTCCAGCTCACATGCGGTACTGTAGAGGTCGGTGATACACCAGACGGTCGCCATGCTGCGCAGGGCAAGGAATGCATCCAAAAACAGCTTTATGCTGACCGTTCGTCCGTCGCCATCCTCGCCGTCGGTATGTATCTCACAACCGGAAAGGTTCAATACCGCGGACGCGGTCATATCGCTGCCTTCTTCCTGCGCCACGCCGTCCAGGATCTGTGAAAAGGGCAATTCCTCGGCATAGGAACAGAGTTTTCCCTCTTGCGCGGCGTACAGCAGTGCCACACAAGCAACGCCCTTGAGGATCACCTTGCTGCCGATGCTCTTGCACTCCGTTACGCGCAGTCTGACGCGGGAACACAGCAGTTCGTGTATTGCGTCCCTTCCGCCCGGAATCGTCAGTTCGTCGGCAAAGACAAAGTCCCTGTTGCCCACGGATCGGATCAGCGATACCTCATACTTCTCACACAACGTCTGGATCGCATAGCGCTCCTGCTCCGCGATCTCGCCGCAGGTCGTAAGCGTCGCGGAGCAAAAGGGCGTGATGCGCCATTCGATCTCCAGCCGCGTAAACAGCTTGCGAGGGTTCAGCAGACGCGTTTCCAATTGGCAAACGCGCCCTTCCACAGCAGCCTGCTCACAGCCATCGGGCAGTTTTTCGCTCTGCTCGAATGGCATCGTATACTCCAGAGCGCGCAGTCCCTGCGCTCCCTCTGCCATATACAGCAGCGTTACCTTGACCAGGCCCGTCAGCGCTATTTTCCCTTCCGTTGCCGTCCGGCTGCGCAGCAGCAGGCAGGCGTGCGTCTCAACGATGCGGGCAATGTCGGGGCAGTAATCCGGTACGATGGTTTCAGCCGTTTCCTCCCGTGTCACGGTCATCGCTGCCCCGGCGCGGTAACAGTCAAATCGTTCTTTTTTCAATTCCAGTTCCATGGTACTCGTCTCCTTTGGCGTCGTGTTGCTCCATTCTATGCCAGAGGGGACAAATATATGCTATATGCCGAACAGGCGGCGCAAAACGCCGCTAAGTGCCTTCGGAGACTTCCAGACGACAATCTTCATTCCCCTTCACCTCCTTTGCATGAGCCAAATACCGCAGACGATCAGCAGGAGCGCTGCCAGAAACATCAGAAAGCCGCATGGAAAAAACGCAGCAATCAGGATCGCGGCTCCCAGTGCCAGCGCACACAGCCCGATCAGCTTCCACCATTCACAGCACATATCGTTTCACTCCTTCCGTCATCCGCGGCACTCCATTCTATGAATTAAGGTACCACACCGTCACAAAGAGAAAAGACCGGCGGAATGCTCCGCCGGTCTTTTGTACCGTTATGTATTCCATTCCTTCAGGTCTTTCAGTTCGTCGTAAAGGCGCAAATAGCTCTCATGGCGTCCCTTGACCAAATCGCCGCGGCGCACGGCATCCAGCACCGCGCACCCCTTTTCCTTCGTGTGGCTGCACCCCACGAAGCGGCAGCCGCCGATATAGGGTGCAAAATCCGGAAAAGTATCCGGCAGACTCCGCTTCAGCGCGAGGCTCAGGCTCTCCGCGTCAAAGGACGAAAAGCCGGGCGTATCGATGACCTCCGCGCCGGAGGCAATGCGATACAGCTCCACATGGCGCGTGGTGTGCTTACCACGCCCAAGTGCCAGACTGACCTCGCCCACCTGCAAATGGTAGGAAGGGTCAAGTGCGTTGAGGATGCTGGACTTGCCAACGCCCGAATTGCCCGTAAAAGCAGACAGTTTGCCGTTGATGGCGTTTCTCAACTCCTCCAGCCCCTCTCCCGTCTCCGCGCTGACACGGACGGCGGAATAGCCCGCACGGGTATAGTATCCGTAAAGCTCTTCCCCGGAAACAAGGTCACACTTGTTGATGCACACCAGAACATCGCAGCCTTTCAGCGCCGCAATGGCGGTCATACGGTCAATCAGATACGGTTCTGTGCGCGGAATAGCCTCAGACGCGACGATGACAAGCTGGTCGATGTTTGCCACCGCGGGACGCTCAAATGCATTGCGCCGCGGCGTAATCGCCTCCACAATCCCTTCGCCGCCGCCAAGCGCCGTATACTCCACGACATCGCCCACAAGCGGCGTCAGGCCTGTTTTGCGAAACTTTCCGCGCGCCTTGCACGTCAGAAGTCCGTCCGGTGTTTCGACGTAGTAAAAACCGCTGAGTGCCTTTTGGATACGTCCGGTCACGCGGTGCCCTCCTGCTCTGCGGCATTCTCGCCGTCATTTGTCTCCGGTTTGGTTTCCCCCTCTGCGCCAGCGTCCTGTGAGGGCGTATCCGGCTGCTCCGGCTCCTGCGGAGCCTCCGGACCCAGGCTGACCACCAGCTTGATCGTGCTGCCCTGCTCCACCTTTGTCGTGCTCGGAATGCTCTGACTGATCACGTGGTCAACGGGAACGGTATCGCTGGTGGCATATTCGATCAAGCAGACAAGGCCGAGATCGTCCACGATCTGCTGTGCCTGCGTCAGCGAAATATTGGTCAGTGTCGTGACTACAGCGGTCTGCGTCTCAGGTCCCTTGCTGATGACGAACATCACCACGTCGCCGTCACGCAGCTCCTCGCCGGCGGTGGGAACGGTGCGGATGACGTGTCCGGCGGAAACGGAATCGCTGTACTCCTCCGTCGCCTCGTCGATCACAAGGTTGAGATCGAGGTCACGCAGCTGCACCGCCGCCGCGCGGTGTTCCTTACCGGTCAGGTCGGGCATGGGCGCAGTCTTGACGCCGGTGCTGACAAAGACCGTGATCTCACGGTTCTCCCGCACGGTCTTGCCGGAAACGGGCGACTGCTCAATGATCTGGCCGGCGGCAAACTCGGTGCTTGGGCGTGACCCGATTTGCGTGATGGTAAAGACATCCTTCACGCGCGCATCCGCGTTTGCTTCCTCAATCGTCATGCCGACGAGATACGGCACCTCAAATTCCGTCTGAACCGGCTCATTGTCAAAGCTGCCAAGAATCAGATTCCAGAGGCCGAAAATCACCGCGGCGCAAACCGCCATGATGGCGGCAATGATAAGCGCCTTGGGAAGCTGGTGATCTGAGCCGGGCAGGTATTCCTCTTCGTCCGGTTCCTCCTCTTCACGCTTCATCAAGCGCGCTGTGATTTCCCGCACGGCAGGCAGATGCTGTGTCGGCTCGGCAGTTGTCTTTTCGTGAAGCTCTTCGATGGTGAAATCAAGCGAAGTATCGGGATTTTTGCGGAATTCCTCCAAATCGGCGATCATCGCCGCAGCCGATGGATAACGCTTCTCGATATCGGACGCCATCGCCTTCATGCATATCTTCTCCAACGCTTCGGGCACGGTGGGGTCGATCTCACAAGGCGAGAGCGGCACAGAGCTCAAATGCTGGATGGCAACGGACACAGCGCTGTCCCCCTCAAAGGGCAGGCGGTTCGTCAGCATCTCATAGAGCACCACGCCCGCGGAATAGATATCCGAACGTGCATCGGTACGATCGCCCTTCGCCTGCTCCGGAGAAATGTAGTGTACCGAGCCGAGCGCTTGCTGTGTCATGGTCTGCTGTGCGCTTTCCAAACGGGCAATGCCGAAATCTGCAATTTTGACGCTTCCGTCACGCAGAATCATAACATTTTGCGGCTTAATGTCCCGGTGAACAATGCCGCGGGAGTGTGCGTGCCCAAGGCCGCGCATAATCTGGGTGATGAAGTGCAGCGCCTCGCGCCAGTTGAGCTTGCCGCGCCGCTGCATATATTGCTTGAGCGTGATGCCGTCGATCAGCTCCATCACGATATACTCAATTTCGCCGCGGGAAACGTCATAGACCGAAACAATGTTCGGATGGGAGAGCATCGCGACTGCCTGTGATTCATCGCGGAAGCGGCGGCGGAACTCCGCATCCTCCGCAAGGTCGCTTTTGAGGATCTTGACCGCAACGGAGCGATTCAGGCGGTGATCCTGCGCCTTGTAAACCACGGCCATGCCGCCCGTGCCGATGACTTCCTTCAGCTCGTAGCGGTTGTCCAGCAGTTTGCCGATCATATTATCCATCCTGACGCTCCACCTCCTTCTCGTTGCGGATCAGGACAACGGTCACGTTGTCCGGCGCGCCGCGGCTTTTGGAAAGCTCCAGCAGCCGTGCAAGCGCCTGCTCACCATCTGCCTCGGCGCGGACAATATCGAGAATCTCATGGTCCTCCATCGTCACGACCAGCCCGTCCGAGCACAGCAGCAGGCAGTCTCCCTCGGCCAGCGAAAGCGTAAAGCAGTCGCTCTCGATATCCCGATCAGGGCCGAGAGCGCGGGTGATAAGATTGCGGTTTGGATGCGTACGTGCCTGTTCCGGCGTAATATCGCCAGATTCGATCAGCGATTCGACCACCGAGTGATCGCGGGTCACGCGCTGAATACCGTCCGCGCCGATCCGATAAGCGCGGCTGTCACCTACGTTGCACACCACGGCCGTATCCGGCGAAACAATAGCGGCAACGAGCGTCGTACCCATGCCATGATACGCCGGGTCCTCCATCGAACGGGCAAACACCGCAGCATTGGCGCAGCGGACACACTGCGCTTCCATCTCACAGACCTGCTCCGCGGTCATCTCGCTGTGCGCGCGCGCGTGAAGCTCATCCATGAAGGTCGAAACCGCCAGAGAGCTGGCAAGCTGCCCTCCGCTGACGCCGCCCATGCCGTCGCAAACCACTGCCACCGCCGTATCCGGAGCGCCAAAGGTTTCAAAAGCATAGGTATCCTGGTTTTCATGCCGCCGGAGCCCAATGTCCGTAACGCCCCAAGCTCTCATGTCCCGTCTCTCCCTTCCATTGCCTTGCGGCGCAGCTGCCCGCAGGAGGCGTCGATATCGCCACCCAGGCTGCGCCGCACCGTTGCCGTGATGCCGTGTGACTCCAGACGTTTCTGGAACGCCGCAACGCGGCGGCTCGGCTTAAACTCGCTCTCAACCACATCATTGAGCGGAATCAGATTCACATGCCCCGGCATCCCGTGTATCTTCTGTGCCAGCAGATCCGCCTGCGCGTCGCTGTCGTTTACACCGTCGATCATCGCATACTCAAAGGAAATGCGCCGCCCGGTCTTCTGAAAATACCGGTGGCACGCGGCAAACAATTCCTCCACGTCGTAAGCGTTGTTGACCGGCATGATGCGCGAACGCGTCGCGCTGTCCGGCGCATGCAGCGACACCGACAGCGTCAGCTGCAATCCAAGCCCCGCAAGTCGGTCAATACCGGGCACTACGCCGCAGGTCGAAAGCGAAATATGCCGCATTCCGATGTTCAGGCCGTCCGGACTGTTGACCAGCTCCAGAAAGCGCAGCACGTTATCAAGGTTGTCCATCGGCTCACCGATACCCATGAGCACGATGTTGGATATCTCCATCCCGCTGTCAAGCTGCGTGAAGAGCACCTGATCGAGTATCTCCGACGGTCGCAGATCGCGCACCTTCCCCGCAATGGTCGATGCACAGAACTTGCACCCCATGCGGCAACCAACCTGCGAGGAAACGCAGACCGTATTCCCGTGGTGGTAGGACATAAGCACTGTTTCGATGCAGTTCCCGTCGTTCAGCTCCCAAAGATATTTGATGGTACCGTCGAGCTTCGACGCCTGTTTGCGTGCGACCGTCGGCGCGGTAATTTCAAACCGCTCCGCCAGTTTTGCGCGCAGCGGCTTGGAAAGGTTGCTCATCTCGTCGAAGCTCCGCACACCGCTGTGCAGCCAGGAAAACACCTGCTTTCCACGAAATGCCGCCTCACCCATATCGACCAGCGCGTCCGTGATCTCGTCGCGCGTCATGCTTTTGATGTCCGTCATGCCCTTCGTCTCAACCTCGCGATATAAAATCCATCCGTGCCGTCCCGATGCGGCCAGAGCGTTACATGTCCCGACGCAGCGCCGCCGGTCGGAAGTGTGAATGCCTCATAAGAAAACGCGCTGTTTGCTTGCAAAAATGCATCCGTGACGCTTTCATTCTCCTCAGGCAGCACCGTACAAGTCGAATATGTGAGTACCCCGCCGGGTTTCACATAACGCGATGCGTTAGCAAGGATCTCCAGCTGGATCTCCGGCAGCCCGGCCAGCGCGGCAGGGTCTTTATAGCGGATGTCCGGTTTCTTGCGGATGATGCCAAGCCCCGAGCATGGCACATCGCAAAGCACGGCATCGAAGGCTCCTGCCCACTCCGCACGAAATACGCGCCCGTCCGCCGTTTCCGTTTGGATGCAGGTCACGCCGAGACGCGCTGCTCCCTCGCGAATGCGCTTGAGCTTATTCTCATGCAAGTCACAGGCAATCACCATTCCATCGTTGCGCATGGCAAACGCCGCGGAGAACGACTTTCCGCCCGGTGCGGCACAAACGTCCAGCACACGCATCCCGGGTTCGATACCGGCAACCGATGTTACTAGGCGCGCTGCGGCATCCTGTACAGTGAATTCTCCACGGTAAAATGCAGGAAGCGTCGTCAGGTCGCCGACGCCGCTGAGTTCCAGACAGTCCGCCGCCCAAGGATGCATCCGCGCCTCGATCCCCGCGCCCATCAGTTCGCGCAGCAATGCCTCGGCGCCGGTTTTCAGCGGATTGGCCTGTACGGTCAGCGGGGCAATCTCGTTGTTGCCGTTCAAAAACTCCTCCGCGCCCTCCGTGCCCAGCAGCTCAGCCATGCGCTCTGTCAGCCAGCGTGGATGGCTCGCGGCAATCGACAGCCGCTCCATACCGTCCTTTGGCAGAGACGGCAACGCGTTTTTGCTCTTTGCGAGCTTGCGCAGCACCGCGTTCACCAGCCCGGCCGCCGCGCCGCGTTTCGACGCCTTGGCAAGCTCCACGGACTCGTTCACCGCAGCGCTGTCCGGCACCTTGTCCAAAAACAGGATTTGATACGCTCCGATGCGCAAAATATCCGGCAGCGGCTGCTGCAAATGATCGAGCCGCTGCGTACAATATGCCCCCAGATAATAGTCCAGCAGCATGCGCCGCTGTACCACGCCGTAGACGATACGGCTGGCAAGAGCGGCGTCCGCCGTGTTCAGGGCTGCGCGTTTCAGTTCAGCCGCCAGTGCGGCGTCTGCCCACGCGCCGTTTTTACGGCAGGCATCCAGAACGCGCAGGGCGCAATAGCGCGCTCCCGTCGGCGCGCCCATATCCTGTGCGCTCATAGCAGGACCGTCCCCGGCGCAGCGCGTTTGCCATTGATCCATGCGCTCGCCGCCATGCGCTTGCCGCCCTCACATTGCAGCTCCGTGACAAGCACACCGTTCCCATCGCCGCAGGCGGCAGCAATGCCGCGTTTCTCCGCACGCAGCGTACCGGGCGCATCGCTCGTTTTACCGCTGCGCTCTGCGTGCCAAACCTTCGCCGTCTTCCCGTCCAGCTGCATCGACGCGCAGGGCCATGGTACCAACGCACGGATCTGATTGATCACCTGCTCCGCGCTTGCGTTCCAGTCAATGGGCGACATATCCCGCGAGAGCATCGCCGCATATGTCGCTGCGCCGTCATCCTGCGGCGTCCGAAGCGCCGTACCGTCCGCAATATGCGGAATGGTCTCGGAAAGCAGCTCCGCGCCCAGCTCCGCGAGGCGTGAAAACAGCTGTTCCGCATCCTCGTCCGCACCAATGGGCGTCTTTCGTACGCTGATGATATCCCCGGCGTCCAGCTTTTTCGCCATGTGCATGATCGTCACGCCCGTCTCCTTCTCGCCGTCAAGAATGGCACGGTTGATGGGCGCCGCACCGCGGTATTTCGGCAAAATCGACGCATGAACGTTGATACTGCCGCAGCGCGGCACGTTGAGGATCTCCTCGGGCAGAATCTGTCCATAGGCCGCCACCACCGTCAGTTCCGGAGCAAGCGCGCGCAGCAGCGCCGTGTTCTCCTCGCCGCGCATCCGCTCCGGCTGATAAACAGGCAGGTTAATTGACAAGGCATAATCCTTGACAGGCGGCGCAGTCACTTTCTTTCGGTTTCCCGGCTTGTCCGGCTGTGTAAACACACCGACGATCTCATGTCCGTCCTCCACCAGACGGCGCAGCGACGCAACGGCAAACGCGGGCGTTCCCATAAAGACGATTTTCATTCTTCGGGTTCCTCAAATTCCTCGGGGTGGTCCTCCATATACTGCTGCAATTCCTCCTCAGAGAGCAGATGATCGCAGTGCTCGGTGTAGAGATGGCCGTCCAGATGCTCAATCTCATGGCAGAAGCATCGCGCAGTGATGTCTTCATCCTCGATTTCAAAAAAAGCGCCGTCCCGATCCTGCGCGCGCACGCGCACCTTGTACGGCCGCGTCACAATGCCGTAGCGCCCAGGGATACTCAGGCAGCCCTCCAGACCCCGCTGTTCGCCTTCGGCAGATACAATCTCGGGGTTGATCAGTTCAATGATCTCGCCCTCGCTGTCCTCAACGATGCACACGCGGCGTAAAATGCCGACCTGCGGCGCGGCAAGGCCAACGCCGCCCGCTTCCTCCAGCGTCTCCGCCATGTCGTCCAACAGGGTGTGGAGCCGCGCGTTAAAATCGGTCACGGGGCGGCAGACCTTTTCCAGAACGGGGTCGCCCCGCTCCACGATCTTTCGAATAGCCATAGTTTTCTCCAATCTTTCCGTTTTCTTATTCTGATGCATTACAGTCGGCAAATATGTCGAGTCCGTGGTTCTCCTTGTGCTTGTAAAACGCAAAAAGAAACTCGGAAATGAGCCGCCGGATCTCCGGCGTATTCTTTGCGACGATATAAACGCGGTAGCGGAAACGGTTGTTGACCTTGACCACGCTCGCCCCCGCAGGGCCGAGCACCTCCGTTTCCGTCGTGCGCAGCTCGTCCCGTCGCGCCGTCTCAATCCGCAGTGCATCCCGCAGCGCAATACATGCACGGATCACCTGATCCTCGTCCGCACCGCTGACCGTCAGGGTGAAGAGATCGGCAAAGGGCGGATAGCGCCGCAGCTTGCGCATACGGATCTCGCTTTGATAAAACGCCTCGTAATCCTGCGCCGCGGCGGCACGGATGACGTCATTCTCCGGCGTAAAGGTCTGGATGACCGCACGGCCGCGTTTACTGCCGCGCCCGGCTCGCCCGACCACCTGCGAAAGCAGGCTGAATGTCCGCTCTGTGGCACGATAATTGTCCACATAGAGTGACAGATCCGCCGCCAACACACCAACCAAGGTAACATTTTCGAAATCCAGCCCTTTTGCGACCATCTGGGTGCCGAGCAAGATCGGCACCTTTTCCTGCTCAAATTGCCGCAGCAGCTTTTCGTGCCCATGGGTAGCGCCCACCGTATCGGTATCCATACGCAGTACCCGTGCGTCCGGAAACGCCGCGCGCAATTCTTCCTCAACCTTCTGTGTGCCGACGCCCACAGGCCGCATAAGGCTGCCACAGTCTGGGCAATTCTCGGGCGCGGGACGCGAAAAGCCGCAATAATGGCACATCAGGCGGTGGTTGGCGGAGTGATAGGTCAGCGGCACGCTGCACCGCGGGCACTCCGGCACCGCGCCGCAGGCGCCGCAAAGCAGCATCCGCGCATTGCCGCGGCGATTGAGGAACAAGATGCTTTGCTCGCCGCGCGCAAGGTTATCCGCCAGTTCCGTACGCAGCGGTGCGCTCAAAATGCCGTCGTTGCCGACACGCAGCTCCTGCCGCATATCGGCAATGGTCACATCAGGCAGGCTTTTCTCGTTGTATCTCCTGTGAAGGTAATACACTTTATAGCGACCGCATTGTGCGTAATATGTCGTCTCAACAGACGGTGTTGCAGAACCGAGCAGCAGCACGGCACCGTGCTGGGCACAACGAAACTGCGCCACATCACGCGTTTGATAGCGGGGTGGGTTCTCAGAAGTATAGGTACCTTCCTGCTCTTCATCCATGATGATGAGACCGAGGTTTTCCAACGGTGCAAACACAGCCGAACGCGTGCCAAGAACGACCTTGACCTCACCGCGTCGGATACGTTTCCACTGGTCGTATCGCTCTGTTAAGCGCAAGGCACTGTGGAGCATTGCTACACTGTCACCGAAGTAGGCGGTGAATTTCGCCATAATCTGCGGTGTGAGCGCGATCTCCGGCACCAGCAGCAACGCGGTGCGCCCCCGCGCCAGCGCCTCCTGGATCAGACGGATGTAGACCTGCGTTTTGCCGCTGGCGGTGACGCCATGTAGCAATGCCGCCTGCGCAACACCCGCGCGTGCAAGCGCGTCCAGTTCCACAAAGGCATGCTGCTGCTCGTCGTTGAGTTCAATGGGTGCTGTTTCCGCAGCGGTGTAGGTGGGTACGCGGAGCACCTCCGCCTCCGAAAAAGCGAGGATTCCCGCTTTTTGAAGCGAACGTAGCGTTGCCGATGTCGCCCCCGTGTGATAATAAATATCGGATGCGGCCAGCGTTCCCTCTGCGCAAAGAAGCTCCACGACCGCATAGCGCACGGGCGCGGAGGCTTTCTTCTTTTCCACTGCCTTTACGGCGTCCTCGGGATCAATCGCGAGGCTAACCATTCGCATGGTCTTGTCGCCCACCGCCTGCACAGCGGTCTTTTCCATCGTCGCCAGCGCTTTGCCCCGCAAAGCGGCAAGCGCCTTTGCCGTGTCTGCACCGCCGATCTTTGCCAGTGCATCCGCATCCGCCTCGCGCACCGCAATCAACTCGCGCAGCAGCAGCGCCTCCAGACTGTCTGCCGCAACGGACGCAAGCGCCGTCTCTGCGTCCAAGCCCTCCGCAGGACGCCAAAGCTCCCGATAGCGGAACCAGACGCCCGACGGCAGAATGGTGCGGATCGCATCGTAATAGGTACAGAAATACCGCGCCTTCATCCAGCGTGTCAGGCGCAGTGCCTCCGCATTCATTAGCGGAGCATCGTCCAGCACATCACGGATCGGTTTAAAGGTATCCTCGGCCTCGCCGCGCAGCGTTTCCAGCACGAAGCCCTCCGTGGAGCGGTTGCCCCGGCCAAAGGGAATCCTGACGCGAGCACCTGCACAGACGCCCGAAAGCTCCTCCGGGATCAGGTAGGTATACGGCTTGTCGGCGGCATACGGAACACCGGAAACCGCGACCCGTGCAAGCTCAGCGGTCAACGGGAGATGGTGATATCCACGTCGCCCGTGCTGATCTTGCCCTCGGCGACCTCATTGATGGCAGAAGTAACGGGCTTTTCAGTCAGATGCAGCCCCTCTTCGTCCGCCTCTTCGGCAATCTGACGCGCGCGGCGCGCGACAACATTGACCAGCAAATAGCGGTTAGGTACGTTCTTGTTAAGGGTCGTCATAGCGGGATAGAGCATCATAATAGGATTCCTTCTTTCTGAATTATTGTTTTTATTCGCTCAATATCTTCATACGCTCGGCGGGCTTGCAGTGCTCCGCAAGCATGATGGCGCTGATCTCTCGAACGGCGCGTTCCACCGAATCGTTGATGACAAAGTAATCGTACACGTCGGCGGTTTGCAGCTCCGCCTTGGCGCGCAGAAGGCGCTTTTGAATCTTCTCCTGGCTGTCTGTGCCGCGGCTGACCAGACGGCGTTCCAGTTCATCCCAGGACGGCGGCGCAATAAAGATGCGAACGGTCTCGGGCCGCTTATTGCAGACCTGCAGCGCGCCCTGCACCTCAATATCAAGGATAACATCCTTGCCGTCGTTCATTGCCTTGTCGACAAACTTCTTCGGCGTACCGTAGAAATTGCCGACGTATTCGGCATATTCAAGGAAGGCGTCCGCCTCAATCAGCTCCTGAAAACGCGGAACATCGATAAAGTGGTAGTGGACGCCGTCCTGCTCGCCGTCGCGCGGCTCGCGTGTCGTCGCGGAGATCGAGAAATACAGATCGTCGCGCCCTTCAAACAAGCTCTTGAGCACCGTGCTCTTTCCGACGCCAGAGGGTCCGGAAATGATAAAAGTCTTTCCCTGTGCCATACCGTTCATTCCTCCTTTTCTTCGTCCATACCGCCGAGCACCTCCGCGCCCGTGCGCTCCACCAGCTTGCCCACCGGAATCGCGGAAAGCACAACATGGTCGCTGTCCATGATGAACACCGCCGCCGTCTTGCGGCCGTAGGTGGCGTCGACCAGCATTCCGCGTTCACGCGATTCCTGAATAAGCCGCTTGATCGGTGCGGAATCCGGCGATACGACCGCCAGCATCCGCTCCGCGGAGACCATGTTGCCAAAACCGATATTGATCAGCTGCATCACTCGTCCCCCGCACTTTTATTCAATGTTCTGCACCTGTTCGCGGATCTTTTCGACCTCCGCCTTGAGCTCGACCACGACCCGCGCGATCTCCACATCGTTGCACTTGGAGCCGACGGTGTTGCTCTCGCGATTGACTTCCTGAATGAGAAAGTCCATCTTTCGGCCCATCGGTTCGTCGGAAGCCAACATCCCGCGCAGCTGTGAAACATGGCTGCGCAGACGTACCGTCTCCTCGTCCACGGCGATCTTGTCCGCGTAGATGGCGGCCTCGGTCAGGATACGAGACTCTTCGATGGTTGTGCTTTGCAGCACCTCCTGCATCCGCGCGGTCAGTTTTTCGCGGTATTCCTTCACCGTCTCCGGCGAGCGTGCCTCCACCTTGCCCGTCAGTGTCTCGATCGTATCGAGGCGCGAGCCGATGTCCTCCGCCAGCTTTTCGCCCTCGGTGGCGCGCATCGCGTTATACGCCTCCAGCGCCGCGTCGGCTACGGCACAGATGTCCGCCTGCACGCTCTCGAGATCCTCTTCTGCCTTCGTAACGGTCAGCACATCCGGGAAACGGGCCACATCCACTGCGGAATAGCTACCCTTGAGTGCGTTCACACCCAACACACTGATCTTGCGCAGCGCCTCCAGATACGACTTTGCCAGCGCCTCGTTCACCGTGACCACGGTCTCGTCCGCACCGGTGGAGTCGATGGTAACAAACACGTCCAGCTTGCCGCGCGAGACAGCCTTCTGCACGCGCTGCTTGATGGCATCCTCCGTAAAAATATACGCCCGCGGCAGCTTGACGGTCACATCAAGGTAGCGGTTGTTGACGCTGCGCACCTCCACCGTGATGTCGCGGCCGTTTCTTGTTTCTCTTGCCCGGCCGTAGCCGGTCATGCTCTTGACCATATCGTTTTTTCTCCTCTTTTATCCTTGGTTTCCCATTCAGCAGATACAGCAGCGTCCGCCGCTGAGTATACAGCATGACCACGCAGCACACAGACGCATGCACGCGTCATCCCCATAGCTCAGCGTACCAAAGCCGCGGTATCCCTCGGGATGATAGCCTCTTCTGGAAGCAAACATGCTCATTGCGCCGCGGTATTCCTCGTTCGTCGGGTCCATACGGCACGCAGTTTCAAAGTACCGCTGTGCGTCGTCCAACCAGCCGCGCCGGGAGCAGACCACGCCCATGAGGAAATTCCACTCCGCCCCGCGGTCGCTGCAGGCATTGAGCAGGCGTTCCGCCGTCGAAATGTCTCCCCGGTTGATGGCAAGGCGCACCTCACGCAGTTCAGCCGAGCCGCCGGCGCTCTGCGTACCGCTGTAGCCATACCCGTACCCGTTCGACGTACGGGATGCCGACGCCGACGCGCCGCTTTTGCGCTGGCGCTGGATCTGCTCATACGCCTCGTTGATCTCCTTCATCTTCTCCTGCGCAAGGTCGGCCAGCGGATTGTCATGATAATTATCGGGGTGATATTTTCGCGCCAGCTCACGGTAGGCGTGCTTGACCTCGTCGTCGGTGGCGGTAGGCGAAATATTCAACACTTTATATGGATCGCTCATACCGGGTTCCCTTCCGCCCCCGCCGTATGCGGGATGGCTTGTGATAAACGCCGTCCAGGACGGCCTTGCCGATGCCGTACAGGCTGTCGTAAAAAATACTGTCGAGCACCGCCGTCCACCCCCCCGCGTCCAACAGTGCATAAGCGCCCGCCATCTGGCGGATCGAGGCATCCAGCGTTTCGCCCAGCGCGCGTTTGGCATCTTCGCTCAACACGTCACCGTCTATGCCGTAGCGGTAACGCAGCGGGTTGTAATTCTTGCTTTTCGCGTCCTTCGAAAAATCATCCGCCGCGTCAACCAGATAGATCCAACGTCCGAGATGATAGAAGATCTGACGCAAAATGCGTTGCCGGACGGGATCTTCATCCTCTGCCGCCAGTTCAGCGAGCAGCGCAGCGAATGGTTCCGCTGCCGCATCCAGTGAAGCGCAACACTCCCGCTCGCGCGCGGCAAGCTCGTCCAAATGCAGACGTACCGCCGCATCGAACGCAGGAACGCGAGCCGCCGCCTTCCGGTAGGCACGGCGCAGGAAGAGCGCCGCAATGCGGTATGGGATACCGCCAAAAAAACCATGGTCGGCGATATGATCCTGCAACTGCCACCATACCAGCACAAGACTGTCGTCCGCTGCAATATCCAGCGCTTTTGAACCGTCCAGCGCACCACAGCCTTTCACGGGATGCGCCGGACAGCGCCGGCAGGTGCATGTCGCAGGCAATCCCAGCGAAAGCAAAAGCGCAAGAAACGTAAAGTCATAGTTGAGCACAAATCGCGCCGCAAAGCCGTACCGCCGCCCAAGCGTGTGGCATAATCCGCAGTAAACGCTGTGAAAACGGTCGCGCTCCTCCTCGTTCAGGCGCGGTGCGGCAGGTCTGACATATCCGAACACGACGCGGTCAGAACGAGCGGACGATGGTAAACGTCATGCCGCCGCTGCGCCGCAGCTTGCGATCATACAGCACCGCCGGAATAATGCCGCAGAAAAACGCCAGAATACCGGCAGCGGCACGTCCACCTTCAGCGGCGGACGGCATGGCAAAATAGCCGACGAAAAACAGCACGACCGGCAGCATATAGACCAGCAGCAACACGCCGAGGATCTGCCGCGTAGCACTCTCAACAACGACCTTCTGCCCCGTCTGTGCGCCGATGGGGTTGTCCGCCACTGCACGCACGGGCGCAACGGTACCGCCGCAGCCCGCGCATTCATGACAGTCATGCGCACAGGCTGACTGACGCGCCACCGAGATCTCGACGCGCCCGTCCCGCAGTACCTTCTCTACCGTCGCAATCTGTTTCATGGCGTTGCTGTCCCTTCTGTTTCAGTATCCGGCTGCGTCTCCGCCTCTTCCTCCGTCGGAGTCTCCGGTGTATAGATCCGCACCGTCAACTGGTAATTCTGCACCGTACCCACGTCGGGATTCCCCTCCACGCGGATAAAGGCCGGCACCGTGTAGGTACCGCTGGCGTCAATGACGCCCGAGAGGTCGGCGACCGCCCGCACCTGCTCCGGTTTGATTTCATCCAAAGTTTCGCGCACACCGCGCAGTGTCACATCCAGCGACGAAGTCACGACTTCGACCATGCGGTCACCGGATACAAAGTTCTCATAGTCAAACTGTGACACGGTCAATTCACGCGTCCCGACATCGCGGTTTTTGATGGTCAGCGTCGCGGTCGAAACTCCGCTGAGATTCGTCAGCCCGTCGGGAATGGGGATGTCATAAACAATGGTCTGCTCGTCCGTAATATCGGAAAGCCGTACCTCGCCGAGCACGATCTCACCAAGCTGTGCGATCTGGCTTGCGTCGCCCGAAAGCGTCACCGCCATCGTATCGAGCGAATACTCAAAGCTGTCGACGCGGACGCCCGGCTCCTCCTGGAAACGGACAACCAACGGGATGTCCGTGGCAGAGATGACCGGCATCGTCACCTGTATGGTGCTGCTCGCGGCATGGATGCCGTTGTTTTCGATCAGCTGGTCGTTGTAATCGTAAAGCTCGAACTCCACCAGCTCCACGATCGTGGAGCGCGCATTCTGGATGTTGAGCGTTACCTGCGCGAAGTTGACCTGCATCACGTCGCTCTGCTGACCCCAGATCTCAAGCATCTTCGGCAGGAGCTGCACGCTGCCCGCAACATAGCCGTCTGCCACGTTGCCCACCAGCTTGCAGCGGATCTCCACGTCGTTCCTGCGGAACAGTTCGCCCACGCGCACCGACACGGTCTGCACCGAAGGCGAAGCAACGGAGATCTGTCCACGGTTGGTATTGGGCGGGTAGATGATGGAATAGCTCAGCGACTGCGTGCCCGTGGAGTTGATTGAGCCGAGGTCCGCAATGGCACGCACCCGCTCCGAGCGGAAGTTGTATACCATGCTGCGCGGCATGGTAAAGGAAAGATCAACCGTCGGAGTCTCCTCGCCGTTGAGAAGCATCAGACCTTTGTTCGCCAGTGCCGATTCGTTCAGGAATTCCACCGGAATGTTGTTGATGGAAAAGTCCACCGTGGCACCGCTGTTTACATAGAACCAGAACACAACGGAAATGAGAACCGAGACCGTGATATAAAGCGCTTTGCGCCCATTACTGATCTGCACGACCGTCCGCCTCCTTTCCCGCCTTGCGCCGCCAGAAGAAACGCAGCCGCGCCTTCTCCTGCGGTTCCTCTTCGGCCGCAGGGATCAGCTCGTTGGAAAGCAGCTTTTCCAGCGTCTGCGCCGTCAGGTGCCGCTTGAGCATACCGCGGATGGCAACGGAGATCGCGCCCGTCTCCTCGGAGACAATGACAACCACCGCGTCCGAGTTCTCACTCATGCCGATACCGGCACGGTGGCGCGTGCCGAGGTCGCGGCTGATGTTCGCGTTGTGGGAAAGCGGCAAAATGCAGCCCGCCGCCAGCAGGCGTCCGTTGCGCACGATGACCGCGCCGTCGTGCATCGCCGCTTTGACGAAGAATATGTTCTTGAGCAGCTGGGTGGAAACCTGCGCGTCCACAATCGTGCCGGTGCGTGCGATGTCGTCCAGTGAGGTTTCGCGCTCAAAGACCATCAGCATGCCCGTGCGGGATTCGGACAGCTCGGCGCATGCGTTCACCGTCTGCGCAATCGCCGTTTCGATCACGCTGACCTGCTGGGCGCGGGCAAAGGGGTTGAACGTACTCAATCGGCTTGAGCCAACCTGTTCCAACAGGCGGCGCAATTCCGGCTGAAAAAGTACGATCAACGCCAAAACGCCCCAAGTTACGATATTGCGCAGGATAAAGTTGATGCTGTTGAGCTGGAACACGTCGCTCAGTGCCAGCGCCGCGAGGAAAATCAATACGCCTCTGCCGAGATTTGCCGCGCGGGAACTGCCAACCAGTTTCAGCGCGCGATAGAGAAGATAGGCCATCAGCGCCATATCGAGCCAGTCGGTGATCCGGACCGTCCCGATGTAGCGCAGTACGCCTTCAAGCATCGTCGTGACTACTTCCATCCCGTCTCTCCCCATTGCAAGAAATATAGCGCGTCATAATTAGTCTTATTCTAATATAAGCGTCGCAAAATTGCAACGGGGAGAGCTGTGAATTTTCTATGAAAAATGGCTTGGTATTTGGGCTACTTAGACAGTATCCCGCGCATGGCATGCAAAAAACCGTCAATTTCCGCCGCTGTCTCAAAGGCGGAAACGCTCATACGTATGGTTCCATGCTCCAGTGTGCCGGCACTGCGATGCGCAAGCGGCGCGCAGTGATAGCCCGCACGCACGGCAACACCGCGATGCGCCAACGCGGCCGCAACCTCTTCCGGTTCACGTCCGCGCACCGCAAACGAAAGCACCCCCGCCTGTGCGCCGTCATCCTCCGCTGTATAAACCGTGCAGGCATCGAAGCGCTGCAAACCGGACGAAGTGCGGCGAATCAGCGCGCGCTCATGGCGCGCGATGCGCTGCGGTGTCTTTTCCCGCACAAAACGCAGTCCTGCCTCCAGTCCCGCAATGCCGGGCATGTTGTGTGTCCCGGCCTCCAGCCGATCAGGCAGAAATGCGGGCATCGCCTGTTCCAGAGAGGCACTGCCCGTACCGCCTTCCAGTATAGGCGCTGTATCCGTGCCGCAGAGCAGCAGACCGGTTCCCTGCGGGCCGTACAGACCCTTGTGCCCCGGCATCGCGACAAACGACGCGCCCAGCGCGGTCATATCAACGGGCAAAACACCCGCTGCCTGAGAGGCATCCACAATGAGCGGCACCCCCACATTGCGGCAAAGTGCCGCCACTTCCCCGATGGGCAAAACAAATCCAAACACGTTGGATACCATCGTACAGACCACCGCATCCGCCCCCCGGCGCAGCGCCTTGCGGAATGCCGACACACAGCCATCCGTATCGAAAAGCGGCGATGCGGCAACCACCGTTTCCGCGCCCAGCGCGTGCAGCGGCCGCGTCACGGCATTGTGCTCATAGCCTGAGATCACAACGCGTCCGCGCGGTGGAACAAGGCTCTTGATGGCGATGTTCAATCCGTGTGTCGCGTTGAAGGTAAACACAACATTTTCCGGCTGCTGCACGCCAAACAACTCTGCCGCCAGACTGCGCGTGCGAAAAAGAAGCGTCTCCGCAGATTGTGCACTGGGATAACCGCCCCGCCCGGGTGAGCTCATGGTCTGCATCGCATGCAGCACCGCGGCACGGACAGACGAAGGCTTGCGGAACGTCGTTGCCGCGCTGTCCAGATAGATCATAGCGCGACCTCCCGCTTCTCCCCACCGGAAACATAGAACACCCTGACGGGCCGGATCTCCGTCTCGCGCAGCGCGTCTGCCGCGCGGCGGAAATGGCGCTCCGGCACCTGCAATGTGTAACCGCAGCCATTCTTTGTGACGATCGCACCGACGCGTCGTATCCTGACATAAACGCCGGCGTGCTCCAGCACCTGCGCCATTCGCTGGGCATGGGTGATCGAGCGCGCGGTGAACAGATAGTGGTTCATCGGAAATCCCCCTTTGCCGCATCTTATGCGCACTGCGCCGCAGGGGTGCAAAAAGAGGGCGGACCGGATGTCCGCCCTCTTAAGCCGTGGTATAAAAATGCTCAAAGCCTTTCGATCAGCGCAACCGCGTGCGCCGCCATGCCCTCGCCGGTTCCCGTGAACCCCAATCCTTCCTCGGTCGTTGCCTTCACGCTCACCTGAGCCGTTTCAATTTTCAGGGCATGCGCAATATTCTCACGCATCCGCTCACGATA
>CACZPK010000128.1 GCA_902783035.1 Oscillospiraceae bacterium
ACTCGGTTTTGCTCTCTTGTCGAGCGGCTCAACCGCGGAACAGTCGCTACTATACACGCCCTTTACCGATTTGTCAACACCTTTTTTGACATTTTTTTCGCTTTGTGCAAAAGAGGCAATAAGTCGTCGACATAACTCACTTTTTACCAGCCGAATTGCACAGCCTGTCTTGTTGATTTCGGCAACAGGCACGCACACACGGCAGCGTGTATCACAGGGTGTCTCATTCTGCTTGTCAAGAAAAAAATGCAGTGGTATACTAATCATATTCTGAACAGAAAAGGGGCGTTTTTATGTTCGCTCTCCACACGCTGCAAGAATACGTCGATGCACTGCGCAACGCGGGGCTGCTTGCGGAAAGCACCGTTGACAATGCGGCGGCGCAAAAGACCGTCGACTGCTTCAGCTATGATAACCGCGCACTCTCCGGCACGGCGCTGTTTCTGTGCAAAGGTGCGCATTTTAAAGAAGAGTATCTGCGTGACGCGCTTTCAAAAGGCGCGGTTGCCTATGTTGCCGATCATGCTTTCGCCGTCGATGCGCCGCGGCTGATCGTCAACGACATCCGGCACGCGCTGGTGGTGCTGGGCCGACTTTATTATAACAATATAACGGACAAGCTGGTCACAGTCGGCATCACCGGCACCAAGGGCAAGAGCACCACGGCATACTATATGCGCTATATTCTCAATGACTGGCTGTCCTCGCAGGGCAAGCCCAACTGTGCGCTCATCTCGTCCATCGACACCTATGACGGCGTGGTCAGTGAGGAATCGCACATCACCACGCCGGAAGTACTGGAGCTGTATCAGCACTTTCAAAACGCTTATGACAGCGGCATCACCCACCTCGTCATGGAGGCGTCCAGCCAGTCCTTCAAGGTCGGCCGCGTACGCGGCATGACCTTCGACGTCGGCGCGTTCCTCAACATTGGCGAGGATCACATCAGCCCCATCGAACATCCGGATTTTGAGGATTACTTTGCCGCAAAGCTGAAAATTTTTGACCAGTGCCGCGTAGGCTGCATCAACACTGACGCCGAACACGCAGAGCGCGCCGTCGCCTATGCGAAGGGCCGCTGCAAGCTCGTCACCTTCGGTTCCCATGAGAGCGACACCGTATTTTGTGAACACGTTGAAAAGCGCGCGGACGGCATTTACTTCACCGTACGTTCGCCGAAGTACAACGGTGAGTTTTCCATCACGATGCCGGGCCTGTTCAACGTCCAGAACGCATTGGCCGCAATTGCCATGTCTATGGCGCTGGACGTGCCCGAAGAGAGCGTCCGCCGCGCGCTGCGCGTGGCACGCGCCAGCGGACGGATGCAGGTCTATGAAAGCCGCGACAAAAAGGTTACCGTCATCGTGGATTACGCACACAACCGGATGAGCTTCGACGCGCTTTACCGTTCGACGCGTGCAGAGTATCCCGGCAAAGCGATGATCTCCATCTTTGGCTGTCCCGGCTCGCACGCGCTCCAGCGGCGCAAGGATCTCGGCGAGTTGAGCGGGCAGAACTGCGATTTTGTCTATATCACCGAGGAAGACAGCGGTGAAGAGCCATTCGACCAGATCGCCGCCGACATTGAAAAGCACGTCGCCGCACCGCATCTGGTGTTGGAGGATCGCGACGAATGCATCCGCCGCGCCATTTGCGAGCACAACATGCCCCGCGTCATCCTGCTCACTGGCAAGGGTGAGGAGGAATATATGAAACGCGGGCGCGTGTTTGAGCCGTATCCGTCCGATGTGGAGATGACGCTCAAGCATCTGAAAACCTACGACGAGCAGCATCAGAAGTGAGGTGTGCCCATGGCTAAAAAGGACTTTCTTCCCATCATCCTCGGCAGCGACGAAAACGCCTACGGCACGGCGCGGCTTTTTTGCGAGGCGTACGACGTACGGCCGCTGCTGCTATGTACGCTCGCCCTCTCGCCGACGCGGCACAGCCGTCTGTTCGATCTGGAGGTGATCGAAAACTTTGAGCGCGAGGACGTATTTCCCGACGCACTGCTTCGCGTGCTCAGGCGCAGCGCATCGCAATACGAAAAGCTGCTGGTCATCCCCTGCTCCGACTATTATGCCGGGCTTCTGTGCAGGCATTTCACGCACTTTGAGGGGCTGATCGCGAATCCGTTCAATCCGCCCCAAATGCTCGACACCTTTGACACGAAGGATAAGTTCTATGCGCTGTGCGCAGCGCACGGCATGGACTATCCCCACACCGTCGTTGCAGCGCCCGACGAACGCGAGGGCGTTCTGGATCACCTGCCGTTTGATTTTCCCATCGTTGTCAAGCCCGAAAACAGCAACGCCACAGAGTACCTGCGCTGCCATTTTGAAGGGCAGAAAAAGGTGTTCTTCTTCGACACGCGGGAGCAGTACCTCACGATGGTCGCAAACATGAACCGCTCCGATTACGGCGGCAAACTGATTTTGCAGGAGTTCGTCCCCGGCGGCGACGGCGCGATGCGCGTGCTCAACAGCTATTCCGACGCGGAGGGCAAGGTGCGTGCAATGTGTCTCGGCCAGCCCGTGCTGGAATACTACGACCCCAAATCCGTCGGCAACTACGCCGCCATTCTCTCGCGCGGCGACCGTGCGCTGTACGAGAAGATGCAGGGCTTTCTGGAGGCAATCGGCTATATCGGGTTCTCCAACATTGACATGAAGTTTGACCGCCGCACGGGGCGTTATCTGCTCTTTGAGATCAACCCAAGGCTTGGACGCAGCAGCTACTTTGTGCGCTCCGCAGGCATCAACATGATGAAACTGCTCGCCGACGATGTGGTCTACGGCAAGCGGGAGCCTTGCGTATACAACGAAAACACAGCGTTGTGGTCGAATGTGCCGCGCGGCATTCTGAAGCGTTACGTCTCCGATCCCGCGCTCCGCGCGGAGCTGGAGCGCCTGCCGATGGACCGCACGCTGCACGACCCGGGAGACTTCAATTTGAAACGTCTCTACAGTATGGCGCGGGTCGACCGCGCGCAGTATAAACTATATCGGCAATACTATTTTGACAAGGAAAAGGAGCGCTGAAAAGCGCTCCTTTTTAAACCAGCAGCGGTTGCAGCTGCCGCCCTGCCAACGCCGATTCCACCGTGGCTTCCAGCTGGGAAAAATCTGCGATGAGCGACATGGGTTTCGCCGCTGCGTTGTCCTGTCCGAACGGAACAAAGTAATAGTTCTTGCGATTGAGCAGCGTCGCAATATTCGGTGCGCTCGCTCCCAGTCCGTCGTTGGTCGCCAGCGCGATCACAACGGGTTTTCCGTTGCGCAGATGCGATTTTGCCGCCATGGTCACGGCGTTGTCGGTGATTCCCGCCGCGAGCTTGGCAAGCGTATTCCCGGTACAGGGCACGATTGCAAGCACATCCATCGCGCCCGACGGTCCCAGCGGTTCCGCCTCGACGATGTTCCGGACCGCGCGGCGCCCCGCCAGACTCTCAACGCGTTCAATCAAGCTCTCAGCCGTGCCGAATCGCGTGTCATACCGCGCCGCATGCTCCGAGAGAATGGGAATCAGCTCATGCCGCTGCGCGAGTTCCTCGTACAGCTTCATAACCTGCATGTGGTTGCAAAAGGAGCCGCACCACGCAAAGCCGAGTTTCATGCTTTTTCCTCCCTCCAGATTTGAAACAGGCGCTCCCGCAGAGCGCGGGCTGCCGTTTCCGGCGCTACCTTGCCGGGCAATCCGCCCGCCCGGACAAGGTCCAGTCCCAGCGCTTTTGCCGTCTCCGCGTCCATACCCGGCTGCGACGCCAGCTCGATCAGCACACAGCCGCGCGGCAGCTCGCGCAGGAGTGTTCCGTCCAATACCATGTGCGGCACGGTGTTGAACACAGCGCGGAAACCGTCCAGTTTTCCCGCAAGATCTCCCGTACGAAGCGGCACATAGCCCAGCGCCTCGATCCATGCAAGGTCGTCTTCCCGCCGCGCGCTGACGCTGACATGCGCGCCCAGCGCCGCAAGGCCGCGGGCAAGCAGCTTCCCGATACGCCCAAAGCCCAGCACAAGGCAGGATGTTCCGTGCAGCGTGACGGGCAGGCGCTCCATCGCGACGGCGAGCGCCCCCTCCGCCGTAGGCACGGCGTTTCGCACCGCCAGCGCCTCATCCGTAAAATAATCCGTCACGCGCAATCCCAGCGCCGTCGCGCGTGTGCGCTCCGTCTCCGGCACCGCGCCCGCGTAAACGGCCGATCCGGGCCGCAGGCGCCGCCACAACTCGTCAAGCGGCAGGTCGGTCCCTTGCAGGCATCCGTCTTTTCCCAGCGGAACGGGCAACACAATGCGTACCGCGCGTGCCGCCTCACTCGGCCGCGTCTCGCCCGGCGCACCCGTCAGGCCCCACGACCTGACCGTATACCCGTCCTCCGCCAGCAGGCGTGCGAGGCACGCCATGCGCGCGTCGCCGCCCAGAAATCCGATCGTTTCGATGTTGCATCACCCCTCTCCCGCCATTGTACGGTGCCGGCGTGTACGAGGTGATTGTGCAAACCGGAAAACTATGTTAGACTGGCAGTAATGTTTCTTTTGTGAGGTGTCCCATGCGCTACCCGTTTTTGCTTTTTGATGCGGACAATACGCTCTTCGATTTCAACCGCGCCGACCGCGTCGCTTTTGCCGCCTCCTGCAAGGTCTCGGGCATCACGCCCACGGACGATCTGCTGGAGCGCTATCGTGTTCACAACAACGCCTGCTGGACGATGTTCGACCGGGGTGAGGCGTCAAAGGAGTTCATCTGTCTGGAGCGATTCCGCCGTTTTTACACCGAACTGGGAATCGACGCCGACCCGGCCGCCGCCAACGAGGCGCATCTCGCTACGCTCGCTACCTGTTCGTTCCCCATCCCGCACTCGGTAGAGGTCTGCCGTCGCCTGTCCGAAACGCATCGGCTGTTCCTTGTGACGAATGCGGTGGCGTCCGTGCAGCGCGGCCGTCTGTCACGTGCCGCGATCAAGCCTTATCTGGAAGCAGCCTTCATCTCCGAGGAGGCCGGCGCGCAGAAACCGACAAAGGCGTATTTCGACTATGTATTCGCGCGCATCGACGGGATCACGCGGGACAACTGTCTGCTCGTCGGCGACTCCCTCACCAGCGACATTCAGGGTGCGAACAACTATGGCCTTGCCTGCTGCTGGTACAATCCGGCCGGTGTGGAAAACCCGGAAGGCTTGCGCGTGGATTATGAGATCACCGACCTGCGGGAATTGTATGACATTGTATAACGAAAGACGTCCGGACGATAACCCGGACGTCTTTTTTCGTAATGGTTATTTTTCCGTTTTCCTGCCCGCGCCGATGAAAATAAACACCAGCGAGCTGAGAAGCAGCAGATACGGATAGAACAGCATCGGTATGATCTCAAACGCCGAAACGGAAAAGCCCAGCACCGCCGCCTGCGAAATCGCAACGAGCATCTGCGCACCGTAAGGGATGATCCCCTGAAACACGCAGGAGAATGTATCCAGCAGCGAGGCGGATTCCTTCGGCGTAATACCGTATTCGTCACTGATCTGCTTGGCAATGGGGCCTGCCATTACGATGGCGACCGTGTTGTTTGCCGTGGCGATGTCCATCGCGCCGACCAGCAGCCCCACGCCGAGGCGTCCGCCCACCGCGCCCTTGAACACACGGCGGATAAAGGACAGCAGCGCTTCAAAACCGCCGTATTCGCGCATCAGCCCGCACATCGCGGAGACGAGAATGGTAACAAGGATCGTTTCAAACATGCCGCTTGCGCCGGCGCCCATGCTGCCGAGCAGATCCAGCACCGTCACGGTTCCCGTCAAAAGCGTGATGGCCGCGCCGGAAACGATGCCCGCAATCAGCACGAGAAACACATTCACGCCCGCGATGCCGCCCGCCAGCACCAACAGATACGGGATCAGCAGCAGCATATTGTACGCCGGGATCTCGATACGCTCCATTCCCGCGTTTCCGACGACAAGGATCAGCACCAGCGTCGCCAATGCGGCGGGCAGCGCGATTTTAAAGTTCGCACGGAATTTGTCGCGCATCTCGCAGCCCTGCGTGTTGCAGGCGGCAATGGTCGTATCGGAGATGAAGGAGAGGTTGTCGCCGAACATGGCCCCGCCCATCACGGACGCAATGCAAAGCGGCAGTGAAAAACCGCTGATCTCCGCCACCGCCGCCGCGATCGGCGTGATGAGCGAAATCGTTCCCACCGAGGTGCCCATTGCCGTGGAGACGAAACACGCCGCCACGAACAGCACGGCCGCCGCCGCGCGCGCCGGCGTCACGGAAAGCAAAAAGTACGCCACCGCCTCGGCGCTGGAACGCCCCGTCACGCCGACAAACACGCCTGCCGCGAGGAAGATGAGGATCATCGTCATGATATTCTTGTCGCCCACGCCGCGCCCCATGACAACGAGCTTTTCGTCAAACGTCAGCGCGCGGTTTTGCAGGCACGCCACCAGCAGCGCGGCCAAAAACACGACCACGATGGGGATGGAGTAAAAGCCCATCGAAATCTTCAAAACATACTCAAACAGGATGCCGAGTCCGAGGTAGAGCACCAGGAACACGAGAACGGGCAACAGCGCCGCCGCATTGGCTTTGGGTTTCATTGTGATTTTCTTCCTCCGATTCTATGGATTGCAATAGGCGACGACAGGCTCGTCGATCTCGCGTGTGGCGTAGGCATTGAGCGACCAATCCGCCCGCGCCCCCGCCAGATATTCATAATAGCCCTGTGCGCCGATCATCGCACCGTTGTCGCCGCACAACCGCAGCGGCGGCAGGTACAGCATGATCCCGGCCTTTTTGCAGGCGCTTTGCAGATCGGCACGTAAAAACGAATTGGCCGCAACGCCGCCTGCCGCAACGACCGTCCGGCGTCCGCACAGCTCCGCTGCACGGATCGTGCGCGGCACCAGTTCGTCCGACACCGCCTGCGTAAAATCACGCGCCAGTGCCGCGCGGTCAAGGGGTTTCCCTGTCTGTTCGGCGTTGTGGGCAAGGTTGACCACCGCGGTTTTAAGCCCCGAAAAGCTCATGTCCAGCTCATGCCCCTCGATCTTCGCGCGCGGCAGATCGTAAACGCCGCCCGCGCTGAGCTGCGCCAGTTCGTCCATCGGCTTGCCGCCGGGATACGGCAGGCCCAGCACGCGCGCCGCCTTGTCGAAACACTCGCCCGCCGCATCGTCCCGTGTCGCACCGACCAGATGGAAATCCGTATAGCCCGCCACGTCCACAAGCAGCGTGTTGCCGCCGGACATGCTCAAGGCCAGAAACGGCGGTTCCAGTTCCGGAAAGGCGAGGTAATTTGCCGCAATATGTCCGCGGATATGGTGTACGGGGATCAGCGGCACGCGCAGCGAAAAGGCAACGGATTTGGCAAAGTTGAGCCCCACCAGCACCGCGCCGATCAGTCCCGGCGCATAGGTCGCCGCGACTGCGTCGATCTCTTCTTTTACAACACCCGCGTCGGCAAGCGCCCGATCGGTCAGCGCCGCGATCGCCTCAACATGCTTGCGCGAGGCGATCTCCGGTACGACGCCGCCGTAGAGCGCGTGCATGTCCGCCTGCGACGCGATGGCGTCGGACAACACCTTTCTTCCGTCCTCCACAACGGCGACTGCCGTCTCATCACAGGACGATTCAAATGCCAAAATTTTCATATTCCTACCCGATCCATGCTATTTTTTGAGGGACACCCATCGACGGTTCCCATGGTATCTGAATGTATTTCGTAAAAGCCTGCGGCGGGATCGTGCTGCGGTAAGTTTCCCGATGCGCGGCGCACAGCGCCTCCTCGTCCACATCCCCGTCCGCCCAGAACAGCGTGTGATACGGCACGCCGAACTCACAGGTATCATAGCCTGCCTGCCGCGCGCCGTTGCGCCGGTAAAACGCAAGGCGCCGCTCCGCCATCGCGCCATCGGGCGCATACGCAGGGATCTCGGACTCGCCAAAGAGCACGCTGCCACGCTCCGCCTCCACCAGCTTTCGGACCAGCACGGCGCCAAGCCCGTCGTTGCGCCGCGAGGACGTGACGCAAAGATAGTCGAGCAGCGCAAACCCCGGCACATGCGACAGGGTAAACGCTTCGCCCACGATCTCGTCGCCGTCGAAGAGGCACCACGGGCGGTACTCGCCGCGCTTCCACTCGGCGAGCATCTCCCGCAGCGGTTTCAGCTCCGCCTCGGGGAACGACGCCTGCAAATCGCGTGCGTAAACCGTCTCAAACTGCTCCCGCGTCGGGAGCTTCATCTCCAGCATCGACATTCTCTCCAAACACTCTCGTCATGATGATCGCATCTTCCTTCGGATGCTCATAGTAATTTGTACGCCGCCCGACGCCGCGAAAACCCCGGCTGCCGTAAAGTGCGATGGCGCCGTAATTCGACGCACGCACCTCCAGCGTCAAAAAAGCAAGGTTGTTGCCTTTTGCAAAGTCCACAAACACGTCCAGCAGCTTCCCCGCCACGCCGCCGCGCCGCGATTCCGGGCGCACGGCGACATTGGTGATGTACCCCTCGTCCGCCACGACCAGCAGCCCCGCGTAGCCCACAACGCTGCCGTCCTCCGTGTCGAGGGCGACCAGATATGCCGACATGGCGTTATCCAGCTCCTCGGCGAGCATATTGCGCGACCACGGGTCGGCAAAGCAGACCCGCTCCAACGCCGCAACTTCATCCAGATGCTGGTGCGCCATCGGCACGATGCGCACCTTTTTCTTCAAATGCTCCATCGGTTCAACCCTTTGCCTCCAGCCAGTTTTTGCCCCAGTGCGCCTCAGCGGTCAACGGAACGGAGAGCGTCATCACATGCTCCATCTCCTCCGTCAGCAGCGCGGCGGTGCGCTCCGCCTCGTCCGCGGGGCACTCGACGATCAGCTCGTCGTGCACCTGCAAGATCAGCCGTCCTCGCAGCCCCTCACGCCGCAGCCTGCCGTCCACACGCACCATCGCCAGCTTGATGATATCGGCCGCCGTGCCCTGAATGGGCATATTGAGCGCCACGCGCTCACCGAACGAGCGGGTCTGGAAATTGGTCGCCGCCAGTTCGGGCAGTGCCCGGCGGCGGTGCATCAGCGTTTCCACGTAGCCCGCCGCCTTCGCCCGCTCCACCACGTCCGTCATATAGTGGTGCACACCGGAAAAGCGCGCTAAATAATTTTCGATATACGCCTTTGCGTCCGCGACGGTCACCCCAATATCCTGCGCAAGTGAAAACGCGGAAATGCCGTACACAATGCCGAAATTGACCGCCTTGGCATGTGAGCGCAGCTCCTTTGTCACCTGTTCCTTCGGCACGCCGAACGCCTGGGAAGCGGTGACGGTGTGGATGTCCTCGCCGCTTTGGAACGCTGCCTGCATGGTCTTGTCGTCCGCAATATGTGCCAGCAGACGCAGCTCGATCTGGCTGTAGTCCGCGTCGACAAGCACGCAGCCCGGCGCCGGGACAAACATACGCCGGAACTCGCTGCCCAGTTCCGTGCGCGTGGGGATGTTCTGCAAATTCGGTTCCGTGGACGAAAGGCGCCCTGTCGCCGTAACCGTCATCTGGAAACTCGTATGGATACGCCCGTCGGGCGCAATGACCTTCAAAAGCCCGTCGCAATAGGTCGACTTGAACTTCGCATACTGGCGGTACTCCAGCACGTCAGCCACGACCGGATGCTCCCAGCGCAGCTTTTCCAGCACATCCGCGTTGGTCGACCATCCGGTCTTGGTTTTTTTCCCGTGCGGCAGCGCCAGTTTTTCAAACAAAATCGCGCCGAGCTGCTTGGGAGAATTGATGTTGAACGTCTCCCCCGCCGCGTCGTAGATGCGCGCTTCCAGCTCCTTCACGCGCGCTTCCATCAGCGCGCCGAAATCCGCAAGCGCCTTGCGGTCAACAAGGCATCCCGCAGTTTCCATCTGTGCCAGCACCGCGCACAGCGGCAGCTCCACATCGTAATAGAGCGCATGCAGCTGCCGCTCTTCCAGCGCGGGATACAGCGCCTCATAAAGTGCGCCGACGGCGGCACAATAGCTGTGGAACGCCGCCTCCGCCGCCACCGTGTCGCCCAGCATGGAAAAAGCGTCCGGCTCCAGATGGATGGCCTTGGGCAGCTCGGCATGGAAGTAGGAGGCAAACAGCTTGTCGATCTCATAGCTCCCCGCCGTTGCGTCCACCAGATATGCCGCCAGCGCCGTATCAAACACAAAGCCGCCGATGGGCAGGCCGTTTTCCAGCAGCGCGCGCATAAGATCCTTGACGTTGTGCGAGACCTTCTTCACGTCCTCCGCAAACAAAGCGCGCAGCAACGCGTTCCAGTCACCCTGATAACGTGCGAAAAACAGTTCCGCGGAGCTGGCCGTATCCGCCCCGGTATCGCAGTCCACGATGAACCCGGAGAGATCGGGCAGTGCCAGCAGCGTCACATGCCCCGCCTTACGCCAGAGCGAGAGCAGCTCGTTCGCACGCGCCTCGTCCGTCACCGCCTCCGCCGTGACCGTAAAGTCCGGTTTTTCTTCCTGCGCGGCAGCCGGAACCACGGCCGGCGGCGTAAGTTTCCACACCTCGATCAGCTTGTGGAATTCCAGCTTCAAAAGCAGCGGATACAGCCCGTCGGATGGCGCGGCGCGCAGGTTTTTCGCCGGATCGAATTCCAGCGGCGCATCGGTCAGGATCGTCGCAAGATGGTATGACTGTCTTGCGCTCTCTTCACCCTCCTGCAGCTTTTTGATCGCAGCGGGTTTCGCCTCGATATCCGGCAGCTTTTCAAAGATCGTGTCGATCGTATCGTATTTTTGGATCAGCTCCGTCGCCGTTTTCTCGCCAATGCCCGGCACACCCGGATAGTTGTCGCTGCTGTCGCCCATCAATGCCTTTAGGTCGATGATGCGCACGGGATCAAAGCCGTATTCCGCGCGGAACGTGTCCGGCGTCATATCCTTTGTCGTGGTCTGGCCCATGCGCGTCGAAACCAGCTTCACGGTCGTATGCTCCGTGACGAGCTGCAAACTGTCCTTGTCGCCCGTAACGATGACGCAGTCCCAATGCGCCGCCTCACAGCGGCGCGATACGGTGCCGATCAGGTCGTCCGCCTCATAGCCCGCCAGCTCGTAGCGCGGAATGTTCATTGCATCCAGCACATCCTTGAGCACCGGCAGCTGCATCGCCAGCTCTTCCGGCATCCCCTTGCGCTGCGCCTTGTATGCCGGGAATTCCAAATGCCGGAACGTCGGCTCGCGGCGGTCAAAGGTCACGCAAAGCGCATCCGGTTTTTCCTCGTCCGTCAGGCGTTTCATCGTGGTCAGAAAGCCATAGATCGCATGGGTATAAAAGCCCTCCCGCGTCGTCAGCGGGCGGATACCGTAAAAGGCGCGGTTGAGGATCGAATTGCCGTCGATCACCATCAATTTCATAAGCGTCTCTCCTACTTCTATAGTCCCGTATTTTCTGCGGGCGGCTCCGCCAATGCCTCGGCGGCGGCCTCATACACGTTCTCACCGTCTACCAGCAGCTGCACCGCGTCCACACCCGAAAGGGAAAGCAGCGAGCGGGCGATTGCTTCGCTCTCCAGCATCCTCCGCTCCGGTTCGGCCGAAAGCGGCGTCTGCGGCGATAAGTTTACATAACATACGCCGCCGTCAATGCGGCTGGACAGCACGGCTAGGGCACCCGAAAGCAGCGGCGTAAGCGAGTCGTCGCCCTCCGGCCCGCGCGCCAGCGCGTCGAGCACCGCGCCCACACGGGTCTGGCCTTCATAAAGCGCCAGCGTCTGCTGCTGGGCGCGCAGTTCACCTGTCTGTGTGTCCGGGAACCACAGCGAAACGTCAATGGGCCGGATGGCGTCCGTCCCGTCGGAGAGCAGCACGTCCGCCGCGGTGAGCAGTTGCGTCTTGCGATAGGGCAGTTCGCGTCCGTTCGCCGTGATGCGCACGGCGTTCACGCCTTCGATCTGCGTCAGCGTCAGCGTCAGGCAATAGTCCGCGATGGAGAGGTCGACGCCCGAAAGGCGCGCATAGTGCTCCGAAAGGTCGACCGCCGCGCGTCCGCCCGCAATGGTCAGATGCTGCAAAGCCGTGCCTGCGGGAAACGGCGAGCGAAGCCCCTCCATCTCGGGCGCGGTGAAAAGCTCCGTGGTCAGCCGCTCCGCCAATGCCGTCGCGCCCAGCTCGCCGCTGTTTTCAATGCGCAGCATGCGGGAGGCGATCGCGTCGCCGCCGTTCTCCACCGGATATGCGGCATAATAGAGCACAAAGTCGTCCGGCGAGGGCGCCTCCGCCGGCGCGGCGCAGGCAGTGCAAAGCAAGGCTGCCAGCGCCATGAGCAAACCGATCAAACGCCTCATACGCCTTTCTCCTCCTGCCGGATGCGCGGCAGGCGTACGGTAAACACGCTGCCGCCGCCCTTGCGCGCCGCAGCCTCCACCGTACCGCCGCGCCGGCGCACGGTGTCGGACACGATGGCGAGGCCGAGACCCGTGCCGCCGTAAGCGCGCGAGCGCATCTTGTCCACACGGTAAAAGCGGTCAAAAATGCGGGGCAGGTCTGCCTCCGGAATGCCGATGCCGTTGTCCTCCACCGTGAGGACACATTCCGCATCGTCACCCGCAAGCCTGACGCGCACAAAACCGCCGCTCTGGTTATACTTGATCCCGTTTTCGGTCAGGTTGTAAACGATCTGGTGCGCCTCGTCCTCGCGCGCCAGCACGACACCGTCGCGCTCGATCTCGCATGAGAGCGCCACGTCCCGTTCCTCCGCCACGAGACGGAGCATGTGCACCGCGCGTTCCACGACGGGGGCAAGCGGGATCGGCTCCGCCTTTTCGACGGCGCCGCTGTCCAGCCGGGTCAGCCGCAGCAAGTCCTCTGTGATACGCGTCAGCCGCTCCGACTCCTGCTCAATGTCGCCGACAAATTCGCGCACGGTGGCCTTGTCCATATTCTCGTTTTGCAAGATTGAATCCGACAGCAGGCGGATGCCCGCCAGCGGCGTTTTCAGCTCATGGGACGCGTCTGCGACAAAGCGGCGGCGCACCTCTTCCGTGGTTTGCAGACGGTCGGCAAGGCTGTTGAACTCGTCCGCGATCTCGGCGATCTCATCGTTGCCGCCGACGCTGGCGCGCTGTCCGTAGTCGCCCTCGCGCATCTGCCGGATCGCGCCCGCAAGCATGCCGAAGCGCCGCGTCAGCACGCGGGAGAGCAGCATGCTCATCAAGACGATGAACACCAGCACCGCTTCAGAAATGCGCAGCAGCGTCGTTTGCAGGTTGTGCAGCAGCACCGCCTGTTCCGTATCGTACTCATAGGCGCAAACCGCGCCGATGGTCTGGCTGCGGTAAATAACGGGAGAGGCGCAGCGGCTGCGAAACGCGCCGTCTTCAAAGGCAACGGAAAACACATCATTGCCGTGCAGCGCCTGCACGATCTCACTGTAGAACGCATAGCGTCCCAATGCGCTGTCCGTTTCACGGCTGTCATAGAGGATACGCCCGCCGGCGTCGGTAACCAGGATACGGGATACGCCCGCCTCCTCCGCGACGGTCATCGCCGAGGCAACATTTTCCTCGTTCAGCTCCGAAAGCCCCGTCAGCGCCGTCGCCATGACGGAAACGCTGCTTTTGAGCGTTGATTCCTTCGAGCGGAAGACCAGATCTTCCGAAACCGTCAGGGGATAGGTATTCATCAGCCCCAGCACCGCGACGATGATCGCGATGTAGCTGATGCTGAACTTGGTTTGCAGACTGGCGCGTTTCATGGCGGCGTTTTCCTCCCCCCTGCGGCAATTTGCGGCGGCTCAGCCCTTAAAGTAGTACCCCACGCCCCATTTGGTCAGAATATACTCCGGTTCGGCGGGATTTTTCTCCAGCTTTTCACGCAGCCGGCGGATGTGCACATCCACCGTACGGTAATCGCCCGCATAGGTGTAACCCCAGACGAGATCCATCAGGTTCTCACGGCTGTAAACGCGGCGCGGATTCTTGATGAGCAGTTCGATCAGGTCGTACTCCTTTGCCGTCAGCTCCACGATTTCGCCGTCCCGCAGCGCAACGCGCTGGGCGGGATCGACCGCGATCGTGCCGGCGGTAAGCAGCTCGCGCCGGTCCTCCTGCTGCGTGGGCGCGGCGGAGCGGCGCAGCAAAGCGCGGATGCGCGCCTTGAGTTCCAGGATATTGAAGGGCTTTGTCACATAGTCGTCCGCACCGTACTCAAAACCCAGCAGCTTGTCCGTGTCCTCGCCCCGTGCAGTTAACATAATAATCGGTACATTGGAAAATTCCCGGATCTGCATACAGGCATTCAGCCCGTCCACCTCCGGCATCATGAGATCGAGCAGGATCAGGTCGAACCCGCCGCTGCGCGCCAGCTCGACCGCCGTCTTGCCGTCGTAGGCGGTTTCCACCGTATAGCCCTCGTTTTCCAGATTGAATTTCAGTCCCTTGACGAGCACCTGCTCGTCGTCAACCACCAGGATCTTCATCCTTCTTCCCCCTCTCCGACCGTCACATCCGCGCGGATGCCGTCGAGTTTCCCCTCGCCGATGCCGCTGACCTCCAGCAGCTCGTCGACCGAGGAAAACGGCCCGTGCGCCGCACGATACTCAACGATCGCCTGCGCCAGCACCGGGCCGATGCCCATCAGCTCCTCCAATTCCTCCGCCGTGGCGCTGTTGATGTCCAGCGGTTCCTTTTCCGGCACCAGTTCTTCCTGTGGAACGGCGCGTCCCACGGTAACCGTGTAGTCCCCCGCCGGCGCGGCGGTACGGTCCTGCCTTGCCGCCACGAACAGCGCCGCAAGGAACGCAGCCGTCAGGCCCAGCAGCACAATATGCACCGCGCCGAATTTTTCTTGGCTTTCCACGGTTGCGCTCCCCCTGTTTCTCTGTTATAATATGATGCGCAGTCGCAATACGGACAACCTGATGCACCGGGTCATATGATTTCCGACTTCACGTCAGTTTTTTATTATATCATACATCGAGGTTTTTTTCCATGAAAAAAGAACGGTTTTTATCGCTTTTTTTAATACTTGCCCTGTTTGTTTCGACCATGCCCGCCGCATGGGCTGCGGAGCGCTTTGATGTGGAGGCGCGCGCCGCGCTGCTTGTGGACGAGGGCACGGGCGAGATCCTCTATGAAAAGGCCGCGCATGAGCACAATTATCCCGCCAGCATCACCAAGGTCATGACCGCTTTGCTGACGCTGGAGGCCGTGGATGCCGGGAAGTTGCGCCTCGATCAGGAGATCACCGCGTCGGAGGGCGCGTTTGACGGTCTTGCCGCCGACGGCAGCACCGCCAACATCAAGCCCGGCGAAACAATGACGGTGGAAAACCTGCTCAACTGCATGCTGATCGTCTCCGCCAACGAGGCGACGCATATTCTCGCCGAGGCGGTATCCGGCTCCGTGCAGAATTTTGTGCAGCTGATGAACGATCGGGCGGAACAACTCGGCTGTGAGGACACCCACTTTGCCAACCCGTCCGGCCTGCACAATGAGCGGCACTATACCAGCGCGTATGACATCTATCTCATCACGCGTGAAGCGCGCAAGCACGATACATTCAACGAAATCGTCGCCCGCAAGTCCTACACCGTGCCGGAGACGAACATCTCCAAGGCACGTGACCTGCACACGACGAATTTCCTGATCTCCACCTGGCGCTCTCGCGGCTACTATTATGCGGATGCCTGTGGCATCAAGACCGGCTCCACGCCCGAGGCAGGCTACTGTCTGGTTGCCGCCGCCAAGCGTGACAGGCGCACGCTGGTCTCCGTCGTACTGGGTGCGGAGCGCGTCACAATGGAAGACGGCACCATCCTCACCAAGAGTTTTTCCGAAACGATCCGCCTCTTTGACCACGGCTTTGATGATTTCAAGAGCATGCGCCTGCTCGATCCCGATGAATTTATCTGTGAGGTACCCGTTGACCTCTCCGGCGAGGCAAATTACGTCGTCGTCCATCCCGCGGAGGCGTTGGAGCGGATGGTGCCCGCCGATCTGGAGGCAGAGGACTTGACGCGCACGGTGGAGCTTACCAGTGAGCGCGTGGACGCGCCGATCGCCGCGGGTGACGAACTGGGCACGATTACGATCTCCCATGGCGACACCACCTATGGCACGGTATCCCTGTTGGCGCTCAACGATGTTTCCGCCTCATGGCTGCTGACAAAGGAGCGAGAGGCAAAGGAGTTCCTTGCCAAGCCCTGGGTCAGGCTCGCCGCGGTCGGCGTGGCGGTGCTGGCGGTCGCCGCGATTGTTCTGCGCGCCGCCGCTGTCTCCCGCGCCAGACGCTACAGCCGCCACCGCGGCGGTTACAGCTACCACGGCTACCGAGGCGGACGCAAGCGCAGATAATCACAAAAAAGAAGGCTTTTGCCGCACGGCAAAAGCCTTCTTTTTTGCATATGGATCTTACGCCTTCTGCGCAACCTCAACCAGCTTGGTGAACGCGGCGGGATCGTTGATCGCCATCTCGCTGAGCATCTTGCGGTTGATCGTCACGTTCGCCTGCTTCAGGCCGTGCATGAACGTGGAGTAGTTCATGCCGTTCGCCTTGCACGCCGCGGAAATGCGGGTGATCCACAGGGA
>CACZPK010000129.1 GCA_902783035.1 Oscillospiraceae bacterium
AAAAAAGACGAGGTTAGGAGCCCAAAAGGGTTTCCTAACCTCGCCTTTTGCGTTAAAATCGTAGGTGTGAAACAACAACTTCAAACGCAAGACCACTATACGACGTATGAGCGGGACGGTCAAGTGGTACTTGCGCTAAACAACGAAATATTTTTACCGGAGAACGCGCCCGTCCGGCTGACAAGCGCCCAGCTTGAGGAACTGGACTACAGGCAACTGTAACGCGCCTATTCGCCCAAAGGGAGGAAATCGGCAGCCGATCCGCGAGTGACGTTCAAGGTAATGGCTTACGGCTATCAGTGCGGGATCTATTCCAGCCGCGGTTGGGAAGAAGCCTGCCGCTAGTGACTTTATACGGACATGAGCTGATTGACCGCATTTTCAGAGACCTCATGCCGACGCGCGGCATGACGGTGCGCGAAGAACAAATTGCCCTGAGCCACAGGATGCTGGACGCCATGGAGAACAGAAACATCGCCCTCTGCGACGCCGGCACGGGCATCGGGAAGACCTACGCCTATCTCACCGCGGGAATCGCGTTCATGAGCGAGCGCGACAGGGATGGCAGGCTGTTTCAGCCTGTCCTGATCTCGACGTCGAGCATTGCACTGCAAAACGCGGTGCTGAACGAGTATCTTCCGTTTCTGACAAGGATCCTCATGGCGGACGGACAGATCAGAAACCTCATCGCGGCTCTGAAAGCGGAGAAATGCACCGCTGCTGCAACGAACCTGCAAAAAGCGGCCGTACCATTGCTTACCGCTCTGGAAAACCCTGATGGCGACAGAGAGTTTTCGGCTTATGCCAAACATCTTGCCTTGCTCGACAGGACACTTTCCATCATAAGGAGCGCGGTGCAGGATCGGGCAACACCACTGGTTATTCGAAGGCTGAAAGAACTTGCCCGCACGGTCACATACCTTTTGGAAGAGTCGAACCAGATGGTACGATACGTCTCGGTAAACGAGACGGGCGAGGCCGTCTTGTGTGCGACGGTGACGAACCTCGGTGTCAGGCTTGCGGAAACCATGTGGGAGCGCCCGTGCCCGTATATCCTGACATCCGGCACAATGGCCGTGGGACCAAGCTTCCAGAGATTCCGGGAGGAGGCGGGGCTGGCTCAGTGTCTGCGCGTGAAGGAGTCTGTTTCTCTTTCGCCATTCGACTATGAGGAAAACTGCCGCCTGTATTTGCCTGTGAATCCTGTTTCTTTCACCGACCCGCAATACTACGACAAACTGTCAGCCGATATTGCCGCACTGATCACGGCATCCAATGGACACGCGCTGGTGCTGTTTACATCCTATGCCGCAATGTCCGCAGTGAAAGAGCGGCTTCTCCTAAAGAACCTTCCATGGCCGATTTTTACCTTGAATCATAACGCAAACTACACTGTAGAGCAGTTCAGACGGTCACCTGGCGCGGTGCTGCTGGCGACCGGCGCGGCATGGGAGGGCTTTGACTTCCCGGGCGACGCGGTGTCAATGCTCATCATCCCGCGCCTGCCGTTTCCGCTGCCGGACGCCGTAAAAGAAGCGGAGCGGGAGCGCTACGATACCCTGCGCGACTACATCCGGGCGGTGATCGTTCCGGAGATGCAGATCAAACTCAAGCAGGGCTTTGGGCGCGCGATCCGCACGGAGACGGACACCTGCGCCGTGGCAATTCTGGACGAGCGCGCCTGCGCGGGCGGGCGATACCATGAAGACGTGCTGTCCGCGCTGCCGGAGATGAGGCGGGCGGACACCATGCGGGACATTGAAGATTATATCCGTTCCGTAAAATCGGAGCAATACTTTACAGAAGGGAATGAGAAGCATGGGGAAGAACGCGAACGTGGATTACTGCGGAGTCCGCAATCTGCTTGAAATCCTGAAAGAACATGGCTTTACGGAGGAGGAGCTGAAGAAGTTCTCCAGAAGGGTGGCCGAGCAGATCGGCGCGAACATCGTTTACCGATAGAAGTGTTTGGCAAAAGCAATAGCTTTCCAGAGCGTTAAGTGGTAATGTGTTGCTGAAAACGGGGAGGTGAGACCATGAACGGCGGAAAGAAAACGACGAACGGCAGCCTTGCACTGGATCAGAACAGGGTGATCGTGATCCAGCCCGCGGAGCGCGCGGAAACGCAAAAGCTCCGCGTGGCGGCATACGCCCGCGTCAGCACGGACTCGACCGATCAGGCGAACTCCTTCCTCGCGCAGATGGAACACTACCAGCGAATGATTGCGGCCAACGAGAACTGGACGCTGGCGGATGTGTACGCCGACAGGGGCATCTCCGGGACGTCCGCGGAGAAGCGGACGGACTTCCAGCGTATGCTTTCGGACTGTCGCCAGGACCGCATCGATAAGATTCTCGTCAAGTCGATCTCCCGCTTCGCCCGCAATACG
>CACZPK010000130.1 GCA_902783035.1 Oscillospiraceae bacterium
GATAGCAGTCTTGTGCCGTGTGCCTTTATTGTAGCACGACGCACCACGGTTTTCATCCTCCGTGGTGCGCCCCGCGCGTGATATTTGATTAAGGCAACCAATTCCGCTTTTCGCGCTTCCAGCTTTTTTTCCATCAGCCCGGATAGTTCTTCCTTTTGCTGCTTCATCAGCTCCGCGATGGCCTGCAAATCGTCCTTATCCAACATACTGCCACCCCCTCATGCGCGGTCATAGTATATATTCCATTTGCCCTGTGAAATCAATATGGCAATTTCTCCAAATGTCCTGTGAGCTTATCGGAATTGTGTCGCGCCATGCAACACATTTTCAGTTGTCCTTTGAGCGCAGGTTTTTGTTTTTCCGCATGGCGTCCACGACGGAGCGGGCAACGTCGGCAACCACGCGGATTTCGTAATCGCTGCACCCGTCGAGTATCTGCTGAATATCCCGCTCAAACTGTGGGCGGGCATGGGTAACGCTGTCGCAGAGAATGTCGTCCAGCGAAATGTCCAGCGCGTTTGCGAGCTTTACCAACGTCGTCAAACTGACGCGAGTAGTCCCTGTTTCGATGTTACTCATGTGCGAGGGCGATATGCCGAGCAGATCGGACAGGCGCTCCTGCGTCATGTCCGCATTGATCCGCGCGATCTTGATTCTCTTTCCGATTGCCTTGTAATCCAGCGTCATAACCTTGCCTCCGTTTACTTTGCTATTGTATCTACGGAGACAACATATCATAATAGGCTATATCCGAATAATACGGAATTAGGACATATAGACACATAAAGGTATTGTGTTGCATGGTGCGACACATTCTGAGAGGGAGAGGGATATGGAACAACGCCTAACCTGCGCCATTCTCGGTCAACACCCCATGCGCTTCCCGTGGGGGTTCGACGAGGAAGATTCCGGCTGCCAAGACCTCAAGCTCTCGCTGGCGCAGAAGATCATGGAGCTGCGGCAGCAGGGCGTGACGCGCTTTGCCGTCGTCGCGGACTGCGGCGTCGGGCTGTACGCCGGGGAGATCGTCAACGCCCTGCGCGAACAGGACGCCGACCTCATGCTCTTTGTCGTGACGCCGCACGAGGAGCAGGCGACCAAGTGGGCGCCCTACCTCCGGGAGCGGTACTTCAAACTGCTTGCCGACTGCACGCGCATGGAGGCGGCAAGCCTGCGTCCGACGCCGGAGTGCGAGTATGACGCCTACCGCAAGATCATCGACTACGCCGACGTGGTGCTCGCCGTCTACGATCCGGCGACCACGCGCGGGGCGACGCCGTGGACGCCGCGATGGAATACGCCGCCGCGCGCCGCCTTCCCGCCATAACGATTTGTGGCAGATAGCGTCTTATCCCGTTTGACGCAATCCGCCGCAAGAATCCGTATTACGTTCCCGCCTCCTGCGGCGCGTACAGCACGATGTCCACCGAGAACAGCCCGCCCTCCGTGCGGATCGCGATGGTACCGTCGTAGCGGTGTACCGTGGCGGCGACCGAGGCAAGGCCGACGCCGTGACCGGCGAGCTTCGCGCGCGGCAGGCCGTTGCGTCCGAGCCTGACCGTCCCCGCGTAGGGGTTGTCCACGCACAGCGTCAGGTTGCCGTTGCCGCCCTCCTCCGAGCCGACCTTGACGCGCCGCTGCTCCGCGGGCAGCTCCCGCACCGCGTGGAGCGCGTTTTCCAGCAGATTGCCGAGCATGGCGCAGAACTCCGGCTCCGCGACCGACAGCGTCTCCGGCAGGCGGAGCATCCAGTCGATCACGGTGTCCTGCGCCTCCGCCATCGCGTCGTAGTGCGCCGCCATCGCGTCCACGGCGATATTGGCGCAGTAGCGCCTGTGGCTCACGTCCGCCACGGCGCGGAACTGGCGCACATACTCCCGCAGCTTATTAAGATCGCCCTCGTCCGCGAGCTGCCCGATGACCGCGAGATGCTGGCGGAAGTCGTGGCGCAGGGCGCGCGTCTGATCGACGTACTCCCGCCACTCCGTGAACCGCTTCTGCTCGATCTGCAACAGGTCGTTTTCCGCCTGCAGCCGCGCGCTGTCCGTCAGCGAGCGCGTCAGCCACCACGTCAGCAGGCAGAACGCGAGAAAGGCAAGCGGCACAGTGGGCATGATGGCGAGCGCGATGGGTCGCACGCGCCCCACCATCACGTTCGTGGGGCTGAGCGGCGTCAGCCAGTAGGTGAACACGGCGAGGAACAGCGGGATCAGCAGCAGATACCGCCATGCGCGCTCCAAGCGCTCCACCGCAAAGAGATACGGCAGCCTGTCCGTCAGCGTTTTCCAAAAGACCGCGCCGACCACGACATTCAGCGCGAAGCAGACCGCGCTTGCCGCGAGCGTGAACGGCTCGCCGTCCGTTTCCAGCGGCGCGGCGAGGTAGTTTGTGTACATCGTGCAAAAGCCGGAGAGCATCGCCGCCGCGGAAAAGCAGAACAGCTTTTTCGCTGCTTCCAGCCGCACGACGGCGAAATACCCCGCGAGCAGCAGCGGCAGACAGCAGAGCAGCACAAGGTTCGCGTCCCACGCAAAGCGGACGCACAGCCACGCGCCCGCGGCGATAAGCGCAAACAGGACGCCGCCCGTCAGGGCATAGGCGACGCCCGCGCGGGCGCGCAGCTCGCCCCGGACGGGCAGAAACGCGAACACGGCGGCGGGCAGCACGATTGCCAGCTCCAGCGCGAAACGAACATATAGCTCCATCAGCCCATCCTCCTGCGAGTGCCGGAGATCTGATGCTGCGAATACCGCTCCATCAGC
>CACZPK010000131.1 GCA_902783035.1 Oscillospiraceae bacterium
CGCGGCCCGGCATGGCAGGCGCGGCAAGGCCCGCAGGCGCGGGCGGCGGCGCAGCGGCGGCGGTAGCTGCGGCGGGCGCCGCGATGAACGCGGTGCGTCCGGGCATGCAGAAGATCACCATTGGCATTGCCGATATGAAGATGCTGCAAGGCGACGGGGAACTGATTACCTATGCATTGGGTTCCTGTATCGGCATCTGCCTGTGGGACCCGCCGCTGAAACTGGGCGCGTTGATCCATATCATGCTCCCGCTGAACATGGAGGCGGGGCGCAAGAACACAATGAAATACGCAGACACCGGCATTAAGGAAACGATCAGCCTCCTCACCGCAAAGGGAGCGCGCAAGGACCGGCTTGTGGCGAAAATCGCGGGCGGCGCAAAGATGTTCGAGGTGGCGGGCAACAGCAATCTCGGCAACATCGGCGCACGGAACATCGAGAGCGTCAAGCTGAATCTGCGCAAGGAAGGGATCAAGATCCTTGCGGAGAATGTCGGCGGCTCAGTGGCGCGTACGCTTTCATTCTACCCATCGACGGGCGTTGGTGAAATTCGGGCTTACGGACAGCCTGTTATCACATTATAGTTTTTGGAGGGAGTGCATACAAATGGCAGAGAAAAACAACGAGATCCTTCTGGAATCCGGCACCAATGAAATAGAGATCATGGAATTCACCGTCGGAGGCAACCTGTACGGCATCAACGTGGCAAAGGTTGACGAGATCATGCTCAGCCAGCCGGTCAAGGCCATGCCGCACACCCATCCTGCGGTCGAGGGCATTTTCAAACCCAGAGAGACCGTTATTACGGTGCTGAACCTGCCGATCTATCTCGGAATTCAGAGCGAGCTGCAGGAGAAGGATCTGTTCATCATCACGAATTTCAACAAGATGCACATTGCCTTCCGCGTCCACACGGTTATCGGCATCAGCCGCATTTCCTGGACAGCGATCCAGAAACCCGACAAGACCATCAGCGGCCAGGGCGACAGCGTGGCGACGGGCATTGCGCAGTGCAACGGCAGGCTTGTGACGATTCTCGACTTTGAAAAGATCGTTGCCGAGATTGCACCGGAGAGCACGATCAACTCCTCGGAGATCGACAAGATGGGTCCGCGCACCCGCAACGATCAGCCGATCCTGCTGGCGGAGGACTCGATCCTGCTGTCGAAGATGATTCAGGAGTCGCTGCACAAGGCCGGTTACACCAACCTGACCTGCTTCTCCAACGGTCTGGAGATGTGGGAGTATCTGAGCATGGCGAAGAAGATGGGCAACATCGACGAAAAAGCGGCGCTCATCATCACCGATATCGAAATGCCGCAGATGGATGGTCACCGTTTGACCAAGCTGGTCAAGGACGATCCGGAACTCAAGCATATCCCGCTCATCATCTTCTCTTCCCTCATCACCGAGGAGATGCGCGTCAAGGGCAAGCAGCTCGGCGCGAATGAGCAGATGAGCAAGCCGGAGATCGGACATCTGGTCTCCGTGATGGACCATCTGCTTGGACAGGTGTAATTTCTCCGCCGCGGTGAGCGCGGCAAAGGAGGCAGGACATGGCGAATAAGTACATCGTCAGACGCCCCATCAAGGATACCGTGAGTCTCGTCATCGGCTATGAGATCCTTTATTACGGCGAGAACACGCTCTATGGGGACGACCCGGCACAGCGCAATGCCAGAACCAATGAGTTTGCCGTGGCGGATACGATCTACAACTTTTTAACGCAGAACACGGAACGGGTCAAGGGGTCGCTGAACTTCATGACCTTTACGACGACGCTTCTGATGAAGAAGGTGCCGCACCTGTTCGCGAAAGAGGATCTCGTCATCCAGATCGACGACAGCGTTATCATCCATCCGCTCGCAATGCATTTCGTGCAGATGTATAAAAAAGAGGGCTATCGTATCGCGGTCAATGATTTCCAGTTTGCGCCGCGCTACGTTTCCCTCATCGACCAGATCGATTACATCAAGCTCAACTTTGCGACGATGGAAGAGTCTGCGCTGCACAATCTCATTGAGATTGCCAATGGCATGGGCAAGCACTGCATTGCATACAACGTCGATACGGAAGAGCAGTATCAGATGGCGCTGCGGCTCGGCGTGACCGAGCTGGAGGGCGACGCCGTCGCGGAAAAGCTCGCTTCGCAGGCACACGACAGCAGCTTCCTGCAAAGCAGCTTCTTCCAGCTTCTCTCTGCCGTGACGAAGGACGAGCCGGATATCGAGGAGATCGAGCGCATCATTTCCATGGATGCGTCGCTGACCTACGCGCTGCTGCGCCTGGCAAACACCGTGCAGTTCGCAACGCGCAACCGCACGACAAACGTGCATCAGGCGATCATGAACATCGGTATCACGCAGCTCCAGCAGTGGATCTATCTGCTGTGCGCGAGCAACGAGCAGGGCGAGGTCGACCAGTTCTTCGAGGAGTTCCTCAAGCTTTCGTTCATGCGCGCCAATTTCTGCTCGTCGCTGCTGGGTTACACGAAGGCAGTGCCGATCACGAAGAACGACGCCTATCTGTTGGGCATGTTCTCCACGCTGGATTACCTCGTGGATGCGCCGCTGGCGGAAACGCTGGAGCAGGTCGCGATCTCCGACGAGATCAAGGATGCGCTGCTCAACTGGAGCGGCCCTGCCGGCGCGCTTTATGCGCTGATGCTCAGTTACGAAAGCGCCGACTGGGAGAAGGTCAGCAAGCTGTGCGAAATGCTGGGTATCGTGCCCAACATGCTTACGACGCTGTACTTTGAGTGCATGGAACAGGCAGATGCGATCTGGGACAATGTCAACCGCATGAGCGCGGCGAACTAGTGCTTGCAATCCCGGACGATTTCTGCTATACTGATAAAAACCAGTTAAAGGAGGTGCGGGCATGGATATGATGGACGCCGCACTGGGCAGTCTCAGTCTCGCGTCATCGGGACAGATGGCACAGTACAGCATGCGCCTCGCGCGCAAGGCGATGGACAATGAGACGCAGAGCGCCGCACAGCTGCTTGATATGCTGCCGCAGCAGTCGTTTCAGCCGCGTGGCCCGCAGCCGGGTGATGTACCCGCGATCCCGAAAGGAAACTTCCTTGATACGTACGCTTGAATGAAATGCTGAAATACCCCGCCGGATAAGGACGGGGTATTTCTGTCTATATGGGGAAATGAGGCGTGTTTCAAAGCGCACATTTTGAATACTATTACAGGAGGGCACCGACATGGCACACCAGACCGAAACGCTGACCAAGCTGAAGAAGGGCAACGAACTGTACCTTTCCGCCAAAAGCAATCCCGGCGACGTATCACCTGCGGTACGCAAGGATACTACCGTAAACGGGCAGCATCCTGCGACCATCGTCATCTGCTGCTCCGACTCCCGCGTCGTACCCGAGGCGATTTTCTCCGCCGGCATCGGCGAGATCTTCGTCATCCGCGTCGCGGGCAATGTCCTGCTGGATACCCAGCTTGCCAGTGTGCAGTACGCCGCGGGGCATCTGCACAGCAAAACGATCATTGTTCTCGGCCATACGCACTGCGGTGCGGTAGGGGCGACGCTGGCGGGCGGCGCGCATGGCTTTGTCAAAATTCTCACCGATGAGATCAAAAAGGCGATCGGCGACGAGACCGACGAGTATCAGGCGGTGGTGAAAAACACGCTGGCGGGCGTGGACATCATCAAGACCAAACTTGCCGACGACCACGAGGCGCTTACGCCGGAGACGGATGTGCTCGGCGCGGTGTACGACATCGAAAGCGGCAAGGTGGAGTGGCTCTGATCCCGCCCGGCGGCGGTTTGATACGTTCGATCGGGAGGCGTTCCGGATGGAACGCCTCCTCTGCGGGAAATCTATTATCTAAGGCGCGGAGGCGCCACGAAAGGACAGAAAGCTATGGAACGTTCCAGCGGTATTTTGATGCCTGTCTCCTCTTTGCCGTCGCCTTATGGCATCGGGACCTTCGGCAAAGCGGCCTATGAATTTGCCGACTTTCTCAAGGCGGCAAAGCAAAAGTATTGGCAGCTCCTGCCCCTCGGCCCCACCAGCTACGGCGACTCGCCCTATCAGAGCTTTTCGACCTATGCGGGCAACCCGTATTTCATCGACCTCGACGAACTGATCCGGGACAAGCTGCTCACGAAAAAAGAGGTCGAGAGCTGCAAGTGGGGCGGGAACCCCCGCTATGTGGACTACGGCAAGGTCTACGAAAGCCGTTACCCGCTGCTGGAAAAGGCAAAGGAACGCGGCTGGGAGCGCGACCGCAAGGAGGTTGCCGCCTTTGAACGGGAAAATGAGGGTTGGCTGCCCGACTATGCACTGTTCATGGCGCTCAAACGGCATTTCAAGATGCAGGCATGGCTGGAATGGCCGGAGGAGATCCGCTTGCACAAGAGCGAGGCGGTAAAGCGGTGGCGCGAGCAGCTCAAGCCTGACGTGGAGCTGTTTGTCTACATCCAGTATCTTTTCTACAAGCAGTGGAGCGCCCTCAAAAAGTACATCAACGGCCTCGGTATCCATATCATCGGCGACCTGCCGATCTATGTCGCGATGGACTCTGCCGACGTTTGGGCGGAGCCGGAGATGTTCCGGCTCGACGAACACCGTGTTCCGACCGAGGTTTCCGGTGTGCCGCCGGATTATTTCAGCGAGGACGGACAGCTCTGGGGCAACCCGATTTACGATTACGATGCGATGGAGCGGCAGGGGTTCGGCTGGTGGATCCGGCGCGTCGGCGGTGCGGCCAGGCTCTATGATGTGATCCGCATCGACCATTTCCGCGGGTTTGAAAGTTTCTGGGCGGTGCCTTACGGCGAAAAGACCGCGAAGAAGGGCAAGTGGGTCAAAGGACCGGGTATGAAGCTTGTCGGTGTTCTGACCGGCTGGTTCCACGATCTGGAATTCATCGCCGAGGATCTCGGCTATGCCACGCCCGAGGTGGCGCAGCTGCTCAAGGATTCAAAGCTCCCGGGCATGAAGGTGCTGGAGTTTGCGTTCAACCCGCATGAACCCAGTGATTACCTGCCGCATTGCTACACGGAAAACTGCGTTTGCTACACCGGCACGCATGACAACGCCCCGCTGGCGGAGTGGCAAGAGGAGGGCGATCCCAAGGAACTGGCACATGCGAAGCAGTACCTTGGCCTTAACGACGAGGAGGGGTTCAACTACGGCATGATCCGCGGCGGCATGGGCTCGGTGGCGAAGCTGTTTGTCGCGCAGATGCAGGATTATCTGGAGCTGGGCAAGTACAACCGCATGAACACCCCCGGCACCGCCGTCGGCAACTGGGAATGGCGGATGTGCAAGGGCGAGGACAGCGAAGAACTGGCGGAGAAGATCGCAGAACTGACCAAACGCTACGGCAGATAAGCCAAAAACGGAATATCGGACCGCCCCACGGCTTGAAAAGAAGCTGTGGGGCGGTTTTAAGAAATTCTTAGAAAATTACCCCTGTTCATCTTAAGGAAGCCCTGTTACAATGTGCGTCGAGGTGAGAAAATGACACACAATATTCTGATCTGCGACGACGAGCGTGATATCGTGTCGGCGCTGAAGATCTACCTCTCCGGTGAGGGGTATCATATTTTTGAAGCGTACGACGGACGCGAGGCGCTGGAGGTCGTGCGGCAAAACGATATTCATCTCATCCTGATGGATATTATGATGCCGCGGCTCGACGGCATCGCCGCCACGGCCAGACTGCGCGAGGAGAGCAACGTGCCCATCATCTTGCTGACCGCCAAAAGCGAGAGCAGCGACAAGGTGCTGGGGCTGAACGTCGGTGCGGACGATTACATCACCAAACCCTTCGACCCCGCCGAGGTGGTGGCGCGGGTGCGCTCGGCACTGCGGCGCTATACGAAGCTCGGGGCTGTACCGGAGCCGGAAAAGGCGGGGCGCTATTCCATCGGCCCCATCACGCTCGACGAAGAGGACACGAGCGTTACGCTGGACGGCGAGAGCGTTGCGCTCACCCCCATCGAATACAATATCCTGCGCCTGCTGATCAAGCACCCGGGCCGCATCTATTCGTCCGCACAGATCTATGAGATGGTGTGGAACGAGAGCGCGGTCGGCGCGGAGAACGCGGTGTCGGTACACATCCGGCACCTGCGGCAGAAACTGGAGATCGACCCATCGGAACCGCGCTATCTCAAGGTCGTGTGGGGGTTGGGCTACAAGCTGGAGGATGGACGGCATGAAAACCGCTGAATGGACAAAAAGCCTGTGGGCGAAGGCGACGGCGTTTGCACTGGCAACGGCATGCGCGCCGTTGGGGGGCGTGTGCGGCGCGTCGCTGTTTGCCGCCTACGCATTTGAATGGTGGACGGGCGGAAACGAGGAGTATCGGCTCTTTGCCGAGTGGACGCAGGGCAAATACTGGACGCAGCGCGGCATGGGGATGCTCTATGAACTGCATCAGGCCGCCATACCGCTGCTGATCGCGACGGTGCTGCTGCTTCTGTTTCTGGTCGTCTATCTTGCCTGTACGGCGGGACGGCGTCCGGGAACGGACGAGGTGCGGGCAAACTGGCAGGAGAAAGTTCCCTTTGACCTCTATTGCGCGTTTGACGCGCTGGCATGCGTGCTGGGGATCGCATTTCTCAGTGAGACATCCTATGCGTTGGACGATGAGCCGTTTGCATGGGCACTGCTCCTGCTGGCAGTCGTAACGGCACTCGCGGCGCTGCTGCTTGGATTCTGGATGACGCTCTGCACGCGCATCAAGATGGGGCGGTGGTGGCGCAACACGATTGCCTTCCGGGTGCTGGCCCTTTGCCTGCGCATCCTGAAATGGGCCTGGCGTATGATTTGCGCCGCGGGGCGCTTTGTGCGCGATCTGCTGCGCGGTATTCCGCTGGTGTGGAAAACGGCGGCGGTGCTGGGTGCCATGAGCCTGCTGGAATTCATCACCTTTCTCAACAGCGGCATGAACGAAGAGAACTTCTGGTTCTGGCTGCTCTTCCGCGCCGTGCTGGTGACGGTGCTCCTGTGGGCGGCGATCCAGCTCCGGAGGCTCCAGACAGGGGGAGAGGCCCTTGCGGCGGGCGATTTGGACGCAAAGGTGGATACCGGACATATGTACTGGGACTTTCGCCGCCATGCGGAGAATCTCAACGACATCTCACGCGGGATGCAGGCGGCGGTGGAGCGGCAGCTCAAAAGCGAGCGGCTCAAGACCGAGCTGATCACCAACGTATCGCACGATATCAAAACACCGCTGACCAGCATCATCAATTACGTCGATCTCCTGCGCCACGACCCGCAGGGCGAACAGGCGAAGACGTATCTGGAGGTTCTCGACCGCCAGTCCAGACGGCTCAAAAAGCTGACGGAGGATCTGGTTGAGATGTCCAAGGCATCCTCCGGCAGCATGGCGGTCAATGCGGCGCGCCGCAGCGTCAACGAGCTGCTGACGCAGGCCGCGGGCGAATACAGCGAGCGGCTGGATGCGGCGGGGCTGGAACCGGTGCTCTCCCTGCCGGAGCAGGAAGCGTTCATCTGGGTGGACGGCACGCTGGTGTGGCGCGTGTTGGACAACGTGTTTTCCAATGCCTGCAAATATGCCCTGCCCGGTACGCGCTTCTACATCAGCGCGGAGGAAACGGCGGGACAGGTGCGGCTGTCGTTCAAGAACGTTTCCCGCGACGCGCTCAACATCCCTGCCGACGAGTTGATGGAACGCTTCGTGCGCGGCGATGCCGCGCGCGGCGGCGAGGGCAGCGGACTCGGCCTCAATATTGCAAAAAGCCTGAGCGAACTGCAGGGCGGTACGTTTGGCATCACCGTGGACGGCGATCTGTTTAAGGTTGACATAACGTTCAAAACCGCGTAGAAAACAGCCCCCGGCGTCGAAAAAAGGCGCTGGGGGCTGTTTGGCACAAATTCCGCGCCGCGGCTTGCATTTTGCCCCAAATCGGGGTAAACTGTTTGCAAATCATACAAAAGGAGCTGTGCTTATGTGGGCGGAAAACGCGGTGTTTTATCAGATCTATCCCCTGGGCCTTTGCGGTGCGCCGGAGAAGAACGACGGCGTGCTCACACATCGGATCACGATGCTCAACGACTGGGCGGAGCACATCAAAAAGCTGGGCGCGAACGCCGTGTACCTCTGCCCGGTGTTTGAGAGCGACGAGCATGGCTACGACACGCGGGATTACCGGACGCTGGACTGCCGTCTCGGTACGAACGAGGATTTCAAGGCGCTTGTCAAGACCTATCACGACCACGGTATCAAGGTCGTGATTGACGCGGTGTTCAACCATGTGGGGCGCAACTTCTGGGCATTTTGCGATGTGCGGGAAAAGAAGTGGGATTCGCCGTACAAGGACTGGTTCTGCGTCAATTTTGACGGCAACACCGCCTACAATGACGGCTTCTGGTATGAGGCATGGGAAGGGCATTACAACCTGGTCAAGCTCAACCTACGCAATCCCACCGTGGCGGACTACCTGATCGAGACGGTTCAATACTGGGTGGACGAATTCGACGTGGACGGGCTGCGTCTCGATGTGGCATACTGTCTCGACATAGATTTCATCCGCCGCCTGCGCGCGTTTGCGGAGACGGTCAAGCCCGGTTTTTTCCTCCTCGGCGAAACGCTCCACGGCGACTACAACCGCTGGGTGGGCGACGCCCTGCTGCACTCCTGCACGAATTATGAGTGCTATAAGGGGCTGTATTCAAGCTTCAACTCCATGAATATGTTTGAGATTGTCCACTCCCTCAAGCGCCAGTTCGGCCCCGAACCGTGGACGCTCTACAAGGGGAAACACCTGCTGTGCTTTGTGGACAACCATGACGTTACCCGAGCGGCAAGCATCCTGACGAACCGGGCGCATCTGCCGATCCTCTACGCGCTGATGTTCGGTATGCCGGGCATTCCCTGCGTATACTACGGCAGCGAATGGGGAGTGGAGGCACACAAGCAGAAGGGCAGCGATGCAAATCTGCGCCCCGCCTTCGAGTCGCCGCAGTGGAACGACCTGACCGACCAGATCGCTGCGATGGCGGCGGCACACCGCGAGAGCAAGGCGCTGTGCCACGGCGATTTTCAGGACAAGCTGCTTACCAACAAGCAGACCATTTTCCAGCGGCAGACGGACGGCGAGCGCGTGCTGGTTGCCATCAACGCCGACGGCGCACCCTATCACGCACACATGGACTTCGGCTGCGGCTGCGCGGTCGATCTGCTGACGGGAAAGGATGTGGACTTCGGCGGCGGGCTGGAGCTGCCGCCTTACAGCGCGATGTACCTCCGGTGCGAGAGATAAGCGATACGGGAAAGCCGGCTCCGCTTTACGGCGGAGCCGGCCTTTTTGTGGGTTAACCCGCGGTGGCGGTCAAGAACTCGTTGAGCAGATATTCACGCAGCCGCTCGTAATGTACGGCGTCGCGCATACCGGCGTCCCGGCCGTCGAGCTTGTCTGCGTGGAGACAGAGGTTGCTGGAACTGGTGACGATGATCTCATCCGCGGCAAACAGCTCGTCGAGCGTGAACGGCTCCTCGCGGTAGGGAATGTCCAGCGCGGCGCAGGCACGCAGCAGGTGGGCACGGGCAATGCCCGGCAGGATCAGATGATCTGTGGGCGCGGTGTAGAGCGTACCGCCGCTGAGAATATGCACGTTGCTGTGCGCACATTCGGTCACACGTCCGGGTGCGCGGTAGAACACCGTCTCCATGCAGCCCGCCTCTTTTGCCTTCTGCGACGCCATGACGGAGGGGATCAGGTTGAGCGTTTTGATGTTGCAGTGGAGAAAACGCGTGTCCTCCATCGTGATGAGCTGCACCGGCTCGCGGCCGTCGGAGATGTGCGCGGGCGTGAGCGTGATCCAGAGATTGCCGGCGCCCTCGGTAAAGGCGTGCTTACGCACGCCCGTCCCGCGCGTGACCTGATAGTAGACAAACAGATCGCCGTCGTCCATCTCGCGAACCAGACGGTTGAGCGTGTCCTTGAGCGTCTGTTTGTCCATCGGCATCTCGATTTGCAACGCGGCTGCGCTGCGGAAAAAGCGGTCGACATGCTCGTCCAGCGCGAAAATCGTGTAATTGCGGCAGGGGCCTGCGTCGTAGACACCGTCGCCAAACCAGCAGACACGATCGTTCATCGGCACGGTCATTTCTTCCAGCGGGCCGTAGGTTCCGTTGTAATATCCCAATCTTTCCATATCCTCGCTCCTGACCTTGCAAATTTTCTTCGTCCAGCATAGCACGGTGTGCCGCCGATTGCAACCATGCGGCGCGCTTTTCTCGCGTGGTTTGATTGTGCATAAGTATATGTTGCGCCAACATATATCTATGTGATATAATAATGCTTTCAAAGAAGGAAGGTGGGGGCTTGCTCAATGGGCTGTATGCAAAACTGAATGTGTCAACGCCGGTGGCGGTCGTGATCATTGCGCTCTCACTGATGCTGATGTGCGGCTTCCTGATGACGCGGCTGACGAAAAAGCTCAAGCTGCCAAATGTTACGGCGTACATCGTCACGGGTATTCTGATTGGGCCTTTTGTCCTCGACCTGATCCCGCGCCGGGTCATCGACGGCACGGCATTTCTGCCGGATATAGCCTTGGCGTTTATCGCCTTTTCCACGGGTGAGTTTTTTCGTGTCGACGCGCTGAAGAAGAGCGGCTGGGGCGTCATCGTCGTGACGCTGCTGGAATCGCTGCTGGCGTCGCTTCTGGTATTCATTGCGGTGTTTTGGGGGCTGGGACTGCCGCTGGCTTTTTCGGTGGTGATTGCGGCGCTCGCCGCCGCCACGGCGCCGGCGTCCACAATGATGACCATTCGCCAGACCGGGGCCAAGGGCGTTTTTGTCGACACGCTGCTGCAAGTCGTGGCATTGGACGATATCGTGGGGCTGGTTGCTTACAGCATTGCCATCTCCATCGCCGTGTCCGCAACCTCGGGTATGCCGTTTTCCGTGTCCACCGTTGTGCTGCCCCTGCTGCGCAACCTTGCCGCCGTGGCGCTGGGCGCGGGGTTCGGCCTTGTGATGAAAGGCATTCTGACCCACCGCAACACGGACAACCGCCTCATCGTGTCCATAGCGCTGCTTTTTGCCTTTTGCGGCGTATGTGCCGCGTTTGGCATTTCACCGCTGCTCGGCTGCATGGCGATGGGTACGGTCTATATCAATACCACCGACGATACGCGGTTGTTCCGGCAGCTGGGGTATTTCAGCCCGCCGATCCTGCTGTTGTTTTTCGTGCGTTCGGGATTGAGCTTCGACCTCGGCGCATTGGTTTCCACGGGGACGTTTGGACGCTGGCCGCTGCTGGCGGTGGGTGTGGTGTACTTTGTCGTGCGCATTCTCGGCAAATACTGCGGTGCCTTCTTCGGCGCGGCGGTGACGCATAAGGACTCGTCCATCCGCAACTACCTCGGCCTTGCGCTGATCCCGCAGGCGGGCGTTGCCATTGGCCTCGCCGCGTTGGGCGCGCGGACGCTGGGCGGTGAAATGGGACGCGCGCTGGAGACGATCATCCTGGCCTCCAGCGTGCTTTACGAATTGATCGGCCCCGCCTGCGGCAAGCTCTCGCTCTACCTGTCCCACTCCTACTCCGACAAGCTGGAGGACGTGACGGAGACGCCGACGGATGAAGCCGGAAAGCCGCTCGATCCGGTGGAGGCGTTGATCTGCCGCATCCAGACGATCCAAAAGGAACTGCCGCAGCGAGAGATCGACGAGAACGAACAGGCGTTCACCGAGGCGGCGGAGCACTTCAACAGTATGCAACACGTGTACCGCAATCAGCGGCACATTTTCAGGAGGTAGAAGCTATGTATGTCGATCCGATCGTCAGGCTGCTCGGGCCGTGGGCGCAGGAGCTGTCCTTTGCATCCGTTGCGCTGCGCGTCGTGTTGTCGGTGGTGCTGTCCACCGTCATCGGCTGCGAGCGTGCCACCAAGCGCCACGCGGCGGGCGTGCGCACCTTTGTTGTCACCTCGCTGGCGTGTACCGTGGCGATGCTGATAGACTGCTGCATCGCGCGGGAGTCCGCGGCACACCTGTACCTGCTCTCGGCGGCGACCATCATTGCCGTGGCAGTCATCAGCGTCAACAGTGTGCTTTATACCTCGCGCAACCAGATCAAGGGCCTGACGACCTCCGTGGCGCTGTGGGCGTGCGGTATCGTCGGGCTGACCGCCGGCGCGGGATATCTGACCATCACGCTGGCGTCGTTCCTGCTGCTGCTGATCAGCCTGTCGTGGATGCCGAGCTTTGAGGTGGGACTGAAGAACCGCTCGAACTATTTTGAGGTGCATCTGGAACTGCGCAGCAGCCAGTATTTGCAGGAGTTCATCACCACCATTCGCCGTCTCGGCCTTTCCATCGACGACATCGAGCTTAACCCGGCCTATGCCAGTTCCGGGCTGAGCGTTTATTCCGTCGCGCTGTCCATCCGCAACGCGGAGCTGAAGCAGTATAAGACCCACAAGGAGATCATCGAGGCGCTGGACACGCTGGATTACGTCTATCACATTGAGGAAATGCTGAACTGATCCTCCGTCAGCGGTCCCTCTTCCGGGGGCGGGAAGGGGCCGAATTCGGCGTCATAGGGCATCGTGAAAGTCACGATGCCCTCTTTTGCGCCTGCCACGGCGCAGAGGGGGTAGAAAAAGCAAAGTCCGCTGTCCTCCAGATAATAGTTCCGCACATCCAGCGCGCGGCGGAGCATGGCGCGCCAGTTATCCCGGTACGCGGCACCGAGCGCAACGCGGCGCTGCGTTTCCTCGCGCGCGACGCGGAGCAGCTGTTTCTTGCAGCGCGTGTGGGGCGGAAAGAATTCTTCCAGCGGCAGCGGCAGCCCGCTTGCCGTTTCCCAGACCTCGCTGCGGCGAATGAGAAACGGCGGCAGTCCCGAAATGGTTTCCCGCGCGTCGCACACGATGCTCAGCAGCCCGCCGGTGTGCCGCGTTACACGAAAACGCAGCTCGGCGCGTGCCGCTTCCCACGGAGCCGAGACCGACATCGCGGCACGGCAGGAGTCCGCCGCCTCGGGAAGAAGAATCTGCTTGCAATATGTAAAATAGGCGCGGCAAAACCGCCGATAATAGCGGTTGAAACGCTTGACCCGTCCGCCGCTTCCCGCGAGCTGCGGCAGTGTGACGGACGCGGTGAGCACCGTGATGCCCTCCGCCTCCCACGCGCGTTCCTCCGTGAGCGCCTCCGCAAGGCGCGGCTCCTCATGCTCCATGCGTCCCATCCTTCCGATTGGTTTCAAACCATCCTATGGCGGGGACGGGCCGGGGGTGTGCCTTTTTCTGCGTGTCCGCCGCCGTGCGGGACGCTGCGTTGCGGGATGGGAAATGAAAACTGCCGATTTTTGCCCTTTACTTTCACTCTTCATCGTGCTAAACTATCAATGATGATAAACATAGCGCCGCTTCCCCTGTGGGGGCGGCGGAGCGTTACGCAAGGCAACAGCGAAAACAGGAGGGACAGCTATGGCGGCACCGGGAAGCCGGATCGGCAAAAAGGCAAAGAATGAAGATTTTTATAAAGCGATCGTATTGCTTGACGATCCGAAGACGTGCTACAGCTTTTTCTGCGATGTATGCACGCAGACGGAGCTGCGCGCGATGGAGCAGCGCTTTGAGGTGGCGCGCCTGCTGACGCAGGGCATGGTCTACAACGATATTCTGGAGCGCACGGGCGCGTCGAGTGCGACCATCTCGCGTGTCGCCCGCTCGCTCAACGATTCCGGCGGCGGTTACGACTTTGTCTTTGGACGGATGAAAAACGATGGCGAGCTATGAGTTCCTGGCGGGCGCCTACGATGAGCTGATGCGCGACGCGGATTACACGCGCCGCGCCGACTTTGTTGAGAGACTGTTTCTGCGTGCGTCGAAGCGCCCTGTGCATACCGTTCTTGACCTTGCCTGCGGCACAGGCACCATGACCTGCCTGCTGACGGAGCGCGGCTATGAGCTGATCTCGGTGGACGGCTCGGAGGACATGCTCATGGAGGCGCGGGAAAAGGCGCAGGGACTCCATGGCATTGCGCCGCTGTTTCTGCACCAGTCCATGCCGCGGCTGGATCTCAATGATACGGTGGATGCCGCCATTTGCTGCATGGACAGCCTCAATTACCTCACGCGCGAACAGGATGTGCGGCGTACCTTGGAACGCCTGCGCCTCTTTATCTCGCCCGGCGGCGCGCTTGTGTTCGACGTTCACGCCCTGCCCAAGCTGGAGATGATGGACGGCCAGACGTATATGGATGAGGGCGAGGACGTCTGCTGCGTCTGGCGCACGGCGTTCCGGCACGGACTGCTGGACTATTGCGTCGACCTGTTCACCCTGCGCCCGGACGGCGCATGGACACGGGAGACCGAGTACCACCGCCAACGCTACTACGGGGCGGAAGAGCTGACACAGTGGCTCGCCGCGGCGGGCTTTACCAATATCCGGCTCTGGGGCGACTGCCGCTTGCGCAGGCCGAACGAGACGGACGGGCGGATCTATTTTTCCGCGATTCGAAAATAGGGGAGCAATTCTTTTATGAAGGACCATATTGTACGCGCCATGTCAAAGGACGGCTTTGTCAAAGCCGCTGCCGTTTCTACCCGCGCGCTCACCGAGCGTGCGCGGAGCATTCATCACACCACGCCTGTCGCCACGGCGGCGCTGGGCCGCGCACTCGCGGGCGTGTCGATGATGGGCAATGCGCTCAAAGGACAGGGCGAGAGCGTTACGCTCCAGATCAAGGGCGGCGGCCCGTTGGGTACGGTGCTTGCCGTGTCGGACGCCGAAGGTAACGTCCGCGGCTATGTGGGCGACGCGTCCGCCGATCTGCCGCTGCGCGCGGACGGCAAGCTGGACGTCGGCGGCGCAGTGGGGCATGAGGGGACCTTGACCGTTATCAAGGACCTGGGCCTTAAGGAGCCGTATGTCGGCACGGTCGACCTGCTCGGCGGAGAGATTGCCGAGGATCTGGCGGCGTACTTTGTCGAATCGGAGCAGATCCCGTCTGCCTGCGGGCTGGGCGTGCTGATCGGCCGTGACCGCAGCGTGCTGGCGGCGGGCGGTTATCTGATCCAGCTTTTGCCCGGCGCGGCGGAGGACGTGATCGCAAAGGTGGAAGGCGGCATTTACGCCGCGCCCAGCGTGACGAATATTCTCAAGGACGATCCCGACCCGGCGCATATGCTGCAAACGGTGCTTTCGGATTTTGAACTGGAAATTCTGGAGACGTCGCCCATCGAATACCGCTGCTACTGCTCCCGTGAACGTACGGAGCGTGCGTTGCTCTCGCTGGGCAGCGCGGAGCTGGAGGACATGCTGCGCGAGCAGGGCGGCGCGGAGCTGACGTGCCAGTTCTGCGACAAGATCCATGTTTTTTCCGGCGACGAGCTGCGCGCGATGATCGCCGATTTGAAGGCGCGAGGCAAGTGAAAAGAAGACCAGTAAAAATTTTTGAAAATTCGAATATTTTTATTGACAGGACGGGGTACTTTGAGTATAATAACTCTTGCCGTTCGCGGGTGCGAGTGGACTCGGGAGCATAGCTCAGCTGGTTAGAGCACCTGCCTTACAAGCAGGGGGTCACTGGTTC
>CACZPK010000132.1 GCA_902783035.1 Oscillospiraceae bacterium
GACCTGCACCTCGGGGGAGCCGGTGTCGTTCTCGTGGGTACGGTTGGCCTCGATGATGGAGGTCTTCTGGTCTTTGAGCATCATAGTTGTGTTTCCACCTTTCCTGATATTCTCCCACGGCTGCGTCAGGGAACAGGTGGACTGTCCGCAAACGAGGCCGGGGAAATCGTCGCGTCGCACACGCGGCGCGCCCGATGATACTATCACAGTTTTTCCCGCGGGTCAAGAGAAAATTCTCAATTCTTGAGTGCTTTGAAATAATCGCGCGAAACCTTGATGACCACCGGGCTGAGCAGCAGCAGGCCGATCAGGTTCGGAATCGCCATCAGACCGTTGAGCGTATCGGAGATATCCCAGACCAGCTTGAGGTCGGCGACCGCGCCGAGCACGATCACGATCACGAAGAGGATCTGGTAGGGCTTAACCGCCTTGCGTCCGAGCAGATACTCGATGCAGCGCGTGCCGTAGAGCGACCAGCCGAGAATGGTGGAGGTTGCAAACAGCAGCAGGCCCAGCGCCAGCAGCGACGCGCCGAACTTCGGGCCGAACACCGTGGAAAAGCCCGCGATGGTTGTGCTCGCGCCCGCAGCGGCGCCCTCGCCCCACTTGCCTTCCGCCGCGCCGGAGCAAAGCACCACCAGCGACGTCAGCGTGCAGATCACGATGGTGTCCATGAACACCTCAAAGATACCGTAAAGGCCCTGCTTGACGGGGTCGCGCTCCGAACTGGATGCGTGAGCGATGGGGGCGGAGCCAAGGCCGGCCTCATTGGAGAACACGCCGCGCCCCACGCCCTTGGTCATCGCCATGCGGATCGTGATGCCCACCGCACCGCCGACGATGGCGGAGGGATTGAACGCGCCCGTAAAGATCATGGCAAACACCGAGGGGATCGCGCTGGCGTGCGCGATGACAACGATCAGCGCGCAAACGATATAAATGACCGCCATGAACGGCACCAGCTTTTCCGTGACCTGTCCGATGCGCTTCACGCCGCCAATCACGACGATAGCCACGAACAGCGCCACAACGATGCCCGTCACCAGTGCGATGGTGCCCTTCGCGGCCGCCGCCGCGGGGTCAAACGCCTGCGCCACCTGGTTCACGGAGTCCGCAATGGAATTGATCTGCGAAATGTTGCCGATGCCGAATGCCGCAATGGCGCCGAGCACGGCGAACACGGTGCCGAGCCACTTAAAGTTCTTGCCCAGTCCATTTTTAATATAGTACATCGGGCCGCCGACCCACTCGCCGTCCTCGTTGCGCTCGCGATACTTAACCGCGAGCAGGACTTCGGCGTACTTTGTGCACATGCCGACCAGCGCCGAGATCCACATCCAGAACACCGCGCCCGGGCCGCCGAGAACGATCGCTCCCGTGACGCCCGCGATGTTGCCCGTGCCGACGGTCGCCGCCAGCGCGGTCGTCACCGCCTGAAAGGGCGTGATCTCGCCGTGGCCTGCCTCCGCCTTGTGGAACACCTTGCCGATGGTGTTCTTCATCGCGTAGCCAAACCGGCGGAACTGCAGGAAACCCGTCGCAATGCTCAGGTACAGTCCGGTGCCGACCAGCAGTACCAGCATCACAGGCCCCCACACAAAGCCGTTGATGGTGTCGTTGAGTTGAATGATCTGTTCCATAAGTGTCTCTCCCTCAATTCATATATCCTATTAAAATTATTGAAGTCACTGTTCCAAAAATATAATTAAGGATAGCAAACCGCATCTGGTTTGTCAATACACAAGCCATCGTCATGTGTTGTACATTTTGCACGTTTGGAAAAAAATATTTATGGCACTCTTGACAAATCCAAAGTCCCGCGTTATTCTATCTGTACTAACACAGATAACACAGTTAATACAGCTGACACAGTTAGGAGGAATGACCATGATGCTCTTTTTAGGCTTTGCGGCGTGCCTGCTGCTTGCCATTTGTCCGCGCAGTTAGGAGGCGAAGGATTTGATTACGTTGAACTACCGCGACGCACGACCGATCTACGAGCAGGTCAAGGACGGCCTGCGCCGTCTGATCGTCAGCGGCGCCATCGCGGATGGCGAAAAGCTCCCCAGCGTGCGTCAGCTGGCAAGCCAGCTCGCAATCAATCCCAACACCATTCAGCGGGCGTACAACGAGCTGGAAGCGGAGGGATACGCGGCGTCCGTGCCCGGGAAGGGCAGTTTTGCCGTGAGCGGCACGCGTGCCGAGGACGACGCGCGGCGCCGGGAGCTGTCCCTTCGGCTGCGCGAAACCGCCGCGGAGCTGCGCGCCATGGGTATGGCGCAAAGCGAGATTGAATCGCTGTGCAAGGAGGAAGCTGAACCATGATAGAAGTAAGAGACCTCGTCAAGTCTTTTGACGGTTTCCATGCGCTTGCCGGCGCGTCCGTCACCGTGCCGAAAGGCGCGATCTACGGTCTGGTCGGTCCCAACGGCGCAGGCAAGACCACCCTGCTGCGGCACCTGACCGGCGTTTACCGGCAGGATGCCGGCACGGTGCGCATCGACGGGCAGGACGTTTGGGAAAACGCCGCCGTCAAGATGCGCGTCGCGTCCATTCCGGACGACTGGTATTACTTTATGCAATCGAATCTGCGGGACATGATGGCTTTTTACCGCGGTTTTTATCCGCAGTTTGACGTGGCGCGCTACGAACGGCTCAAAGCCGTGTTCGGGCTGGATGAAACGCAGGCGATCCGCCGCATGTCGAAAGGTATGCAAAAGCAGGCGGCGTTCTGGCTGGCGATGTGCTGCATGCCGGACTGCCTGATCCTCGACGAGCCGGTGGACGGCCTGGATCCCGTGATGCGCCGTCAGGTCTGGGGGCTCATCATGCAGGACGTGTCGGAACGCGGCACGACGGTTATGGTCTCGTCCCACAACCTGCGCGAGCTGGAGGATGTGTGCGACCACGTCGGCATCATGAACAAGGGCACGGTGCTGCTGGAGCGCAGCCTGAGCGAGCTGCAGGACAACACGGTGAAGATCCAGATCGTGTTCGAGGGTGAGGCGCCGAAGGTGGAGGAGCTTGCCGTGCCCACGCAGCTGCGCGTGCTGCATGAGAGTGTGGTCGGGCGCGTACACACCATCATCTTCCGAGGCGCGCAAAGTGCCGTCGAAGCGCGTCTGGCAACGTATAAGCCCATCTTCATGGAGGCGGTGCCGCTGACGCTGGAGGAAATCTTTATTTATGAGTTGGGAGGTGCTGATTATGCAGTCAAAGACATCGTACTTTAATCGCACCGTTTTTATCAACGACTGTAAGCGCTACTGGCCGCTGACGGCGGGCTACGGCCTGTTCCTGCTGCTGCTCCTGCCGCTGGAGCGGCTCACGACGCTCAACCACACGAGCGAGTACCTCAGCGCATGGAACATCTGTTATAAAACGCTGGAAATCGCAGCGCACGGCGGTTACTGGATTGCGTTTTTCACCTCGATTTTGTTTGCGATGGCGTCGTTCTCGTATCTGACGAACCCGCGCGCGACGAACGGTCTGCACGCGCTCCCCGCGCGGCGGGAAACGCTGTACTTCACGCACTACCTCTCCGGGCTTTGCGGCCAGCTCTCGGTGCAGGTGCTTGCCGTGCTGCTGACAACGGCGGTACTGACCTCCCGCGGTGTGTTCGATGCGCATCTCACGGGCCTGATGCTGCTCGCCATGATCCTGCCGACGCTGTTCTTTTACTCCTTCGGCGTGTTCTGCATGATCTTCACGGGGCAAATGCTCGCCGCCCCCGTATTCTACTTTGTGCTGAATATTCTCGTTGTGGGCGTGGAGCTGCTGGTGCGCACCTTTGCCGGCAACTTCCTCTATGGCTGGTCGGGAGACACCACGCCGGTGCTCATTGAGTTCTCCCCCGTCGTAAAGCTGCTCTCCGAAATCGGCGTGGGCAAGGACTACGCTTACAGCAGCAATGGCGCCGGCTATGCGCAGCGCATTTCGGGCGTTACGCTGATGGGAATCGGCTGGCTCTGGTTCTACGCCGCCGTGGGCCTTGTGCTCGCCGCGCTGGGGCTGCTCGTATATCGCACCCGTCACAGCGAGGCGACGGGCAACATCGTCGCCGTCAACTGGGCGCGTCCGGTCTTCAAGTACGGCGTCACATTCTGCGCAGCGCTGGCGCTCGGCCAGCTGCTCTACTACCTGTTCTTCGGCCAGTATCGTTACAACGGCGACTATTCGCTTGCGGGAACGCTGCTGTGCATGGCGGCGGCCGGTCTGATCGGCTACTTTGCGGCGGAAATGCTGCTCAAAAAGAGCCTCCGCGTGTTCCGTTCCGGCTGGAAGGGCGCGGCCGGGGTCACGGCGGCGCTGGTACTGCTCGGCTGCTGCATGACCTTTGACCTCACGGGCTACGAAGGGTATGTCCCCGATGCCGGGCAGATCCAGTCGGCGCGCGTCGACTTTGCGTTCCACAACAGCGGCGTAAGTTTCCACGCCGAGCTGTCGGATGCGGAAACGATGCGTCTGCTGACGGAGGCGCATCGCGCGCTCGCGCTCGACAAGGCGCGCCAGCAGAGAGTTCACCGCGAAACGGATGAATGGCCGATCCCCGGAACGGGCGGTGGCTGGTTTGACGTGAGCTACACGCTCAAAAGCGGCCGCATTGTCACGCGCAGCTACTCCCACATCACGATCTATGCCGAGGAGCTGGGTGATCCCGCCTCCGGCGCCGCGACACTGACCGCCTTCTACAACGCCCCCATCGTCGCTCTCCAGCGCTCAGTGGGTTGGGACGACTGGGCGTCCCGTGTCACCGATCCGCGTACGCTGACCGACCTGCGTTTCACGGGCGGCTATGTTGATCAGGAGGTACGTGACGCAGATGGCAATTATGACCACAGCTGGGAGCTGGATCTCTCGCCCGCAGAGGCAAAGGCCGTGTTCGATGCGATCTCGCGCGACGCGCTGGCCGGCCGGGTGGACGCCTCCCTGTTTGATAATCCGCAGTCGATGGCGGGCAGCATCACGCTCTTCGCCAGCTACATCGACACGAAGGACCCCAGCTCGGGCTACATCCATCCCGACGCGGATGAGGACGGCCGCGTCACGGCCAACTTCTGCCCCGTTGTGACGACGCGCATGATCGATACGATCACCACGCTGTGCTCACTGGGCATCGTCCCGGAATTCAACTGACCTCCCATCGCAACGCAATGAAAAGCGCCGTCCCGGACCGGCTGTACAAGCCGATTCGGGGCGGCGCTTTTGGAGGAGGCGCAGCCGGGGTCCTGAAGCCCGGCCGCACCCATGAAAAAGCCGAATCAGAATTCGACGATTTCCATGCGGAATTCACGGCGCAAAGACGCGCACACGCCCTTGTGCACCCAGCGGGTCAGCGGGTGGTCCACAACGCAGAAGCCGTGTCCGACCCGCGGTGCGACCTGCAGCTCGCACGGCACGCCCGTTTCCAGCAGGCGCGTGGCGTAGCGCAGGCCGTCGTCGCGCAGCGTATCGTACTCACCCACGACGATGTAATGGGGCGGCAGCCCCTCCAGATCGGAGCAATAGCCGGGGAAGGCGTAATAGGACGGCACGGCGCCGTTCAGTTCGCCGAGGTAGACCATCTCGGGCGCTTTGCTCTTTTCCTCGGTACACAGCGCAAACTGCGGGTAAAGGCGCTTGGAATAAGTATTCTCCAGAGTCAGCGCAGGGCAGTTGAGCACGACGAGAGACAGTGCGGGGCCACCGTGGTCACGCACATACAGCGCAAGGCCGGCGCAGAGGTTGCCGCCCGCGCTGGTCCCGTGCAGCGCAATGCGCGCCGGGTCGCCGCCCAGCTCCTCCGCGTGCTCCGCCACCCACAGCAGCGCCGCATAACAGTCCATCAGCGGCGCGGGGAAATGCACCTCGGCATTGGAGAGGCGATACTCCACGCTCACAACGATGGCGGGCGTGCCGGCGGCAAGCGCGATGCAGCGATAGTTGTCGATGTCAAGGCTACCCGCCACCCATCCGCCGCCATGAACGTCGATGACGATGGGCGCGCGCTCCGGCAGGCCGGCGGGCGTAAAGATGCGCAGGCGCATGTCCTGACCGTCGCCGCCGCGGATCATACGCTCGGCAATGGTCATCCCCTCAGGCTTGGTGTAGCCGCTGATGTACTTGCGCTGCTCTTCCTGTGCTCTGGCCTTTTCCTCGCTCGTGCCGTGCGCCATGATCTCAAACAGGTTCAAATGGTATTCATAACCGGGGTAGGCGGTCGCTTTCATCGTGTTTCCTCCCTGATTTGTCCGCTCCCGCGGCGTATACACGCCGCGGGAGCACTGTTGTTGCAATACGCTGTCGATGGGATCAGTTGCCGACGGCAGCCTTGGCGGCGGCAACGTAGCTGTCCACGAGGTCGGGATCAATGTCCTGCTTCATCAGGTCGACGACAGCCTGCGTGGCGGCGGGATAGGCCTCCCAGATGTCCTGCGGCAGGTCGGTGCAGGACAGGCTGTACTTATCCTCGCACTCCTTCTGCATGCGCAGGTCGTCAGCGGGAGACTTTTCGGCGGTCTCCTTCTGGACGGAGTAGAAGAACTGGTTGAGCACCTGCTTCTGGGCGTCGGTCATGCTGTCATACTTGGACTGGCTGGTAACGTAGGTGAGGATGAAGGGGATGTGGTTGGTGAAGATCATGTACTTCTGCACCTCGCAGAGCTTGGCGCCGACATAGGAGACCCAGGGGTTTTCCTGTGCGTCGAGCATGCCCTGCTGGAGCGCAATGTAAAGCTCACCGAAGGCCAGCGGGGTCGGGTTGGCGCCCAGCGCCTTCCAGAACGCCATGTGGTACTTGTTCTCCTGCGTGCGGATGTTCAGACCCTGCAGGTCGGCAAGGCTGTTGACCGCCTTGTTGGAAGAGGTGATGCGGAAGCTGGTGGCAAACGCGCTGCCAAGGTGCAGCCCGGCTTTGTTGTAGTAGGTCTCCAGCTGATCTCTCACGCCGCCGGAGAGCACCTCGTTGCACTGCTCAATGTTCTGATAGAGGCCCGAGATGTCGAGGATCGCAAGCTCGGGAACAAGGCCGATCTGAGAGGACGGGGAACCCATGAAGATGTCCACGCTGCCCATCTGCACGCCTTCGATCAGCTCAGCGTCGCCGCCCAGCTGGCCGGAGGGGTAGAAGTTGATGACGAAGTTGCCGTCGGTCCACTCCTTGACCTCGTCGAGGTACTTATAGACGGCGTCGCCGCTGGCGGTGCCTTCGATGGTGCCGGAGCAGCCCATGGAGAGCTCGATGGGCTCGCAGGCGATCTTGAGGCCGGTGGTGTCGTCCACCATCTCGGTGGTGGTTACGGCGGGCGCCGCGGCGGCGCCGCTGTCACTGCCGGCCGCGGGAGCGGGGGCGGGTTCGGTGGTTGTGGTGGAACCGCTGCCGCCGCAGGCGGCGAGGCTCAGCACCATGACCAGAGCGAGCGCGAGGGATACGAGTTTCTTGCACTTCATTTTCTTTTCCTCCATTTATAATAATGTTTTCAGGGATTCCGAACGTGATTACAGCAGGCACTCGCTGATTGCAGGAACAAAGGCGATCAGGAGCAGTGCGAAGATAAAGCAGACGATGAAGGGCATTGCCTTCTTGCCGAGTGTTGCCACATTGGTATCGCCCAACGGCGCGGCAACGAACAGGTTCATGCCAAACGGCGGGGTGACAAAGCCGACGGCAAGGTCGGTAACCATGATAATGCCGAGGTGAACCTGGCCGATGCCGAAGGACTGTGCCACGGGCAGGAGCATGGGGGCGAGGATCACCACCGCTGCGCCGACGTCCATGAACATGCCGAGGATCAGCAGCAGAACGATGACGAACAGCAGCAGGGAGACACGGCTGCCGATGAAGCTCTGAAGCAGCGCCTGGAAGGCGTCCGTCGCCTTGAGCAGCACCAGAATGCGGCTGAAGCCCGTCGCAAGGCCGATCAGCACGCAGATGGGGGCGTAGGACGCGATGGCGTCCTTGAGCAGCTGCGGAACGTCCTTGACCGTGATGGTCTTATAGATGAAAATGCAGACGATCAGCGCGTAGAACACGGACACGCACGCCGCCTCGGTCGGGGTGACGAAACCGCCGTAGATACCGCCGAGGATGATGACCGGCGTCAGCACCGCCCAGAAGCCGTCCATGAACACTCTGGCAAAGCCGCGCTTTTTCAGGTTTTCAAAGTTCTCCGCAATGCGCGCCTTGTCTTCGCCGTGGCGTTTGCAGTAGTACCAGCAGTAGAACATCAGGATCAGCGCGATCAAACAGCCCGGCAGGATACCCGCCTTAAACATGTCGCCCACGGAGCCGTTGGTGAACAGCGCATACATAATGAACGGGATCGACGGCGGGATGATGACGCCCAGGCCGCCCGCCGTCGCCACAATAGCGGCGGAGAAGACCTTGTCATAGCCCAGATCCACCAGAATGGGGATGCACATTGCGCCCACCGCCGCGGCAGTGGCGGGGCCGGAGCCGGAGATCGCGCCGTAGAACAGGCAGGTCACGACCACCGCGCAGGGAACGCCGGCGGTCTTCTTGCCCGCGATGTAGGCAAAGATGTCAAACAGTTTCTTGGAGATGCCGCCACGCGTCATCAGCGCGCCGGAGAGCATGAACAGCGGAATCGCAAGGATGGGGGTGGTGTTCAGCCCGCCGATCATTGCCTGAATGATGTAATTCATGCTGCCGGGGAAGCTGGATTTGATCAGCTGCGGAATAAAGGTTGCGGAGCCCATGGCGACCGCCATCGGAAGGCCCAGAACCATGGCGACGAGAAACGCGCCGAAAACAATACCCAACATTTAACGCAGCGCCTCCTCGCTCTTCGGTTTGAAAAGGTGGTACAGATCCTGCACCTGCCGGATGGTGCCGAGGAACGCGCCCAGTAGCACCGCCGCATAGATGATCCACATCGGCAGCTCCATCGCGGGGCTTTTCATGCCGCCGCGCATGGAATTGGCCGTGGCGAACCATGCATGATATGCCAGATACATAAAGAATGCCAGCGTGATCAGACGGCTGACCAGATCGAGCGCCTTTTGCAGCGCCTCCGGGAACAGGCCCAACAGGATGTCGACCTTGAGCATCTTGCCCTTGCGCACGCAATAGCCCATGGAGATAAAGCCGGAGTAGACAAAGCAGAACCGGCAGAATTCCTCGGGCCACGACATGGACTGATGGAAAAAGTAACGCATGATGACCTGTGCCATCATGACCAATGAGATGGCCACCAGCAAAAGCATCAGGAGCGTTTCCTCAAAATCCTCGTCCAGCCATTTCCAAAAACGTTTCAAATGAGTGTGCCTCCTCTCTCCACATGCACACCGGCGCGGGCGTCATTTCTGTCCGCCGTCGTCCGGGGCGCTTTCGTTGTGGTCAGAATAACAAAAGAAACGCCCCCGCGAAAGGGGCGTTTCTGTGGATGTGTCACACTTTTCCCGAATTTCCGAAGAATTGTCACGGAAACAAAAAATTGTTCACGGCTTTTCCGGGTGCTGCAGCCGCTCCCGCAGCTGCCCCGGAGAAATGCCGGTGTATTTTTTGTAAACACGGATAAAATTCTGCGCGGAATTGAATCCGCAGCGGAAACCGATATCCTTCACCGTCAACGTGGTGGTGCGCAGCAGCTGCTGCGCCTTCTCCACGCGGAACGCGGCAAGATACGACGAAAACTTTTCGTTCGTCACTTCGCTCCACAGCTCGCTGAGGTAAGACGAACTGATTCCCACATGATCGCCCACGGTGCTCAGTGACAGCCCGCTGTCCATATAATTCTCGGTGATGTACTGCTTCGCCTGCTCGATGTAGCGGTAACGGTTCTTCTGTCCGTAGGTGGAAACCATGCGGAACATGTCCCGCGCATCGGCGCGCAGAGCACGCAGGTGTTCTTCGCGGGAGTAGCCCTCCTGCGTCTCCGGCGGCGGCGCGCGGTGTGAAAGCAGGTATTGATCCTCCGGCGTCAGTGGGTAGGTGATGACCCGTTCCAGCATTTCGTCGCGCAGCATTTGCAGCGCATTGCGGCAGTGCTCGTCGTCCGACGCATGCCGGTCGATCTCGTCGAGCGTGCGTTCCAGCAGCGCCTCCGCCTGCGGCTGCTCGTCCCGCGCCGCGTGCGCCATGATCTCCTTGGCGCGCGACTTGATGCGCTCCTGATGCGTGGCGCACATCGTTTCGTCCTCTGTCTCATCCGCCCCTCCGACGGTCGGCTCGGTGCCCGGCTCGCCGGTGAAGTAGAGGTATTCCTGATACTGCACGCGCTCCAGTGCCTCGCGATAGGAATACCGGATGTCCAGCAGGTCCTGATACGCCTTGCCGCGCGCGCAGAAAAGCCGGAACGGCATCGCCTCCGCATTGCGGCGCAGCGTTTGAAGAATGGTCTGCGCGTCCTGCGCCAAACGCGAAAGCGGCGCATCCTCCGGGAAACAGCAGACCAGCGCAACGGTCATCACATCCGTGTGCAGGTTGTAAACCGTGCAGGACACATCCGCAAGCTGCTGGGTCAGGCGACGGACGGTGAGCAGATAGAGGTTGAATTCCGTATCGTCAAGCTGGCTGTCCCCCGCAAAGGCAAGGTGGCAGACAAGCACAAGATACTGCCCGCGCACGGCGATCGGATCGCCGATGCCGTGGAGGATCTCCGTCACGCGCTCCCGGGTGAGGTGCTTGCCGATGAGCAGGTTCTTGAGCATGGACTCCAATATCTCCGGGGCAATGTTGCGCACAATGCCGCGCAGCTGTGAACGTTCGGCGAGCGCGGTATTGTAAGCGCTCTCCAGAATGTCCGTTTCGCTTTTGGCGCGCGGCGTCTCGCCGGCGGCGGGGATCACCAGCTGCATGAGGTGGTTGATGGGATAGTAGAGCACCCGTGTGATGTACCACGAAAGGACGACGCAGACACCGATGAGGATCAGGAAGAAGGGCAGATAGCTCATCATCACCTGTTTCCAGGAGATACCGAGGCTGTCCGCGTCCATCGGCAGCATAAAGTACCAGCCCAGCTCGTTGCGGTGGAGGTACCATCCGCTGGTAACATGGGTAAAGCGTGCAGATGCGTTTGCGGGCGTGATGATGTGATCCCAGTCATGCCAGTCCACCGCGGCGGTTTGCCCTTCCGGAACAACGATGGGGCGGCGGTCGGCGTCGAAAACAAGCACCTCCTCGCCGGGCACGCTGCTTGCCAGCAGGCGTTCACGTATCGCTTTCTGATCCAGTTCGTAGACCATCGTGCCGATGTGGGATGCAATGTCCAGCTTCTGGATCAGGAACAGCCGTCCTTCGTAGGAAAAGACGTCGGTGGCGGTGCGCGCTTCATTCAGCGTTCCGAAATGCTCCGAGCGTTCGTACGCCTCGATCATGCTCCAATCGGGCAGGTCTCGCTTTTCCATGACGGGATTGCCGTTGCGGAACACGACATCGGAAAGCGGGGAGTAAAAAAATGCGGCGGTAATCAGTCCGTTGCTGGACACATCCTGCTTCAGGCGTGTGCTGATGCGATAGTAAAGGTCCTGATCCGAATGGTTCGGCCGGAGCATATAGGCTATGAAATCCTGGTTCCAGAGTGCCTGCGTCATCGTCTGCCCCAGCACGTCGAACGTGACGTCCAGCGAGGACGCGCTCAGGCGGAGGTAATCCAGATTGGTTGTGGCGATCTGCTCGCGATGATGGCGGATGACCATGCGGTTAAGTGAAAAATAAAACGCGGACACCACACACACCGACAAGATCAAAAGCGCGCAAAAGGTCCTTGTATAGACCTTGCCCCTGTGGTTGACTTCATAGAGCAGCGTTCTTTTCATGCCGTGATCTCCTCCGCGCATCCGTCCGTGTTAACAACATATCAATCATACCGGACAGTGCAATTTTTGTCGATAAACATTTTCATGGAAGATGAAACTTTCTTTTAATGCCCCGGTTTGCGGGCCATCGGAAGGGGCTTTGCGCATTGACAAGCTCCCGCGCCTCGGTTACTCTGTTTTCAGGCGCTGCGGTTTCGCTGCCGCGGCGGAAGGGAGGCGGCCATGGGCAAAACCTATCGCATCGGCAAACGTTTCCGCCGGATCGAATATCTTTCCACAGCGGTAAACTGCCTTGTGGTGTTCTGTTTCTACTTTATTTACCGGTACCTCTTCGCGCAGCTGTTCCCCGCCCTCTCCGACGTCGCGCTGGCGGCGGTGTTCCTGCTGCTGGGCGCCGCGACGGCAAAGCTTACCCTGTACGTCGCAAAGCGTTACGCCGGCGCCGTCAGCTATCGCGTGACGGACGAAGGGCTGCTCGCCGTCACGGGAAAGCGCGAACAGCTTTATCGCTGGCAGGATTTTTCCGGCGCACGCCTGATCGAATTTCAGTTCCGCGGGCCGTTCCCCGTTGAATTCCAAGTCAGCGGGAAGCCGATGATGCTGGAGCAGAACATCGAAGGGCTCTGTGCGCTGACGGGCGAGGTATTTGCGCACATCGCGCCTTATGTGCCGCTCAAGCCGGAGCTTGTAAAACGCGCCGCCGACCTGCGCGGCATCTATTAAAGGAGGAGCAAACATGGAGATCACCCTCGGCATTGACAATCACGCAACGGAGTGCGTCTCATGGCAGGCTGGCGACGGCATTTATGCCATCCAGTGCCCCGGTTACCTGCCCGGGCCGGGACGGTTGCCCGGCTGGGGCTATGTGGTGTCCTATCTGGTGCTCGGCACGGATCGGGCGCTGCTGGTCGACACCGGTTTCGGCATCTCCGACCTCAAGCGCTATGTGGAGGCGCTCACGCACCTGCCGCTCACGGTGGTCAACACGCACGTCCACCCCGACCACTCCGGCGGAAACGCCCAGTTCGACGAGGTTTTCGTCGGCGAGCACGAGACCGGCGGCGCAGACGGCGACGAAGGCGTGCTGTTCTATCAGGTCCCCGGACAGCGGGATGCCTGCGCGGCGGTCAAGGCGGGCGGGCACTACCGGTTCCGCTTTCTGCGCGACGGCGAGGCGATCGACCTCGGCGGCCGCATTCTGCGCGTGGTCGAGATCCCCGGCCACACGCCGGGCAGCATTGCGCTGTTCGACGAAAACACGGGGCTGCTGCTTTCCGGCGACGCGATCCTCAAGCGCGTGTTCTACGGCGCCGGCGTACCGCTGCGCGTATACCGCGCGGCGCTGTGCAAGGCAAAGGCGCTGCCCATCCGGGACATTCTCAGCGCGCACTGGCCCGAGCCGCTGGGTGCGGATTTCATCGACAAGATGCTGCGCCTGCTCGACGCTTTCGACCCCGAAACGGCGGAACGCGCGGAGTGGAGCGTGCCGGGGATGGAGCGCCGCGACCTGCGCATGTGCTTTTTCGGCCGCGATTTCGACGACCCCGATTTCGTGGCGCTGAGTTTCTTTATGGATCAGTTGGAACAAATCACACAGTAACGAGGAGGATCATCAATGGCGGACAAACTCATCATGGAAGTAACCGTTGCGCTGGAGCCCGGCAAAACCGTCGAGCTGACCGGCCCCGCGGGCAAGGTCAAGATGCTGCCCTTCGTCGGCACGGTGCGGGGCGAGATCTTCAACGGTGTTGTTGCGCCGGGCGGCGTGGACACGCAGGTGACGAACCGCGTGGGCGTGCGCAACATGTCGGCGCGCTACATGCTCGTCGGCACGGATCAGGCAGGCAAGCCCTGCCACATCTATGTGGACAACGAGGGCTGGTTCACCACCGACCCGCTGCCGCGTCCGTTTCAGACGGTGCCGACGTTCTATACCGACAGCGAGGTGCTTGCGCCGTATCTGCACCAAAACAAGTTCCGCGGCGAGGGGCATCCCGGTGAAAACGGCCCGATCATCCGCTTCTTTGAGATCGACGGCGCATAATCGAAAAACGCAAACCACGGGCGCGGAGCCGCAGCGGCTCCGCGCCCGTTTCCTATTTCGTCACCAGCAGTTTTTTCATGGCCCGTTCCAATCCGGAGACGGAAAGCGGATACATGTCCACGACCTGCGCGATCTTGCCGTAGCTCTCGCCCCACAGTCCGCCCATCACGGGCGCATCTTCGGGATTGAGCCAGACCAGATGCGGGTACTGCTCCTTGAAACGCTTGAGGTAATCCATGCCGGAATAGCGTTCCTCTTTTGTACGCCAGTCAAAGCGCTTCTCCAGCAGCTCATACATATCCAGCATCGCGTCACCGACGAGGATGACCTTATAGTCGCTGCCGAAATTTTTCAGCACCCACTCCGTTGCGACGGAGTGCTCGCGGCGCATCTGCGGCTGCGTGTAGACCGAGGGCGCGATGCAGTTGTGGAAGTAGTAAACGTGCAGCTCCTTGAACTGATTGTCGCGCTCCGCCGCCTGAAAGAGCATGGAGCAGAGGTTGGAATAATACTCCATCGAGCCGCCGGAATCCATCAGCATCAATACCTTGACGGTGTTCTTGCGTGGACGTTTGAAGCGCACATCGAGGATGCCGCCCTTATCGCCGGTCTTGCGGACGGTCTCGTCCACATCGAACTCGGTCTTCTCACCCTGCGCACGTGAGGAATACTGCCGCAGCAGGCGGAATGCCATCTGGAACTGACGGATATCCAGCGTATTGTCCTTGCGGAAATCGCGGTAGTGGCGCTCTCCCGCCACCTTGAACGCGCGCCGGTATCTTCCCTGTCCGCCGACGCGCAATCCCTCCGGCGTATGGCCGCTGTGTCCAAACTCCGTAAAGCCCTGCGTGCCGATCCAGTAGTCGCCGCCGTTGTGCTCCTCTTTCTGCTCGCGCAGGCGCTCCTCAAACTTCTTCAGGATCTCCTCGATGCTCTTGCTCTCATAATCCGTCGTGTTGAGGAAGGCGCGGAACTCGCGCATGACGTCCTCCGGCTTTTTCAGCCATCGCATCAGCTCTTCGGGCAGCTGGTCCTCGGGAAAGGGCACACCGTCAAAGTATTCGAGAAAGGCGCTGTCAAAGCGGTCGTAATCCGCCTCGCTGTGGACAAGCACCGCGCGGCACAGATCGTAGAAGCCCGTGAGCGAGCAGTGATGCAGCCCCAGCGTCAGCGCCTCCATCAGCGTCATCCACTCGCTGAGCGTCACATGGAACCCGCGCGAGCGCAGCAAGTAGAAAAAGCCTGTAAACATCGCCGTTTACCGGCTGAGCCGCCGCTCCATGGCGGCGACGTCCTTGTCCTTTTTCAGCAGCACCCCCGCAAACGGGATCTCCTTGCGAATGCGGTCGGGGTCGATCCCGCCCAGCTCCAGCGCGCGAATCCAGTCCACCAGCTCCGAGGTGGATGGTTTTTTTTCGATGGCGTCGATGGAGCGCAGGAAGTAAAACGCCTCCATCGCCTGCTTGAGCAGCGTTTCGTCCAGCTTGTCGAAGTGGACGCGGACGATTTTCTCCATCTGCTCCGGATCGGGGAAGGCGATATAATGGAAGATGCAGCGGCGAAGGAACGCGTCGGGCAATTCCTTCTCCGCATTGGACGTAATGATGACGATGGGGCGGTGCTTGGCGCGCACCGTTTCCTTGGTCTCGGGAATGTAGAACTCCATGCGATCCAGCTCCCACAGCAGGTCGTTGGGGAATTCCAGATCCGCCTTGTCGATCTCGTCGATCAGCAGCACGACCTGCTCGTCGGCGGAAAACGCCTCGCCCAGCTTGCCGAGCTTGATGTATTTGGCAATGTCGTCCACGCCCGCGGAGCCGAACTGGCTGTCGTAGAGACGCTGCACCACGTCGTAGACATACAGGCCGTCCTGCGCCTTGGTGGTGGATTTGACGCTCCAGATGATCAGCTGCTTGCCCAGCGCCTCCGCGACCGCCTGCGCCAGCATGGTCTTGCCCGTGCCGGGCTCGCCCTTGACCAGCAGCGGCTTTTGCAGGGCGTTGGCAATGTTCACCGCGCCCAGCAGCTCCGGCGAGGCAACGTAATTTTTGGTTCCCTGAAAGGTCTCGGTCATAAGATACTCCCTTCGTGATCCTGAAAAATCCAGCGCAGCGCGTCCGGAAACGTCCTGCGCCAGGTGGATGGCGCGTGTGCGCCGCCGGGGATAACGGTAAAGCGCAGCCCCGTTTCATCCATGCCGCGCGCAAGCAGTTCGTCGCGCATCCGCAGGGCGCTGCGCATCGTCTCCTCCTTCGCGCTCATACGCGTGGCGTCCTCGTCGCCGATGTCCATGTAGCAGTAGCGCAAGTGGGAAAGGTCCGCGTCCCGTGCGGTCTCCAGCAGCTCCGGGAGCCACAGATTGAACGCCGGCCCATGCAGCAAAAGGCGCGAAAACGCCCCGCCGCGGCACAGCGCCGCATACATGGCGTTCAGCGCGCCCGAGGACATGCCGCCGAGGGCGGTATGCTCCGGTTCCGGCCGCGTCGGGAACGAGCGGTCGAGCCAGGGCTTGAGCTCATCGAAAACAAAGTCCAGCAGCGCGTCGCCGCGCCCGTGGACAACCGGTTCAAAATCCGCGCCGTGCGTATCGAACGCCTTCGTATACGGCGCAAACTCGGCGGTGCGCGCCCAGCGTCCCGTCGGCGGCTCAATCCCGACGAGAATGATCTGCGGCAGGCCGCCGGCGCGGCAGAGGTTTTCGTAATCAAATCCGGTCGGACGGAAAACGGCGCCGCCATCGTACATGTAGAGTACGGGATACCGTACCCCCGGCTGCGCGTCCGGGACGTGGATCCAAATCGCGACCTCACGCCCCAGATGCTCGCTTCGCAGCATTTCGTGCGTCGTCAATGCGCTTTACCGGTGCGTGTGATCGGAAAACGCGGTATTGAGCGCGCAGATGGGGCACTTCTCCTTGGGGCTGTGCGTCGCGCCGCAGACGGGGCAGGTAACCTTCTCCTCTTCCTGCGCGGCAAACAGCTCGACGCGGTCGCACTGCGGGCAGCGGTAGATGTCCACATGGAAACGCTCATGGGCAAACGCGCTGCCCATCGGGAAGGCGGCGGAGGCGAGCGTCAGTTCGCACTGACAGGCGGGGCAGAGCTTTTTTGCGGTTTCAGACATGGCAGAAACTTCCTTTCCATTTTATATTGATGGAAATTTTATCAATGCTCCGCCCGAAAGTCAATAAAACCCGGGATTGATAAGGGCTATCATGTCAGATAAATTTTCTATAAGGCAGCCCAATTGCCCCCGCCGGCTTGCTTTTTTGCCGTGCCGGCGGTATCCTAGACACATTATTGCAACGCATGGAGAAATGGAGCAAAGGCATGACAAAGAGTGTTTCGATCGATCTGCTGCATGGGTCGATCGGCGATAAGGTGGTGCGCATCGCGCTGCCGCTGGCGCTAACGGCTGTCTTGCAGCAGCTGTTCAATGCCGCGGACATCGCGGTCGTGGGGCGTTTCGTCGGCGAGGGCGCCATGGCGGCGGTGGGTGCAAACGCACCCGTGATCGGGCTTGTCGTAAACCTGTTCATTGGACTTTCCCTGGGCGCAAACGTCGTGCTCGCGCAGATGATCGGACAGGGTGACCACGAGGGGCTGCGCAAGGCGGTCCACACGTCCATTCTTTTCGCGCTGTTCGGCGGTGTGTTGTTCGCCGCTCTCGGCGAGCTTGCGGCCGCGCGCATCCTGCCCCTGCTCTCCGTACCGGAGGACGTACGCGGCATGGCGCTGACCTATCTGCGCATCTACCTGCTCGGTCTGCCGGTCATCTTTCTCTACAACTTTGAGGCGGCGGTTTACCGCTCCCGGGGCGACACGCGAACCCCGCTGATCGTGCTGACGGTCTCGGGTGTGGCAAACGTGCTGCTCAACCTTGTGTTTGTGCTGGTTCTGGGCATGGGAGCGGGCGGCGTCGCCGCGGCGACCGCACTGTCCAACCTCCTGAGCGCCGCCGCGCTGTTCGTGCTGCTCTGTCGCAGCAAAACGGAGCTGCGCGTCATACCCCGTGAGCTGCGCATCGAGCCGCACATGCTGCGCAACATTTTACACATCGGCGTTCCCGCCGGTCTGCAAAACATGGTGTTCGCCCTTGCCAACGTCTGCGTTCAATCGGCGATCAACAGTCTCGGCACCACGATCATCGCGGCGTCCAGCGCAGCATACAATCTGGAGATCCTCTCCTACTACTTCTGCAACTCGTTTGCGCAGGCGTGCACCACCGTCGTCGGGCAAAATTACGGCGCGGGGGAGCTTGGGCGCTGCCGCAGGGCGCTGCGCGTCACGCTGCTGCTGGATTACGCGTTTACCGCCGCCAGCGGCGCACTGCTTCTGATTTTCGCCGAACCGCTGCTCAGGCTGTTCAACACCGACCCCGAGGTCATCCGTTACGGTGCCTTTCGCCTGCGCATGCTGATCCCGTGCTATGCGTTTTCCATCCTCATCGACGTGTTTTCCGGCTACCTGCGCGCGTTCGGCGAATCGGTCGCACCTGCCGTCGCGTCGCTCGTGTGCGCCTGTGGGACGCGCATTGCATGGGTATTTCTCATTTTCCCGCACCACCGCCGCTTTGAGCACCTGATTCAGGTCTATCCCATCACTCTGGGCGCAACGGCGCTCGTGATCGTGGCGTGGTGGGCGGTCTGGCAGCGGCGGTCGTCCGGACGCCAGACAGAGACAAGACAGGAGGTATAGGCATGGAATGGCTCAAGCGCAACTTCAAAACGGTGGCGGGCGCGCTCATCATCCTCATCTTGATTGAGGCCGTGGTCTCATGGTACCTCATCGGCCAGTTCCGGGAGCATTATCTCAGCGGAGACGAAGCACTCACCGCCGCGCTCTCAGACGCGGGTATATCGCGCAGCGCTGTGCTTAACACGGATATCGATCTGGAGACCGAGCGGGGGCAGGCGTGGTATGTGGTCACATTCAGCCTGTCCGACGCGCCCGGCACGGTCTACCGCTATCGGGTGGATGCGGAAACCGGCGCGATCCTCTCCGCGCAGCAGGATTAGAATACCAATATAAAAGTCGAACGAAAGCCGCGGCGGTTGCGCCGTGGCTTTCGTTTCTTTTTCTGCATGGATCGGCTGGGCAGGAGCCGTTTTCAAATGCACGGCATGCATCAAAGCGTCTTGATAGAAATTATCAATCGTGTAATAGAATTCCTGCCTTTTATGCATAATTTACAGAAGGTTTTTCTTTCTTTGGATGTTATAGACGAAAAGCGGGAAGGCTTTATTGTGCGAAATGGAAAGAAAACTCCTGGCAGTGTAAAACATGGTGAGAATTCATTGTTTTATGAAAAGATGGCATTAGAATTATATATTATTTTCAAATACAATCATTCACAAGCAAAGAACCTTTTACTAATTTTCATGAATTTTAACAGGAGGGCACCCCATGAAGATCGACATCAACACCAGATTCATCACCCTGATCGGCACGCCCCTGAGCCAGTCTTTCGCGGCGCGCATGCAGAACGCAGGCTATGAGTCCGCCAACTATAATATGGTGTACTTTTATACCGAGGTCGGCAACGATCATCTGCGTGAAGCGATCGACGCGGTGCGCTATATGCCCGCTTTCGCCGGCTGCGCCGTCACCAAGCCCAACAAGGTTGAGGTCATGCGTTATCTGGACGATTTTGACCCCCTGTGCAAGAAGATGGGCTCGTCCAACACCGTCGTCAAGACCGCCGAAGGCAAGCTGATCGGCTATAACACCGACGGTTACGGCGCGCTGCGTTCCCTCAAGGAGACGCTCGGCGACCTCAAGGGCAAGACGATGTTCAGCTTCGGCGCGGGCGGCACGGGCCGCAGCGTCTGCTTTGAGCTGGCAAACGCGGGCGCAAAGCGCATCTACATCTGCTCCCGCTCGGGCGCCTGCGAGGAGCTGTGCGCCGAGCTGGACAAGTACTATCCCGGCATCTGCGTTCCCATTCGTGCCGCAAACGAAGACGCGATCGTCAAGGCGCTCGATGAGACCGACATCGTGCTCAACCTCTCCGGCGCCGGCATGCGCGGCAAGGAGGACACCACCTGCGTCGACAAGAAGTTCCTCAAGCCCAGCCACGTCTGCTTCGACGCGACCTACAACCCCCCCGAGACCCGTTTCCTGCGCGAGGCGAAGGAAGTCGGCTGTAAGACCATCAACGGCCTTGACATGTCGCTCTATCAGGGTCTGCGTCAGATCCAGCTCTGGACCGGCGGCGAGTGCGCCCCGCTCGACGCCATGCGCAAGGAACTCATGGACATCATGGCGGAGCAGAAGTAAAACCGCCGTCTGTTTCGTAGCCTGATCCCGCAGCCGCCGGTTCGGCGGCCGCGGGATGGCAATATAAAACTTTTTTGGTTTGTCCAAGCAAAGCAAAAGGAATGGAGGAGGTAACTTGAAAGTCCTGAAATGGTTGGATGAGCACTTTGAAGAGGCGATTCTGGTCGTGCTTCTGGTTCTCATCTCCTGTGTCGAACTGATACAGGTCATCTTCCGCAACCTGTCCTTTGTCGACGCGCTGACCTGGCCGGAGGAGTTCTGCCGTTTCGCGTGGATCTGGAGCGTGTTCCTGTCGCTCCCGTTCACGATCCGCAAAGGCAGCATGCTCCGCGTGAGCGTCATCGTCGACATGTTCCCCCAGGTGGTCCGCAAGATCTTCAATATTCTCATTGACCTCATCAACGCGCTGGTCATGGCTGTGCTGTTCTACCACTCGATTTCGGTGGTTTCCAGCATCAAGGTGAGCGCGGAGGCATCCCCGGCAATGACCTGGCCGATGTGGATCATCTACTCGATCATGATCGTGGGCTTCGGCCTCGGCGTGGTGCGCGGCATCCAAATGGCGATCATCCATGTCATGCACTTCAGCGAAAAGGAACTCTCCACGCTGGAGCAGACCATGGCCGACGCGGCAGAAGAGGCCGACGCCGGTAAACGTGCGGAAGGAGGCGAGGCATAATGGCAAGTGCGGCGTTATTGGTATTTGTCGTCTTCCTCGTCGGCATTGCCGTGTCGATCCCCATCGGTACATCCATGGTGCTCGGTTCTTTGGCGCCGATCCTGTTGATGGGCAAGGGCGGTTCCATCGTCCAGGTGCTCAACAACACGTTCTCCGGCGCAAACTCCACCCCCATCCTTGCGGTGCCGCTGTTCATCCTCGGCGGTGTCATCATGGCAGAGGGCGGCATTTCCCGCAGACTGTTCAACTTCTTCGCTTACTTCGTCGGCCGCATCCCCGGCGGCGTACCCTGCGCGGTCATCCTGACCTGCCTGTTCTACGGCGCGATCTCCGGCTCGGGTCCGGCGACCACGGCGGCGGTCGGCTCGATGTGCATCCCCTTCATGGTCTCGCTGGGTTACGAACGTAAATGGAGCGCGGGCCTCATCGCAGTGGCAGGCGGACTCGGCGTCATCATCCCGCCGTCGATCCCCTTCGTGCTCTACTCGCTGGCGACCGGCGTGTCCACGGGCGCGCTGTTCCTCGGCGGTATCTTCCCCGGCATCCTGATCGGCCTGTTCATGATGACCTATGCGGTGTTCTACTGCAAGACCAAGGGCGAGGACCGTGCCCTCATCAATGCCAAGATGGACGAGCTTAAGGGCAACGGTTTCTGGACGCTCTTCAAGGAAAGCTTCTGGGCGCTGATGTGCCCGATCATCGTCCTCGGCGGCATCTATGCCGGTTTCGTCACCCCCACCGAGGCGGCGGTCATTTCCGTGTTTTACGCGCTGATCGTGTCGCTGTTCATCTACAAGTCCGTGAAGTTCAAGGACCTGCTCCCGATGCTCTGCTCGTCGGTCAAGACCTACGGCGGCCTCGCTTTCGTGCTGGCGTTTGCCACGGCGTTCGGTCGCGTGCTCTCGCTGACCAAGGCAACCAGCGCGGTGACCAAGTTCATCACCGAGAACTTCCACTCCAGTTGGACGGTGCTGACGGTGCTCGTCATCATCTTCCTGCTGCTGGGTATGGTCATGGACACCGGTCCCGCGATCATCATCCTCGCCCCCGTGCTGCTGCCGGCGGTGCAGGAGCTTGGCGTGCACGACGTCCACTTCGGCGTCATCCTCGTCTGCTGCCTGTCCATCGGCCTTGCGACCCCGCCCTTCGGCCTCGACCTGTTCGTGGCGGGCAACCTCGCCGAGGAGCAGCCCATGGCAGTGGCAAAGAAAGCGATCCCGTTTATCGTTGCGTTCCTGATCGCCCTGTTCATCATCACCTACGTCCAGTGGTTCTCCACGGCGTTGCTGTAAGAGGCGTTAACCCCCACCCGATTGTTTCGCCCATGCGGGCGTAAAACAATAAAAAAACAAAAATGGAGGAAAAAACATGAAAAAGTTTCTTGCGATCCTGATGGCGCTGGTCATGACGCTGGCGCTCGTCGCCTGTGGCGGCGGCAGCAAAGACAGCGGCAGCTCCAGCACCCCCGCGGCTCCCAGCACCAGCACCCCCGCAGCTCCCAGCACCCCTGCGGCTCCCGCCGACACGGATGCGTATGCCAGCCTTGACCCCGTCGAGCTGATCGGCGCGGACAGCACCGGCAAGGGCGCCGCGGGCCAGCTCTTCGGTGAATATGTCGCGCAGCGCGTTGACGAGATCACCGGCGGCAAGCTGACCATCGACTATCATCCCAACGGCGACCTGGGCGGCGACGCCGACCTGATCCGCCAGATGCAGGGCAACGACATCCAGATCGTCGTCTGCCAGACCGCGCCGACCGTCTCCTTCATCCC